>CAYWBC010000210.1:0-3784 GCA_964456285.1 uncultured Bacteroidales bacterium
GATCAATATGTACTACACGTATGCGGGAGGTGCAGAATGGAATGATTTTACCAGCCAAAGTGCAGGCTCATTCCTCTCACTAAACGATAGCCTGGGCAATTCTTCGGGTTATACGATCTTTAATGAAGATACATGGGCCGGAAGTAACTTAAATGGGATGTACTCAGCAGGACCATACCCAACGTCTGTAAACATGTCTACCCGGTATCTTTCATCAGGCTCGACAAATGATATTGAGTTCCGAAACCTGAACAACTCGCATTATTATTACCTGGAATTTTATGGTTCGAGGGTATCTACGGGAGAAACAAGACAAATCCGTGTAACCATTGGAAGTGAATATGATATTTGTGATATTGATGACAATACTACAGATAAAGCCGTATTTACCAATGTAGTTCCGTTGTCGGGGACCATCAGGGCAAGCATAACCGTTGAAACCGGATCGTATGGCTACCTGAATGCCATTGTTCTCAGGGAATATTCATCATCTGCAACACCAACAGTGAGTATCTCGGCCACCGATGCCAGTGCTGCCGAGCAAGGCCAGGACACGGGGACATTTACCGTTTCAAGGGGAGCAGCAACTTCGGGTAGCCTGACCGTGAATTATACCAAAACCGGTACGACTACGTCGGCTGATTACACGCAAACGCTTACGGGTAGTGTGACTATTTCGAGCGGCAGTTCAACAGCGACCATAACCATTACCCCAGTTGACGACGCTACAGTCGAAGGCAGTGAAACTGTTATTCTGACCCTTGGCACAGGTGCCGGGTATACCGTTGGTTCGCCTTCTGCAGCTACGGTTACCATTGCCGATAATGATGATGATGGAACTCCCATTGCGCACTGGAAGTTTGAACAGAACGGGTTGGATGAAACGGATAATAATTATGATGCAACCCTGTATGGAACTCCGCCTTATGTAACCGGTGCCGATGGGTATGGCATCAACCTGAACGGTGCCGAACGTTATGCCAATTGCGGCACAATCAATCTGGGCAGTGTATTCACCATAACCGGCTGGTATTATTTTTCGGGAACGACTTTACGGACACTGATAGCCAATGGCACATCATATAATCTCAACGGGTTTTACCTGAATATCAACGGATCAACCGGACAGTTTAGGTTTTATACCGGGAATGGCAGTTCAACGATGATGGCCTATTCAACTACCGGAAACCATACCAATTATACATGGATCCATTTTGCCGTGGTGGTTAACAGAACCGCCGGAACCTGCAACTTCTATGTTAACGGGGAAGCTGAAACCAGTAGCAGTGCCATCCGTACCGATTTCGGGATAAATTCTGCTATTTACCTGGGAAGAACCGCCGAAGGCGGTTATAAACTATATGGCAATCTGGATGATGTCAGGCTCTATGATAATCAATTGAGTTCGTCAGATATTTCGGATATTTACAATCATTTGAAAAATGCAAAAATTGATCAGAATAATGGCTTAAAAGGGATCTTGATTTACCCTGTGCCTTTTGAGGATTTACTTAGTATCGAAGTTACAGAGGATTTGAGCAAGCTGGAAATTTATAATTCTCTTGGTCAATTAGTATTCTCAGAATTTGGCCATAAAGCCGACAGATTGGAAATAGACACAGAAAATTTGCAATCGGGGCAGTACATTTTCAGATTCATTTATGACACTGGGGAAATAGATATCAGGAAGGGTATTAAAAAGTAAGTTGCTGGATATAAATATCTTGTAGCTCAGAAATTTATTACAACTTTAATTTGCCATTCTCAGCATTTTCTGAGAATGGCATTCTTTGTTTTATAGAGTATTCATACGCCCTGGTTGGTGTTGTTGCCGGCTATTTGTATCTATCCTACCATGTAGGTATAGGTTCACGAAAGGAATATGTCTTTATTTGTTGTATAGTGGGTTACTATAAATACTCAATGAGTACATTTGGGTTCTCTTCATTTTGGAAGGAGATAAATAAGGAATCAGATAGAGGTTGTGCATTATTTGCCGCAGCTCATTTTGATTCTCTACTTGAAAAATTACTCTGGGATAAATTGGTAGGTAAAGAAAGAATTAAAGATGATTTGGTCAGTTTTAATGGACCATTAGGGACTTTCTCAAACAGGATTTCAATGAGGGGTTTTATTTCAGCACTAGCCTATAATGATTTGACAATGGTGAGGAAAATTCGTAATGAATTTGGACATTCTACAGAAATCGGCTCATTTGATTATCTCAAAATTAAAAACTTTTGCAGCGAGTTTAAGTATATTGTTTTTGAGCCAAATACTCTCATCAAGAGAGGCCTATTTATATTTTACTTCATGGCTTGCATGGCTCATTTTAAATAAGTCTAATACTCAAGAAATGTTTATAGAATACAAAGATTTTGAAAAAGATGAAGAAATTAAACTATTTAAACAAATTATAAAAATAGTAGAAGATACAAGTGATTGGATGTAATATTCATGTATAGTGCATATACTCTATTAAAATCCAAATTTTCAAGCCACATTTTTCTCGGAGCTGGTTACATATTTCTCTCGTGGATCATTACATAAATGATTTTCATTGTATGGTACTCTACTCTTAATTACACTATATACAGTTCGAAGCATTTTGTTAGCTACATTATTCATGATTAGAAAATAGGGTTTACCTTCCAACTCTTTCCTTTGATAATATAGTTTGTATTCTTTATTATGCTTAACTGCAGCCCTTGCCCCCATGTACAAGAGTGTCTTTAGCTTTTTGTCACCAAAGGGACTTGTTTTGGCTTTCCCCACCATTTTACCTGATGAGTTTGGAAATGGACATACACCAGCATAAGAAGCTGCTTTTCGAGCGGAATCAATAGTTTTAAAGTTCCCTGTTTTAATGATTAAATCTGTAGCAATAACAGGCCCTATGCCCTTTATACTGGTTATTAACTCGTAGTTTTCAGTCATAGGTTTATTAATTGCAATAATCGTAGCGATTTCCTCTTCAATGTCTTCTATTTCCTGCCCAATTTTTAATAATACTTGTTGTAGGTGGGAATGAACGCTGATGCACTGCATAGGCATATTTTTTCGACCACTTTCATTAGTCAGTAAACTCTTTCTAAGTTTGACCAGTTGAGCTCTGAGGGTATGTAATTCTTTGAGTTCAACAACTTCCTCATGATCGTATGTTTTGTAAACTAGCTTATCAGAAAATCTTTCTCCATATTCTCGAATATTCCTAGCGTCAGCAGGGTCAGTTTTCCCTTTGACTAATCCAAGGCTATGCCTGATGGTATAACCAGGAACAAGACTAATAGCTATGTCTAATTGGTTACATAAATAAACAAGCAGATCTCCATAAATGCCTGTATATTCAGCACAGAGAATAGCATCAGCAGGTAAATTACTGAGAAACTTTTCAATAGGCTTAATCGCATTTTTTACAATTAGATTTTTTTCTTTTCCATCTGAGGTCAAATAGTTAACATCAAACTTTTCCTTTGATAAATCAATTCCATATACTTGCATAACAATTATTTATTATGCTCCAGATTGAGTGGCTATTATCGTTAATAATGGGTTATTCCCTAAATACTCTCTGGCTCTAACTCAATAATTTACTGTGCTTAATATGCACTGTAGGTTTTTCCTTATAGGCTGTGAAGCTAGCGCAGTAAATGGAGCTTTTTATTATTAGTTTTAAAGTAAGAATTACTTGCAATTCTTACTTTAAAACTTATCAAGGGTAAACTAACGATAGGCTATGTTTTACCACGGGGATAGGAACGCAGGCCGATTCTTTGTATCTTTC
>CAYWBC010000211.1:0-3783 GCA_964456285.1 uncultured Bacteroidales bacterium
CGCGACCCCGTGCGTGACAGGCACGTATTCTAACCAAGCTGAACTACCAGACCAAATAATAATTAAAGAACTTTTTGTTTCAAAAATAATCTGATTCTTCTAACCAAGTCCCGAAAAATAAAAAATCAGAGATTTCGGTTTTCTCGGCACTGAACTACCAGACCTTGTTTAAAGCGTTGCAAAAATAACGCTTATTTTATTTCATACAAACAGAAACAGATAAATTTTCATCTCTATTTGAAAAGAATACTATTTTGTAAAAATGCTGAAGTGAACACTTCCATATTTCCTTAGCTCTTTAAAATTTTTATGAGCATTGAAAGTATGCCTGGCGGAGTGCTCAAGAATGAACCATCCGGAGTCATTTAACAAGTTATTTTCAATAACCAGTTCTGGTATATCACTGATGTTATTTAATTGATAAGGCGGATCGGCAAAAACAATATCATATCCGGAATTGATTTTAGGAACAAGTCTGAAAACATCACCCAGAATAGGTTTTATGCTTGTAATTTTCAGTGATTCAATATTTTTTTTTATAAAGGCAATCGATTTGAAATCTTTTTCGATAAGATCAACTTCTGCACCACGTGAAGCAAATTCAAAACTTATACTCCCTGTTCCCGCAAAAAGATCCAGTACTTTAATTTCTTCTATATCGAAGTAGTTTCCTAATACATTAAATATGTTTTCTTTGGCGAAATCTGTAGTGGGTCTGGAAGGAAAATTCTTTCTTACCTGGAATCTGTGGCCTTTATATTGTCCGCTTATTATTCGCACTTTGCCAGATGTAACAAGGTGAAATGTCTTGATGCATCTATTTTTCTAAGACCATCGCTTAATTTTATGCCTTGCAATGTGTTCATCTTTTTAAGATGGGGAATGTAATCAGATAAATCAGCAGTAAGATCAACTCTGTTTGATTCTTCACCTGTAAGATGAAAAGTGGTTTTTTTTGTATCAATTTTCAATTGCTTACACACATACAAAATAAAATACAAAAGGTCTATCGAATTGACATACAAAAAGGTATTTATGAATTTCATGGCATTGTTCTGTATAACGATGATGTCAAAAAATTCTTTGTTCAGATTAATTATTACACCATCGCCTTCGTCTTTTTTAATCAGTTGACTGGCATAAAAAAGAAGAGGGGTTGACTGATTATAAAATTCAACATTTTTTAGTTTTTCGCTTATCATTCCTGCAACATAGGTGGGCATAGTAAAAGTAAGGAAGGATTCGATAAACTGTATATCGTTGTAATGAATTTCCTCAAGATCTTCAAGGGGATGATTAAATTCCAGCAAGGGCTTTAGTTGTTCAGGGCTGAAAAACTCATAGGGTACCATGGTCGATTTTCTGCCTGTAAAAATGACTTTTGTTTTTAGCTGCGGTAATCTCAAAAGCTCATCTCTGCTGAGAACAGCATCAATACCGTTTAGAATATCTTCAAGTATTATTGCATGTTTAAACCTATAATAACGGAAAGCCCTGATAAGAAAATTTTCAGGGGAGTAAATACAAAAAGAAAATCCACTCAGGCTTACCTGAATGGATATTTCTGTTTTATTATGGTAATTCTGTAAAGTCCGATCAACCAGGTTGATTTCAGGCATAGGAACAAAAGCGTTTATTTTTCCCAGTTACCTGCATTGTTTGTAGCCTCAGTAAGAGAACCAACCTTAACACCATCGAATTCAATGATCTTGTATCTTTCATCTTTGTAATTGATAACTTCCTGTCTGTCCATGCCGTGGAACAGTGTATCGTAAAGAGCATAGGCCTCAAATACCTTTACTTGTACCTGCGAGCCTGTTTCTACCTCTCCTGCAGCCATTATAAAATCTGAATTATCTGTGTAAGGAATTTTTCCTAATTCCTCTACAGGATAATTCTTACTAAAAAGTGAATCAAGAACTGGTTTATAAACAGATGATTTTTTTAGAATCCCTGCTTTCAATGCCTGTTTTTGTGTTATAGAATCCTGGTTCCATTTTTTCACCTGAATAATCCCATCAAGTTCAAAAGAATCAGTTTCAACAAAGTGGATTAGCGTATCAAAGCTGCCAGTGAACTTACCATATTTATCTTTGTAAGCAACTTGCGCTTTCCGAATGTCTTTCAGACGTTCGATTGCAGCATCTTCTCGTTTCTTTCTTTCCTTCTTGAAGAGGATAGGATCGAGTATGTTTTTTGTTAACAATAAACCTAAAACAAGAATTAAAATGGCATAAACAATCTGGAATAGTTTTTTGGATCCGGGATTTCTATTTACAAAATAGATTGTAATTCCGCTTAAAACTACGGCCAAAATAAGAATCAATACAATCATTAGAAACATAGTCTATATATTTTACTTGTTAGTATTTGCCTACAGATGGTGCGAATTTATAAAAAAAAATTAGATTAGATGTTTTAAAAATAATAATTGATTTGTGAATGTTAGCTAATCACCTTGCAGAAAAATTGCGTTCGTATTTAAAGAACTCTCTGACAAGTTCTCAGGAAAGGCTGGTTGAGACTTTATCCAGTTTCACACTTAGAAACGAGGATGATACTATGCTTATTGTCGGAGGCTATGCAGGAACAGGCAAAACAACTACATTGAGCGCCTATGTTGAGATGCTGGCAGAGTATAAAATGAAGTCTGTTCTGCTGGCTCCAACAGGAAGGGCTGCTAAAGTATTTTCGTCATATTCTAAAAGATCTGCTTACACAATTCATAAAAAAATTTATCGTCAGAAATCTTCAACAGATGGTTTTGGAAAGTTTGTACTGGATAAAAATTTGCATACCCGAACAGTTTTTATTGTTGATGAAGCCTCAATGATTGCAAATCAGAAAGCAGAAGGATCGGTATTTGGAACAGGCTATTTGCTCGATGATCTTATTGAATATGTTTACAATGGGAAAGCCTGCAAGTTAATTATTGTTGGAGATCCTGCTCAATTACCACCTGTAGGCCTGGAAATTAGCCCGGCTCTTGATGTACGGACCATGGGCAAATATTCGGATACAATTCTGAAGGAGGATCTGACAGAAGTAGTCAGACAGAAGAGTGAATCCGGCATATTGTTTAATGCCACCAGATTGAGAACGAAAATAGAAACCGGCGATTTTTCAATGCCTGCATTTCAGTTAGGAGACTATAAAGACATTGTCAGACTTAGCGGAGAGGAAATGATTGATGCAATTTCTGATAGTTACGATCAGAATGGGCTGGAAGAAACAATCGTGATCAACAGATCGAACAAACGAGCCAATGGTTTTAACGAAGGAATCAGGAAGTCGATTTTGTGGCGTGAAGAAGAAATTGTTCCGGGAGATTTGTTGATGGTAGTGAAAAACAATTATTTCTGGCTGAGAGATGAAACAGAGTTTGACTTTATTGCAAACGGGGACATTATTGAGGTATTAAAAATTATAAAATACCAGGATCTGTATGGTTACAGGTATGCCGATTGTCTCGTGAGATTAATTGATTATGACATTGAGCTTGAAGTAAAACTGATGCTTGATGTTCTGCATGAAGAGACCCCTGCCTTATCAGGAGAAAAAAACCGTGAAATGTTTTATACAATCCTTGAAGATTATACCGACTTAAAGCCAAAACGGAAGCAGTATGATAGTGTAAAAAGCAATGAGTATTTTAATGCTGTGCAGGTAAAATATGCTTATGCCATAACCTGTCATAAATCGCAGGGAGGACAATGGAAATCGGTATTTATTGACCAGGGATACATTTCAAGCGAAAGAATAGATAAGGATTACCTGAGGTGG
>CAYWBC010000212.1:0-3700 GCA_964456285.1 uncultured Bacteroidales bacterium
CTTAATGTCATGAGGATATCCGACAACGGCAGATTCATTTACTTTTGGATGCTGGTTAATTGCATCTTCAACTTCCGCAGTTCCAATTCTATGTCCTGATACATTAATAACATCATCAATACGGCCAATAATTCGATAATATCCTTCTTCGTCACGTTTTGCTCCGTCGCCGGTTAAATATAAACCTTTGAATGCAGAGAAATAAGTTTCATAACATCTTTTATGATCGCCATATGTAGTTCTTAACATTCCGGGCCAAGGGAATTTAATACATAGTATTCCTTCAACACCATTTCCTTTAAGCTCATTACCTTCAGGATCAACCAGAATTGGCTGAATTCCGGGAAGAGGCAAAGTTGCCAATGAAGGTTTAGTAGGAGTAATGCCGGCAAGAGGAGTAATCATTATACCTCCTGTCTCAGTTTGCCACCATGTATCAACAATAGGACAACGTCCCTGACCAACTAAATCATGATACCATCTCCAAGCTTCCTCATTTATAGGTTCACCAACAGTACCTAAAACTTTCAATGAACTGAGGTCATATTTTGATACAAATTCATCTCCAAGAGCAACCAATGCGCGGATAGCTGTAGGAGCAGTATAGAACTGGGTTACTTTGTATTTTTCAACAATTTCCCAGAATCTTCCTCCGTCAGGCCAGGTAGGAACTCCTTCAAACATAATGGAAGTGGCACCTGTTAATAGTGGGCCATATACTATATAGGAATGTCCGGTTACCCATCCAATGTCAGCTGTACACCAGAAAGTGTCACCATCGCTGTATTGGAAAACGTTTTTAAAAGTATATTCTGCAAATACCATATAACCTGCTGTAGTGTGCAGTACACCTTTAGGTTTTCCTGTTGAACCAGAAGTATATAGAATGAATAGTGTATCCTCAGAATCCATAACCTCGGCCTTATTCTCTGTGCTAACACCTTTTAAAAAATCATCCCACCAGATATCTCTGCCTTGCATAAAATTAATTTCTTCACCTGTTCTTTTAAGAACTATTGTGTTCTTAACAGTTGGACATCTTTCCAATGCTTCATCAACGATGGCTTTTAAAGGAATAGTTTTCGTTCCACGATAACCACCGTCAGATGTTATAACCACATTACATGTGGCATCAATGATACGATCAGCAAGAGCAGTGGCAGAAAAACCTGCAAATACAATGGAATGGATGGCACCAATTCTTGCACAGGCAAGCATGGCAATAGCCAACTCAGGAACCATTGGCAGATATATTGCTACTCTGTCTCCCTTTTTAACACCAATTTTTTTCAGACCATTAGCAAACTGTTGTACTTTTTCAAATAGTTCACCATAAGTCAATTTCACCTCTTTTTCTTTAGGATCATTTGGTTCCCAGATAATGGCAACCTGATCTTTTCGTGTGAACATATTTCTTTCGAAAATATTCTCAGTGATGTTAAGTTTTCCATTTACGAACCAGTTTACATCAGGGGCATCTTTTCCTTCAAATTTCCAGTCCAGTACTTTATCCCATTTTTTTTGCCAGAAATTATTCTCAGCAATATTTGCCCAAAATCCCTCAGGGTCGGCAACACTCTCTTTGTATTTTTGCAAGTATTCAGCAAGGCTAGTGATCTTATTTGTCATAACTCGTAATTTATATATTATTAGTTTACACTTAGTTAATTGTCACTTCAGAAGCAATAGCGAATATGAAATAAAAATCCAAAATTTCTGGTTGGGTTGAATATAACCACTCTTTCTCAGTCGATTATCCACAGAATTATAAAAAAGAAAACAAAGATATATTTTAGGGTGGTAAAAACAAATTTTAAAACATTCCTTTTTTATGTTTATAGCATATTTCAATTCATTCCAGATTATTGCTCTCAACTGGATGAATGAATCTTAGAAATATTGTAAATTGCTATTAATTTCATTACTTGTTAAAGAAATAACAAATAGATATTAATATATATAGATAATTACATATCTTTGCAAAAAAAAATATGTCATACGCTGAAATAGATACAAGGTATAGTAAGTTGGCAACAGAAACATGCTGTTTGTCTTGTGGTGGTGCCATTGATCACTCAAAAGCACTGGCTGGTGAAATATGTGTAGACCTTGGCAGTGGAAGGGGTACAGATGTACTACGCCTTGCTGAAGAAGTGGGAGACAAAGGATTTGTCTTTGGTGTTGACATTTCTGAAGGAATGATAAAAAAGGCAAGATCTACAACAAAAAAACTTGGTGTGGAAAATGTTAAATTTATAAAAGTTGAGCTTGAGGATATTCCGATTGAAGATAATTCTGTGGATCTTGTAATATCCAATTGCACAATTAATCATGCTAAGGATAAGCAACTTGTGTGGTTTGAAGTGGCAAGAATATTAAAAAATAACGGCAGATTTGTTGTTAGCGATATCTACTCGTTAGAGCCTGTTCCTGAAAAATACAGAAACAACCCGGAGGCTATAGCTGAATGTTGGGCTGGAGCAGTAACTCGTGATGAATACATGAATCATCTGGAAAATGCTGGATTTAAAGATATTGAGGTTATGGAAGAAAGTACTCCTTATGATAAGGGGGAAATAAAAGTTGCAAGTTTTACTATAAAGGGTAAAATCAGCAATTGTTGTTGTTCAAATCAATAAACTTTATTGAATGAAATCACTTATCAAACAGAAGAGTCAGCAGAAGGAGAAGATTGCTCAATGTTGTGCAAAACAATCCAAGATAGTTGCTGGCTGTCACGACTAAAAAAGATGTGGGTTTTGGTCCCACATCTTTTTTTCTATTAACTTGAATTAGTATCAGAGAAAATTAGACAATCCCCAGTTCATTGTATATATGCAATTATCAAAACACAATATTGTTTCCCGACTCGTTGATTCTGACCAATATTTTATTGTTAATCTTCTTTCACAAAATGCAGACATTCTTGAAAATGAACAATACCAGAATCTATTTAATGGTAAAGCCATTACTGACAATGAATGCATTACTAAAGGATATGTTGTTGATCCATCGGAGGAACTAAAACAATACAAAGCAAAGTATCTTGAATTTCTTGATAACAGAGATAGCGATGAAATTCAATTGTTTTTTGTACCATCATATGCCTGCAATTTTTCCTGTACTTATTGTTACCAGGACGAATACCTAAATAAGGTTCTTGTTCCAAATGAGAATATTATTAAATCATTTTTCAAATACATTGATTTGAATTTTTCAGATCGGAGTAAGTATCTAACAATATTTGGAGGTGAACCTTTGCTTGAAGGGAAAAATCGGCATGAATTTTTCAAATTATTTATTGCAGAGGCTAACAAACGCAATCTGGATTTGGCTATTGTAACCAATGGTTACCATTTGGAATCATATATAGATTTGCTCAAGAAGGCTTCCATTCGGGAGATTCAGGTAACCCTGGATGGCGTTGGAGAGAAGCATGATGCAAGGAGACCTTTGAAAAATGGCCAGCCTACATTTGAAAAAATTGTCAGAGGAATTGATCTTGCGCTAAATGCTGAATTTCCTGTTAATTTGAGAATGGTTATTGACAAGAACAATATAGCTGAGCTTCCTTCATTGGCTAAATTTGCTATTGAAAAAGGATGGACTAAAAACGATTTGTTTAAGTCTCAATTGGGTAGAAATTATGAGTTGCATCATTGTCAGATTGATAATGATAAACTGTATACCAGGTTGCGAA
>CAYWBC010000213.1:0-3688 GCA_964456285.1 uncultured Bacteroidales bacterium
ACGATTATTTTTTTTAAAAACAAACAAAATCGAAAAGGATCGAATATCAAATTTAGGTAGTGTCTCACTTTCAATTTGATTATTCTTGACCGGTTAAGAAAACGCTTGACAATAAGGAGGTAATAGATTAAATTTAAGGTATGAAAAAGCACCCAAAAGACATCAACCAGCGAGCCAAGTCCATAGTTGACATGGCGACAAGCGAACCCAAGTACAGGATGCCACCAGAAAACGAAGATGGCAAGAACCCCCACGCTGTTCAACTTGGTCGGCTCGGTGGTCTAAAGGGTGGCAAGGCAAGAGCAAAAGCTCTTACTGCTGAACGCCGTTCTGAGATAGCAAAGAACGCAGCGAAGAAGCGGTGGGCGAAGAAGAAATAATTTTTAAGCTTCTTATTCTCCTTTTTTATATCATACCTTTTTATATTTATTCTATTTTTAAACATGAACAATATTAACAGGGAAATTGTACTTGAAATTTATCGTACTTTTGCCTTATTCGGAGCGGAGTTTGATTTGCTTGGCACTATTGGTTCTTGGGGTGATTGTTTGCCCGAAGAAGATGTATTAGCTGATTTAAAGAATTACAATAAGGTTATGTTAGACGAAATCAAAGGGCGCATTGAACTTTATGAAAGTTCTTTCCCCCCTTCGGTTTATACCCACGACGAGGCCCAGAAAATGACTCAGAAAGTATAGTAATAGATGATATGCCAGACAGTAAATATTCACGCCAACCGGGGCCATCAGATTCGCTTGCGCCACGTACCAAATATGCGCTTAAAGCTAAATGGTTTTTCTGATTGTATGCAAGCATGTGAGGTTCTACAACTCGGAAGCCATCAAAATTATCAAGATTATAATAGAACCTTAATAGTTTCTTTGTTTCGATTGCTTTACATATTTCATTGGTATTCATTTTATACCTCTATGGTAGAATTGGGCATTTGTAAATTATTGAACAGTCCAAATAAATTTATTGTCAGATGTTTTTCTGGAAATGAAATTAACACTATCTTTGCAACAGAAACATAGGTATTTGTAATGGATGACAATGTATAGATTTATGGATTCATAATTAATAGGTTCATTGAGATATAGAGATTGTTCTATACTGATAGTTGATTTTCGAAGTGGTGGAATGTTGGATATTCGTTTTGGAGTTAAAAAAGTAGAATTTTTAAAAATGGATTTATTTGATAAAGTGATATTTGGAAGGTAATAATAAGAAATATTTTTAAGTGGTAAAAAACTATGATTTTCTATTTCAAATTGTTGCATAAACGGATTATAGGGATTAATGGAATTGGCGGGAAGAATATTAGTTCGGGGGAAGAATGAAAAAACTAATGCTCCAAAAGTTATTATCGAAAAAACAAATGCAGGGGTTATCCGACTGGGCTTTTTCTTGGTTGTGGACTTTGTTGTTTTTTTTTAAGGGCTTTTTTGGTGGCATGTTTATTCCTTTTCGTTTTATGTAAACTTGGAATAATTGAATAATAGTTAAGGAGAATATAAAAAACATTATAGGTAAAAATGACGAATATGTCAACAATAATAAATAAAAGAAACAGTTAAAGCAAACTGAACTTTATGCTTGACAAGTCAAGAATAAATGTGTATATTGGTAGTAGACAGAGGAGCTACTACCATGAACAAATTATCCTTAGAAAAGCGTACGCAGATCGTAAATCTGCTTGTTGAGGGCAATAGTTTGAGAGCTACAAGTCGAATAGCTGATGTTTCAATCAATACCGTTACCAAATTACTGGTCGATGTTGGTTCAGCTTGCCAAAAATACCACGATGAAAACGTCAAGGGACTTGCATCGAAGCATATCCAATGTGATGAGATTTGGTCATTTGTTTATTCCAAAGAGAAAAACATCCCCGAAAATCTCCGTGGTAAATTTGGCATTGGAAGTATCTGGACTTGGGTTGCTTTGGATTCAGATTCTAAATTTGTGGTCTCATGGTTAGCTGGGAATAGGGATGCGGAATATGCTCGAATATTCATTCAAGATGTTGCATCAAGGTTAAAGAACAGAGTTCAATTAACAACCGATGGTTTACGAGCCTACATTGAGGCCATTGATGAAGTTTTCGGAGCGGATATTGACTATGCTCAATTAGTTAAACTTTATGGCCCCTCACTGGAAGGTGAAACCCGTTACAGTCCGGCTCAATGCAATGGAACAAGCAAAAACCCGATCAACGGCAAACCTAAAACAGAAAACATTTCCACAAGTCATGTTGAACGTCAAAACTTAACAATGCGAATGAACATGAGAAGGTTTACACGCTTAACAAACGCTTTCTCAAAGAAGATTGAAAATCATGCTCATGCGATTGCTTTGCATTTCATGTATTATAATTTTGTCAGGATTCACAAGACGTTGAGAGTAACGCCTGCTATGGAAGCAGGGTTGACTAATAAATTGTGGTCTATCCAAGATTTAGTTGGATTATTAGGAGATAATTAATATGAGAGGTTTAATATGCCAGGAAACATCATCACAATAAACAATGCGAAAGAGCTATCATGGTATATAGGTGATTCCCAAATGGAGCCATTGATCATATATCTTGATGAAATCGGTTTTAGGGAATATGTAGAAGAAATCCCTAAAAGATCATTTTTTCTTGTCAAATTTTTTCATAATGTTATTGACAGATTTTCCGTCAACCGTAATTTCAGCGAGGAGTCTTCGATATGAATCTCTTGCTATTGGTTTTATTAAGATTTTTTTGTTTAAAACTAATTTCTTTAAGGCATCTTTTGCTTCTTGATAGCCCTTTTGACCCTTTTCTGGGGTGTCAAGATTGGTTAAGCGAATACTATACTTGCGGGATTTAGTTTGGAGGGTATCGCCGTCTATGACTTTATTAACGGTTTCTTTTCTTTCGAGATATTTTTTATAACGGGATTGATGGGTAGGCATAATGAACCCCCTTTTAATTAAGGATGAAATGAACTTTAATATGGGAATGATATAAATTATGAAATTATTTTTGCAATTTTTTTATTGGCTTTTTCAATATTCTTTTTTGTTAGTTTATCAAATTTATATAAAAAATAGGTTGCATATTTTAGGGGCATTTCACGGCCAAGTTCATCATGGAGATGTATTTTTATTTTGCAATGCGAACAATTAAAATGAGGATCAACTGGATTTTCGTCATTATAGTCTGAAAGTAATTTTTTGCATGTAGGGCAGTATTGGTTTTTCTTTATATCCCAATATATGCCAAAACGAGGGAATAATTTAGTATGAATAGCGGAATATATATAAAATGGTAAAGTTAGGATTATTATTAAGATTAGTAGTATTATTACCGTCAATAATTTATGTGATATTGGCGATCCGTTTATATTTTCAGCTAAAGTATTTACGAAATTCAAACCTGCGATCATACTCGATAATGGTAGCGTTGATAGCCACAGGAATATTTGTAGTAATGTTTTTCTTTTTAATAGAGGCATTTTATAAAGTTGAGTATAACATTGTCAATGATTTAATCTTATGGAATACTTTTCATTATTTAGTGCTTTTAAGAATAAATTCATTGATTAAATCTTTAGAATATGGTAATGATAAAATTATTGAAAATCAAGTTGAAACTGAGACACTACCCAAATTTATGTTGATTATCAATCCCAACCTATTATATTGAATTGGATAGTTCCTG
>CAYWBC010000214.1:0-3644 GCA_964456285.1 uncultured Bacteroidales bacterium
CTAAAGAAAAACTTATTTAATAAATAAAGTCCCATAAAACCCATATTTCAAGAATAAGGTTATTTGAATAATATAATTACCTTCATCATGTTCTATTGTTAGGTACAAAATACATCATCCGAATGAAAACAGTCAATATAATTTTATTAGTCATCTTAATCATTAATTCTTGTCAAATAGAAGAGAAGAAAAGAGAAACAATACTTGATAATATTTCGCATGTAGAAGACAGTATCCGCTATCAAATAGATAGTTTACCGCGTCTTTGCGATGTACTGGGAATGAATAAACAATATATTGATATTGGGGATTGCAAATTATATTGTGAAACGAAAGGTGAAGGCATTCCCATTGTGTTAATAAACGGTGGCCCTGGTGGTACGCACCATTACTTTCATCCATGGTTTGAACAAGCATCTGCTTTTTGCAAAGTAATATATTATGACCAAAGAGGATGTGGGCAATCTGATTTTAATAAAGGAGATGGATATACATTCAGGCAGTCAATTGATGATCTGGATAAACTCCGGCAAAAACTTCACATTGAAAAATGGATAGTTTGTGGATATTCCTATGGAGGAGCCGTAGCTCAGTATTATATGGCAACGTATCCAGAAAACGTTTTGGGCCTGGTCCTTATTGGTTCGGCAACTTTGTTGCATGATACTGTTATCTATAATTCAAGACAGTATGACTATATAAGCCCCGAAGAGGAACAAAAAATAGATGAAATTTATGATTTATATAACAATGGTCAGATTTCATTCTTTCAATTCTTATATAATAAGGATTTAAATGGAGACTGGAAAAGGCAACATTTTAATAAGCCAACAAAAGAGGAATTAATTCGCGGGGCTCTTTATGAATGGGTACACGATAAGGAATTTAATCGTACAATGGGAAATAGTTACGGGCGTTATGATTTTAAGCAGGTTTTTGATGATTGTCCTATTCCAACATTACTTTGTGAGGGTAAGTGGGACTTAACATGGGCTGAAGAAAAAAAAGAAATATTTAAAAAAAACCATCCTAATGCTCAATATATTTTGTTTGAAAAGTCAGGTCATGGTATCTACTGTGATGAAAGCAAATTGTTTTTTTCGGCTCTTGAAAAGTTTACCAGGTTGTTAAAACCAATATCTCCCCAACAATTAAATGAATGGAAAAAAAAAGTTGAAAAACTTCTTACTCCTCAGGAAAAACTGATTGATAATGAAAAACGTATTTTCTTGATGATTGAAATTGAAGGCATTGACAAAGCATTAGAATATTTTAAAACTTATAGGTCAGAGAACAAAGAAGGGGTTTTGTTTACAGAAAACGGAATGAATAGTATAGGGTATTCCTATTTAGAAAAAAAGGAATTCAAAGCTGCAATACAACTGTTCAAGATGAATGTAGAATCCTTTCCAAAATCATGGAATGTTTATGATAGCTTGGGAGAAGCATATTTAGCAACTGGTGATAAAGAAAAAGCAATAGAGAACTATAAAAAATCAATAGAGTTAAATCCCAACAATGAAAATGGGAAAAAGATCCTGAATGAACTTGCAATGTCTAACAATGTTTAATGAAATAGTCCCATAAAACCCAAATTATCATGAATAACGATATTAGGAAAATAAAACTACATTTCAATTTATTGATTAGCGGCAATTAGCTCGCAGTAAATTAATTAGGGAATCAAATTATAAAGAATAAGAAATGAAGCCAAAGTTTATAATCTTATTTATTCTATTTTTTCTTTTCATAAGATGTTCAATATTAATAGATCCAATTGTTGAATCAATAGCTAATAGTTTTGTGCTAGTAGAGAATGAACTTCAATTGGATAGTTGTGAATCTAACTTGATAAATTCAACGATTTGTTTTAGGTTTATTGATCACGAGTTTCCTACAAGACTTTCCGATTTATATGATTCTTTAACATTTGAAAAGCTATTTCTTGTGAAAAATGACACAGCAAATCTCAACATGCTCAAGAATGATTCTATCGACTTTGTAGATGATTTTTTTATGAATTATAAATGTGAGTCAGTGTTCGACTCAATAGAGTTTATGCCATATGAGAATGATTCTCTTGATTTATTTTGGAGTAAACATAAATTCGATAGTATCTTTAACAAAACAGTCATTGATGAGAAATATCGGATTAGAGTTCAAGGAGATACAATTGGTTCATTTGATTGTATATACTACTACATTGTTATGTATGATTCATTAAATAGAAAAATATTTTGTTCTACTAATCAAGAATTAAATAAAAAACGACGAAGAAATAAAAAATAACTGCCGCTAACACTCTTCTAAGGAAAAACTTATTTTTAATACATAAAGTCCCATAAAACCCAGTATAAATTAATGTTTGCCTGTAACCATATTTTAGGGTCAGACAGTGTTTCAAATGTGAAAAATCCTACTGAAATACAAAAATTTACATCTAAATAATTAGAGAATTCATTGTGAATAATAA
Organism: uncultured Bacteroidales bacterium; assembly: GCA_964456285.1. Lineage (GTDB taxonomy): Bacteria > Bacteroidota > Bacteroidia > Bacteroidales > UBA10428 > UBA10428. The sequence goes on from CAYWBC010000214.1 coordinate 2,474, forward strand.
AACTTTTTGCGAAATTTGTCGTTACTATATACGTAAAATGACGCATTATGAGGATGCTAGATTTATATTTGAATGATGAAAAACTTATCGAAGCATCACGCGATGGAATAACTAAAAGGGTTTTTCAACAAATCAGATCCTTTACAGGTTTATCTTCTCAGTATTTCGCTACGTTTACTCATGTAGGAACACGAACTATTCAGAGAAAAAAGGATAATGAAAAAATTTCTCCTGAAGCATCAGAGAGAGCTGTATTGATAGGAAAACTGTTTTATAGAGGCAAAGATGTTTTTGGTAATAGGGAAAAATTTCAATCTTGGATGAATAGTAGCATTCCAAGTTTTGATGGAAAAAAACCTAAAGAAATGCTTGATACTATTACAGGTATTTCTATGATCGAAGATGAATTAATCCGAATCGAGTACGGAATCTTTTCTTAATTCATGCAAATTTATCGTATAACTAAAAGTAAGTATGCCAATCTTGATGGCATTGGTGGTATGTTTGTTGCAGGGCGGTGGCATGATAAAGGAAATCGGGTCATCTACTGTTCAGAAAATCGTGCACTTGCTATGTTGGAAAATTTTGTACGCATAAGCAATTATAGTAATTTACCCGATAATCTTGTTCAGCTAACTATAAAAGTACCTGAAGATGCTCCCATTTTTCAGATTGATCGCTCAACACTCCCTCCTGGTTGGAGTAATAAAGTTGCTATTACGCGAAAAATCGGAACTGAGATTCTAACGAAAAAAGAATACCTGCTAATGCAGGTACCCTCTGTAATTGTTCCTGAGGAAAATAATATTATTCTAAATCCATTAAATGATTTGGTCAGTAATTGCGAAATTATTGAAAGTAAATCCATTTCATTTGATGCCAGGTTTAAAAAATAATTATTACTTGTTAAAATGCTGATAATTTGGAGGGCATTTTTAAAAAACAATTATTAGCGATTAATGAACAACTTAACATTAATAAATAATGTTCCACAAAACGCAGCAAAAATTATTGATTAACTTGTAGCCATATTTTAGGACAAGACATATGATACAAATTGAAAACTGTTATATGAAGATTATTTATTTTATTTCTATTTTTTGTTTTCTTATGCAGGTAAATTTATCAGCAATTGATTTTAGTCCATCTATAGATTCCAATGATTCAATAG
>CAYWBC010000215.1:0-3641 GCA_964456285.1 uncultured Bacteroidales bacterium
ACATTATGCGACAAATATAGAAACTTGCGGTAACTCCATATACGTAGAAAATTTCGTATAGCTCTGCTATTTAACATAGAATCAGTACTAAGGCTTCAGTCTGAGTACGGTAATGATTTTATGTTAAAGAAATTTTCGGGCTCCTTAAAAGTTTTCTTAATCATACTTCCATACCATTGTTACAGATTATAATATCTTCCCCAAGCTTGTTTTAAAGCATTTCCTCGCATTATTTGCAACCTACCCTATAAATTACCTTGGAAATTCATAGCTCGTCTTATATGCAATTATTTATTGTCCCATAATTGCTCACTCTGTGTTTAATTTTTAAAAGTGTTCGCGAGGGCTTCGCTACGCTACGCCGTTAGCACTATATTAAGTAGCCGCTCAGCCAGCGCCAAAGCGCAAAAAATAAAATTTGTGAAGAATGTACAAATTTTATTTGTTTATCGCTTCCACAGCCTCAACGCCGGCCGCACAGCTATACATCATTAATGCCCACCGCACTTCTTCAAGTTCTAAATAGCTTAAGTTCTTATAAATGAGATATTTGACCCCTGAGTCGGAGTATACGCATGTTCGCTTCTCAGGTCGCTCAGTATGCTATACACATGCTATCATTCCGGTAATCCCCTACCGTATATGGATAAACCTATTTCCTATTTAACATAATAATGTTATAGTAAAGAACTTAATTCTTTTATGCCCTCGTGCATCGCCTTTGCGTAGCCGCTTCGGCAGAGCAAGGCCGGGCTGGCATCACGCCTTTGGCGTGACAAAAGTTCAAGAACCGAAGCGGCTTTTCGCCGCTGAGCTCATGAGCGATAGCGAATAACAAATAATGCTTTTGCCCGCCTTGGGCTTTCTTAACGGCTTTCGCATTACGGCTGCTCAAGCCTAAAAGCCTATAGGTTTTGCAGTTATATTGCATATAAAAAATCAGTGAGTCTTCGAAATTGAGAAGTTCATTCTTTTTCGCACTATGAAGTAAAATTTATTCTACTTCTTTGAACAAGGAATATAATAACTATTGCATTTCACCATTTGAATAGGATGCAATTTCTTCTCCTTCTTTATTGTATTTTATTCCGTTATGCATAATGTTATTCTTCCATTCTCCTATGTATTTATCACCATTTGACCAGATATAAGTACCCTGTCCGTTTTTCATATCATTTTTCCATTCCCCGGAATAAGTATCACCGTTTGTCCAAAAAAAAGTTCCATGTCCATGTCTTATATCATTTTCCCATTGACCCGCATATTTGTTACCACAGGCCCATGTTTTCTCTCCATAGCCACTTTTTTCATTACCTTTGTATCCTCCGGTGTATTTGTCTCCGTTATCCCATAAATAAGTACCTTTTCCGTCTTTTGTTTGATGTTCCCATTTCCCTATAAGATGTTTTATTCCTTTTGAATAAGTTGAAGTTTTTGTTCCTTCCTTATTATACATACTTCCCGTATGCATCTCATCCTCTTTCCATTCTCCCACGTATTTATCACCATTTGCCCAGGTCAGAGTGCCTTTTCCGTGTTTCATATTGTTTTCCCATTCTCCTGTATATATAGCGCCATCAGCCCAGGTATAAGTACCTAGTCCGTTTTTCATATCATTTTTCCATTCCCCGGAAAAAGTATCACCATTTGTCCAGGAAAAGGTACCTTGTCCGTTCCTGATATTGTTTTTCCATTCTCCGGTGTAAGTATCTCCGTTGGTCCATTTTTTTATACCTTGTCCACATTTTAATCCATCTGCCCATTCTCCTTTATATTCATTGCCACCGGACCATGTATAGGTACCGAATACATTGTAATTGTCATTTTCCCATTCCCCGGTATACCGGTCGCCATTCGCCGAGGTATATGTACCCTGTCCGTGCTTTAGTCCATATACGAATTCTCCAATATATTCGTCACCGCTGTATTTACCGTTTGTCCAAGTATATATACCCTTTCCGTGTCTTCTGTTATTATTTATATCTATTTCTCCTACGTATTTACCGTTATCATAAAAAAATGTGATATACATACCCTTATCATATGGATAAGTAACGTATTTTCCATTGTCATAATGGATTCTGTCCGTAATCAAAGCTTTGGTTATTTTATCCGTTGAAGTTTTTGAATATGCCTGTATTGCCGGAAATGTTATCGGGGCAATATCGGGCCAGATAAATTCTGAAACCTTTGTTCCCACAGGAACAGAAAAAACATATTCATAATTAGTTTCAAACTGTATTGGAAGCATAAAAGATTGCTGACCCTTCCATGCCTTATTGTAAAATTCTGAATTGCTTGTTCTGGCACCTTTTACAAAATATTCTCCTCCTTCTGTATCTTCTATCTTTGGGTTTACGTTAAGGAATTCAGAACCAATAGGTTTCCCGTCAAGATGCACAAGACTTATTTTCACTCGTATGAGTGAGAAAAATTCGTCATTAACTATATACCAATATACCCTACCTGTTAAGCTGTCTAAACATGAAATAGAACTTCCTTCATTTGTAACAGAATGAACTGTAACTGCCCATTCTTGCGATTTAAAACATTGATTAAGCTGATTGGGCTTTCCATTTTCATTGGTCACGTGCTTTTTTGCAGTTAACATTGAAGTAACTGAATCGTACTTATTAGATTTTGCATAATGTAAAGCAGTATTACCCTCATTATCTTTTGAAGATGGATCAGCCCCGGCAGAGAGCAGGAGGTTAACTAATTCGGCATTACCAATTGATGATGCTATAATCAAGGCAGTATATCCTTGATTATTTTGCACGTTTACATCTGCATGTGCATCAATCAACAAATTTACGTTTTGTAACTTTTCAGCTGCGGTTGCAGCCATTAAAGCAGAAAAACCATTTTGTGTTAAATTGACATCAGCTTCTGAATCAATTAATAGTTTTACAAAATCAGCATCTCTCACCATTGCTGCCCATATTAATAGAGTACATCCATTTTTATCTTTAGCATTTACATCGCCGCTATTTTTTATATATGAATTTAAATCATCCAGTGTTCCTGTTTGTATAATTGAAAAAATATCTTGACAGTATATAGTTTCTATTTTATTTAAAAACAGTACTATGATGAAAATATTAATGAACAGTAAATTTTTCATTGCTCCAGGATTAATATTTGCACTATTCTAATGATATGAAGCAAGATATGAATTTGTTACAAAAAAAATATTATATAGAGTTAATAATTGCAATTGGAATTAAAATATTATGATTACTCACGCCCTTTTCACTCCCTTCGATCGCCATAGTCCTGATACTTTCGGGACGAAGGTGGATAACGTCTATACCGTATAGTCTGACCAAAGCTTACTTTAATACCCGTCCGAACGGACGTTTGTCCGGGCAGATAATGCAATACCATTATAGGACAAATGCTCTGGCAAAAAAATTTGCAAGCATTTGTCCATCTCGCAAGAAATTACGTCCAGCTTCGCTGGTAAACATAGTATCAGTTTCAGTGAGACAGGTTCTTCAGGAGTTTTACGAACTGAAGGACCAATGTCGAACTAATCCCGATAGCGAAGCGTATAGGGAGCTTAGACGACGCCGTATGCGTTGTTTGAGTACGGTAATGATTTTATGTTAAAGAAAGTTTTTAAGATTGTTAGTTTGATT
>CAYWBC010000216.1:0-3621 GCA_964456285.1 uncultured Bacteroidales bacterium
TTTATCTTTTCAGTCGAGAAGTCAAATTCAGCAATATTAGTAAAATAATCAATAGCAAATTATGACTCGCCTTGAGAAATTAAAAATTTCTTTATCAGAAACTTGTATATATTATAATCCGTAAAGACCAGAAACCGGAGGAGAAATATTTATGCAAAAAGGACAATGTCCAAGATGTAATTCAACTGAAGTATATAAAAAGATTAATGGAATCATAAGTGGCAATAAAAAGTTGTATGTAATAGGTCTTTCTATGTTAACTTCACCTTCTGATCATTTGACACTCCTGTGTTCGAAGTGCGGTTATTACGAAGATTATATTGTAGATACAGATGTGCTGCAAAAAGTCAGGGACAAGTGGGATAAAGTTTAATTCGATATTCATTCCGGCAAGTGAATACCCTGCGAATTTCTATCTGCACTATGCGTTGGACATCAGGTTTGAGAAAGTAGTAAAACCACGATGCAAAGGCGACGTAATGATGATGCGTTATGCTGGTGATTGTGTCTGCTGTTTTCAGTATCAGGAAGATGTACAAAAATTTTATAAAGTACTTGGCAAACGGTTAAATAAGTTTACTCTTGAACTATTTACAGAGAAGACGAGAGTTCTCATGTTCACCCGCTTTAAGATGAGGAATAGCAAGATATTTGCATTCCCTGGATTTAAATACCGGTGGAGAGAAGGCAGAAACAGCAAACCGTTAGTCAAGATGCGGACGAGTAGGAATAAGTTCAATGATGTTTAAAGTACAAGAAAAAAAGATTGTTTATTCGAAAGAGCCTGAAAATTCGATTGAGTATACAAAAAAGTTAGATAAGGAATATTCAAAATATTCGAAAGTATATGATGTAGCTGTAAAATTGCTTCCTGTCTGGAAAACTTGGATAAAGGCAGTTATTCCATTCATTGAAGGTAAGCGTGTTTTAGAAGCCTCATTTGGGACTGGATATTTATTGATGCAGTATGCCCATAATTACGAAACCTATGGTATCGACTTCAACAACAATATGATTGAAATGGCAAAGAAAAATCTATCTCGTAAAGGCGTTAAAGCAACGCTTCAGTGGGCTAATGTTGAAAAACTTCCTTTTTCAGATAATTATTTCGATACTATAGTTAACACAATGGCCTTTTCAGGTTACCCAAATGGAAAACAGGCCATGGCGGAATTTTATCGAGTTTTAAAAGAGAGAGGGAGATTACTAATTGTCGATTTTGATTATCCCTCAAATAGGAATAGATTTGGTTATTGGCTTACTAAATTAATGGAATCAGGAGGAGATACTATAAGAGATATCTCGAAAATACTTCAAGAGTTCCCTTTTGAATATACTAAAGAAGAAATTGGGGGGTTCGGTAGTGTGCATTTATATATAGCAAGAAAGCTAACCAACGCATGAATGCGGATTTGTTTCTCCGCTGCTGCTACGAAACAAACCGGTTATACTAAACGACAGGTGAGTTTTGATTGATAAGGAATAGGAATGAATACTGAAGAAATAAAAGAGCGGTTTAATATTGCTGCTGAAGAATACGATTCACGACGCAGAATTTTAATTCCTTGTTTCAATGATTATTATGAAACGATGATTAATTTTATTTCTAGTGTAATATTTGAACCGGAGTCAATTTTGGATTTGGGAGCAGGAACTGGACTGCTCTCAAAATTTTGGTTTACTCATTTTAAAAACAGTAAATATACACTTGTTGATATAGCTGACCAAATGTTAGAAGTTGCAAAGAAAAGATTCCAGGGATTAACCAATTTCAAGTATATAATAGCTGATTATTCAAAAGATTTTCCACAGGGAAATTACAATTTAATATCTTCAGCATTATCAATTCATCATTTATCAGATGATGAAAAAGCAAATTTATTTAAGAAAATTTTTAAGGAATTACCTGCCAAAGGTTATTTTGTTAACTTTGATCAATTTAATGCAAACTCTAAGCTGATGACTGATTTTTATAATAGTTGGTGGTATGAACATATTAAAATGAGCGGGATATCAGGGTACGAGAAAAATAACTGGGTCGAAAGAAGAAAAATTGATAAAGAGAATTCCATTGAAGAATCAATTGAAATGCTTAAAGAAGCTGGCTTTAAAATTGTAGAATGTTTATATCAATACATGAAGTTTGGGGTAATTATAGCGATTAAAAGCATATAACAAGGCTGTAGCAGGATGCAACTGGTGCCGGAGCACATTCAGATATATGTGCTCTTACTATAGTCTATTTGTTTATAATGTCACTGCCAATACCCGCCCGCACCTCTGAAGCCGGTGTTGGCCATCACAGAATTCGTACGGAGGGGATTGTTTGGAGTTGTTGTGATTTGGCTTTAGGTGGAGTCCGGTCAAAAGACAAGGAAGATAACGTATAATATTTTTCGCATATATTTAGTTTTATTAAAAAGACCTCTAACTGACGAATAATTAAATAACCCAATTCCCTCATTCTTTTTATTATTTGAATATGTTGTTGCGTTACTAACTGTTATATTTTTAAAGTTACAAAGTACCTGTACATTTTGATAAAATTTATGGTACTCACATTTCAGACAGTTTTCTAATTTCATAGAAGTAACAATTCTCTTTATGCAATAAATTTTGAATTTTAATAAACAAACAATACGTTTATAGTTTTCGTCAAATATTTTTCTAAGAATTTAATAATATGATTTAGCTTTAAATATAATTTGAAGAATATTCAATATTATAAAAAAAATTACATCATTTTGAAAGAATGCGAAGTATTGTAAGGATATGCCTCACATGGAATTCAGCCTGACATTTACTACGTATTTTTTGTTTAGATGGCGGATTTTGAGGAGGATGAATGTGATATCAGTACCTGATCAAATATTGATCTGGCAAGTGCCGGATTCATCAACATTGGACAACGGAGCACAGGAAACCATTACAAACCTGTTGGAATTAGTGGAACTTCCGGTACCTGAACTGAAGTCAAATGAAGTTCTGGTGGAAATTGCCGGCTGTAGTGTCAGCCATACCCAAACCGGCAAATGGCATGCGGATGCTGCCACTGCGAGCAGCAGGTTATTTCCTCCCGCTCACGGAATTTCCGGTAGCGTGGTTGCCGGGGATCCGGCCTGGATCGGGCAGGAGGTCCTTATTCCACACTCCATACCCTGCGGGGAGTGCCGGCAATGCCATGCAGGTCAGGGTAATCATTGCCTTTCCCCCAAACTGCCCATCAACGGGAATTATAGCGGATTTGCCAGCCACGTTCCATTGTCCAGCGAACATCTATACGCGATAAAAAACCGTAAAAGCATCCCCCTGGAGTATCTGTCAGCGGTGTCACTTTCCGTGGCCCCATTGTTTCAAGCCACCCGATCTGCTTCCCTGGACGCCGGCGACCATGTGATCGTCATTGGTGAAAAAGGGAGCGGGGTTTTCATGGTTCAGCTGGCAAAAGCGTTGGGTGCCGCTACGGTAATCGCCGTGGATTCCGTTGAGGATCGGTTTCAAAAGATATTCACCTACGGCGCCGAACTGACTATTGAAACCAAAGATAAAAGCCCTGCACAGGTGGTTGACGATATTGAAAAGATCCGTGAGCAGAACGAACTGCCGCAATCAGGATGGAAA
>CAYWBC010000217.1:0-3602 GCA_964456285.1 uncultured Bacteroidales bacterium
CTAAAATCCCCAATTCACTCCTACCGAAAAGCTAGTAGTCTCCCCCCGGTAATACTCTGCAGTATATTTCTCCACATCGCCTGTGGTATTGCGGTAGCGGATCTCGCCAAAGACAAAGATGTCGTTCAGGACTTGCCAGTTTACAGAAAAGGAGAACTCATTGTTTTCCCATTCCACAGCATCAAGAAAATAGTTCACCACTTCCTGCCTGTCGGTACCCAGTTCGGCATGATCGGTGCCATGTTGTGCAAAATTGTATGCAAGTTTCAGATCAAGACCGCGAAGAGGCTTGAAGAGAATTTCAGCGTAGTAACTTCTGGAATTGTCCTGCATAAAATGCCCCATGTTGTAGAAATTTGATTCGTAGGTAGTAGTGGGTATAATGTGTTTGTAAACCAGCGGGTAGCTCTGAAAATATTCGAAAGTGACAGCAATATTGGGAATAAGGTTGGACAGGCGGAAGCCTGTATTCAGACTGTAATAACCCATACGACCCTGTTCCTTCAGCCTGTTGAATGAAATATCATCGAAATACAGTGAGGCATAAATATGCAGGTATTTGATCTGCCTTGAACTAATGTCAAAAAACAACTGTGAATTCTGACCTCCATAATTGCTCTGGTAATCGCTAAGAGTATGGTCAACCGATTTATAGAACATGATAGGAATGAGATATGCAGGTTTCAGATTATCGGCACTGTATACCACCGAATTCCCTATGGAAGCATAGAAACCCCTGAAAGGTTTGAAAGTAAATAAATTGGCAGCCATGTACTTGTTGTAAAACACTTCGCGCGTACCGGTACCATAAGCATTTGTAAAGTTATAGCTTCGGGCACTGTCAATGATACCGGAAACCAGCCAGCCATGGAAATAGTTAAACTCAAACCATTTGGCAGGCTTCATATTAAGTTTTATTTGAGCAAACGAGGGCGCTTTTCCGGAGATGATGGAGGGAGAATAACTTGAATTTCCCCATTCCAAATGGTCCTTTACCAGTCCAATGCTTCCCCATTTCCAGGAGAAGGTAATCCCTCCACGCATTTCGCTGTAATCGTGACTTGCCCCTTTGTAAACAACCCCGGGTCTTGTATTCAGGTATTGAGGGCCGGAAAGGATCTTATCTTCATGGTTGTCACGCAAACTTCCATACACACCAAGATGTTTTCCCACATATGCAAATACCTCAGCACCATTCCACCGATGGTAGTTTGATCCGTTCTGATTGTTCCAGTATTGAATGCCAAGAATAGGATTAATTGAGAAAGTGAAAAGGGAATCTTTATAGTACAAAATATCTACCCGTTTTTTGAAATTCTTATCGGGCATTAGTTCCTTGTTAAAGTCCTTTAAATAGAACTGCAGTTCTTTCGCTTGTCTTTTGTTTAACTGTTCAGAATTTTCTGAGATCTCATTAAGTTTTTTTGCAATGAACATGCGGCTGTATGGTTTTACTGCAGAGTTTAATTCAATGATCCTTTCATTTGCCATTTCATCAAGGAAGGAATAAATGCTTTTGTTGGAAATGTGCAGGTAGGCATCCTGTGTAGAAGCAGGAAGTATTGCTATAAAGCTTAGAGAAAAAAGTAAAAAAAATTTCTGCATAAAATCTTTGTTTGCTTTAAGTAAATATAGGGAGAATCTGTGAGAATGGAGTCTGGGAAGATGACAAGGAGAGAAGATGGGAAAAGGAGTTGTTGGAATTTTGGGTTGCTGGTCCTATCCGAAAGTAGCTAGCGCAGATTTAGCTTCGGTGACCGCGTGTTGCCCTATACACTAGTTAGCTGCAAGCGTGCGGCACGAATCTGCCACCTTGCAAAATGCAAAAAAATCATAATAAAGTTAAGAAATCATAAACTCTTTATATGAAGATTAGAATTCTTCATATAATTGAGTAAAAACTCATGAAAAATTTAACCCTTACTATTTTATCAATTTTCCTGCTTTTTGGTTGTATTACGAATAAGACAACCTCGGTTAAGGAGGATGACCTGACAACCTTTTTAACTTATGATCCAGTTATACAAAGTCAAATAAGCTTTTTCTCTGATGTTGTAAAAGACACCTTCAATATTTTCGTTAGTCTTCCAAAAGATTATGATGAATCAGATAATACATATCCGGTTGTGTATATCCTTGATGCGAATGTTGCATTTGATATTATTTCGACCATAATGAAAGTGCAGTCGAATGGGCTAGAATGTAAAAACGCAATATACATAGGGGTTGGATATAAAGATATAATTAGCATGGATTCACTTAGATTTAGAGATTATTCTTTTCCTCCGGATTTAGATGGGTATGGTGCCAATGTTTTTTCAAATTTTCTGGATCTTGAACTAATCCCCTACATTAATAAGGAATTTAGGACTCAACCAGATGAAAACATTGTAATTGGGCATTCTTTAAGCGGATATTTTGTGATGTATAACCTTCTGCAATCAGCCATAAAAAAGAATCCCTCATTTAAAGGATATATTGCAGGTAGTGCTTTTATTGGAAACGATAGTATTTTTCTAAACCTGGAAAACAAATTATTTGAACAAACAGATACCCTCCCAGTAAAACTATTCATGTGTTCAGGAACAATTGATGATACAGATAGTATGCAAATTGTTTTTGATGATATCCTAAAAAAAAGAAATTATAAAGGATTTGAATACAAGTCTATTATCTTAAATGATTTTGAGCACATGGACATATTGTTTCCTACATGGACAAAAGGATTAAGATATATGCTTAGATATAATTAAACGCCAGCAGCTAACAGCCCCCGATTTAGCGCGTACATCCAAACCAACATAAACATTGTGCCCTGAAAAATCTAAAGAATTTTTAATTTTGCTACGCATAGGTCTTAAGTATTAATAAGTTATTATTTGGACACAATTAACTTTCAGCAAATGGAAAAGGATTACATAACAGATAAGAAATTTGATAAAATTAATTTTATAAATAATTCTTTAGATAAAGGAGAATATGAGAATTGTAGTTTTTCTGATTGTGATTTTTCAGGATCAGAATTATCCAATATAATATTTTCAGATTGTGAATTCACAAAATGCAATTTAAGTCTGGCTAAATTATCAGCGACCATTTTTCGTGACACTAAATTTAATAACTGTAAAATGCTGGGATTACTTTTTGGAGATTGCAATGAGTATGGACTGTCATTTGAATTTACCGATTGTACTCTTAATAATTCTTCATTTTATAAAACAAAGATTAAAAACACCTATTTTAAAAACTCAAAGCTTAAGGAGATTGATTTTATCGAATGCGACTTGACAAATTCAATATTTGATAATTGCGACTTAGCAGAATCCATATTTGATAATACAAATTTGGAAAAAGTTGATTTCTTAACTTCATATAATTATTCAATTGATCCAGATAAGAATAAGCTAAAGAAGACTAAGTTTTCTTCAAATGGTATTTCAGGATTATTAAATAAATATGATATAATTATTGATTAAGATGTAAATATAAAACCCGGTAGTTTTAAAATATTCATTTTATACTAGTTTTTCTCATGGAATCTTGCCAAGCGATATAACCTAAAATCCGCATGTCTATTGTTAAAAAAGCTGTAAAACTTTGTT
>CAYWBC010000218.1:0-3553 GCA_964456285.1 uncultured Bacteroidales bacterium
AAACTCAGATTTCAGAAACGAAGTGAACTGAAATATGTAAGTTGAACAAATCCCGATAGTGAAACGTATCGGGATAGGTTACTGTATGCAACAGTGCATACAGACCTTGTTAAGCACTACATAAATAAACATGGGTTGCATGGCGCAAAAAATCTCGCTATCCTGAAGATGGCCGGTAGTTGCGCCATAATAATCTATGCTCCTTGTACCCCCGGTTAACACCGGGACTAATTAGATGTCGCCCCTACAGGTAGGCCGTTCAAAGTCATCTCAAACTTCTCTCTCAATATTTTACAGAAAAATCATATAACAGTATGATTTTTAAGGTTTAAAGATTTTAATTGTAGAAGAAAAAATGGTTTTATATTTGATCTTCCAAATTAGTAATTGCATATTGCTTATTATCAATTATATAATATCTGTGAGATAGGTGATTTTGGAAGAACTTTATTAATCATTTTGAACACACTACCCTACAGGGCTCTTCTTATGTTTACATAATTTTTGGATTTTTACCTCTTGCCAGTATCCAGGAAATGGTTCTTTAAAAGAGATAAATTAATAGTCTGATTGAGTTAATACTTACCATTAATCAAGCTATGACTTTTCACAATCAAATCAAAATAATAGATTTATTTCCAGGTTCTTCTATAAGCTTTGGTGATGCTGATTGCTGCATGCCTTTGCTTTCGAATCATTTTATTATACCTGACAATCAGAAATTTTCTCTGGCAGATGATTGGAGCCAGTAGCTACCAGATAAATTAACATGAAAATTTGACAATGACCCTCGGAGGCCCCATTTATAGTATAATTTAAAGGTAAGGGACTATTATTAAAATGATTAACTTTAAAAACAACAAAATTTGACCTTATTCAAGATTAAAATAATTAGACATGAAGAACATATTAGTTACAATCGATTTTAATAAAAATGAAAAGCTACTAATTGATAAAGCATTTCAATTGGCTGAATCGTTCGATTCAAAATTATGGCTAATGCATATAGCCGCTCCAGATCCCGATTTTGTTGGTTATGAAGTTGGACCCCAATATATAAGAGATAGTAGAGCATCAGATCTTCGAAAAGAACATAGGCTACTTCAAGAATACACCACTACCCTCAAGAAAAAAGGAGTTGACTCAGAAGGCATACTTGTACAAGGCGCAACTATTGAAATGATAATAGAAGAATCTAAGAAGTTAAATATTGATCTAATTATTGCTGGGCATCATGAACATGGTTTTTTTTACAATGCATTTGTAGAAAGTGTGTCTGCAAAAGTCATAAAAAAATCAAAAATACCAGTACTTATAGTTCCCTTGGAATAATTGAAAAAAATACGACCTACAACAAAAAATAAACGCCATTAAAACAGGCGTTTATTCAGACCATTAGCGTTAATTTTTGTGCGTGATAAACTCTATTGTTGAATTTGATTATTAATGCTAAAATGACTAAAAGTAAAAGATTATTAAGTATAGTTTTAATTTCAGCCATAAGCTGCTCAATTTCATATTCTCAAGTTTTTACAAATTCAGATAGGAATTTATCTTTTAAAGGATTTGCAATAGGAGATTGTCCAGATACCTTAGCCCCCTGCTAAGCGAAGTTTGTAACTTCGCTTTTTGTAAAAGTTAGTCTCTGGACTAACTATAACTGTCTCATAAACCCCAGCTATTTAAAATAAGATCAGGATAATTTGAAATTATAGATTACTATGCTTAAAATTAAACCATTAAAACATAGGCTCTATTCCTATTTTTGGAATGATAAACCAAACAAAATCTGGCCAATACTCTAGTTGTAGCCAATTTTAGAAACACAATGCAAACATGAAAAACACCTTATTTGGAATTTTACAATTAGTAAAAATCTAACAGAAAGTCTCTATTGACATCGTTACTATTATTAGTTAACTTTGGATAAATTAATTTCAACGATATAGTTACTTGTAATACAAAACAAAATGAAATTAACAATAAAGAAAACTTGTACGTTTCTGGCCCTTCTTGTATTGCTTCTTGTTACCTGCTCAAAAGACTATGATCTAGCAGATCCTTCCGAACCTGTAGCCAGTACTTCATCAATTCCAACAGTAATTCTTAAAGAGGCCGATGCAGTGATTGATAACTACCTTACACAGTATGACACCCTTGAAAGTCTCCAGCACCTGGCGAGTTGGTTCTCTTTAAGCCAGCATATATCATCGGCAATAGTATGTGACGATTCTTTATCGGTTAGTATGGTTTTTTCATCGGGACTTCGGGCGAATTATGCACTCAGAAGTACTCAGTTAGGATCCAAATCTGCAGATTTAGGCACATCTTTGGAACCTAAGTTATGCATAATGGAAGGCGGTGATGCCAAGATAGTCAAGGTATTTGACGGTAACACAACGCGCGATCAACAGACTCTTGCTGAAACAATCGACAATTTAAATCACTCGCTGGAAGAATTGGGATACAGTGTTACCAACTACAATTCTACCAATACAACACTAGATATCAGTTTTTTCCGAACCCTTTTCAGTTACGCCCCTCCGGTACTCGCAATTTTTACACATGGTATAGATCACAGCACAGACACTGAAACACGCTATGGTATTGCAACGCTCGAAGAAGTTCCGGATGAAATGGAAGTGGACTCAAGTGAGATAAACACCTATGGAATTACAAGGTTACGTAGCTCAGGAAGAACGTATTGGACACTTTTGCGAGATTTTGCCAGCTCATACTTTAATTCGTCAGAAAAATGTTATTTTTCACTTCATGCCTGCAATGTAGCCCAGGACAATGAGCTTATTCAAGGATTTATGAATCAACCTGATACAATTGTTCTTCTTGCACACTCCAGGAGTGCAAGGTTTGACCAGATCCGGACTCTCACCCGAAATATGTATACTTCACTAACTGATACGTTTACTATTCAACAGGCTTATGATCATCTCTCTAACAGGTATAACACGACGCTCTTCAGCAAACCCGACGCGGATATCATGCTTGCTGAAACATTCTTGAGCAGCAACTATGGCCCATCCCGGGAGCACTTTATGGTAGAATACCATGAGAGTGAAACAGGCAATGAAAGCGGGGTTCGCATTCCAAGTTACACGATCAGTTCCAATGTTTGTGTCTCTGGTGGAATGGGATGTGACTCAATTATCGCGATTGTAGTACCAAGAGCACCGGGTACATATCAGCTCACAGATGGCGTTGTTATAGCTCTTTTTGAGAGTGCTGCTAAATTTGCCGCAGCTCTGAATTGCAGAGGTGTCTCGGGAACCGTTACGATCAATGCGCCTCAAAATGGAATAATCTCAGGAGGCTACAGTGCTACTGTTGGCATTTGGGAGGGAGGTCTAATACCTTCGGAAAGCGATCCAAGCGATACCCGAAGTATTCAGGGGTATTTCAAGATAAATTAGGGAGGATATGGTACTATTTTAAGATACTCATTGTAGTTAGGGTTTTACCATCCCGCTCCCGCGTGTTAGCACCTAAAATCCGCATGTCAGATAGAAATCAAGTTTTTCCCTTTAACTTTCAAAAT
>CAYWBC010000219.1:0-3551 GCA_964456285.1 uncultured Bacteroidales bacterium
TCTGGTTGTTGAATATCGAATGTCCAATGATGAATATCCAATGTTGAAGTATGTATTGTTGGAAATTGATTTTTATTGACACACCAGATACTGTATTCGGTTAGCAATTGATTGCAACTGACCGCTTAAATCCCATTCCCGAATATTACGACTTAGTCTAAAGATATTGGATTCAACTAATCTCAATTAAAAACTTAATTCTCATTATATTAAATAAATAATACTTTTTTGTGCCATTATTGAAAATCTACTACACCTAAAGGGGTATTGTTTTATAAAATCTGAACCATTATATTTGTCCCGATAATTGGGATTGAATTTTATTATTCAACTAGGCAAAACTACAAGTTCAAATAATTTGATGATTGATTGTTAGGGGAAGTTTATTTGAACATTAAAAGCTAATCAGGGCATTATAAGTGTTACGATCCGACTGCTATTTTAAATGGCAGTAGGTATATTTATTAATCCTAAAAGCTCAAAAAGAAATGGCTTCTTCATTCTCCTGTGTAATTAATAACTTCATTCAATTGCACAGTTATCAGGTATATTATTATTTATCCGGGAAGCCGATTAACATATGAAATTTAGCAAATACTTTAAAATAAACCCTATGAAAGATCGATCCATTTTTTACTCTACAATTTTATGCTTACTATTTTGCATGACTGCAGCAGTTAATGCGCAAATACAGGAAAACAAACAAATTAACCCAAATTTTTCAAAATGGGAAACTACCGATAAACTTGCCTCTTCGAAGCATGCCCTTGGAGAAATTCCTCTACCCTATATAATCAATACGGAGTTTCCTGCTAGTCTCAAGAACAAATTCATTAATTTGGATAAGGCCCCTGTGAGTTTTGACCTGCGTAATTCAAGCAGTGTTACCTCCGTAAAAGATCAGGCTGCCTGCGGCTCCTGCTGGACTTTTGCCACAATGGGATCCATTGAATCCCGCTGGCTGGTTAATGGCAGAGGCACCTACGACCTTTCTGAAGATAATTTAAATACCTGCCATCCTCCCTTTGTTTCCGACCCTTGTGATGGAGGAAATGCATATATCTCCTCAGCTGTCCTTTTAAGAGGCTCAGGCCCTTTTTCTGAAGCTGACGACCCTTATAGCGACACACACACCAGTGTTGATTGTCCTTCCGGCTTGATCCCACAGGGGATTGTTACTTCAGCATGGTTCCTGCCTACAAGTGATCCTGAACTCCTTAAAGATGCAATTATGCAATACGGAGCACTGGCAACCAATATGTATTGGAGTGACCCATCTTATAACGCAGCTAACTTTACTTATTATTACTCAGGTTCAGCCACTGGAACAAATCATGCTGTAACGCTCGTTGGATGGGATGATAATAAGGTAACTGCCGGCGGAACCGGAGCATGGATCATAAAAAACAGCTGGGGTCCCACATGGGGTGAAGGTGGATATTTTTATATTGCCTACCAGGATGTTAAGGTTAACTCAACAGTAGCCCTCTTTGCTAATTATCAGGATTTAAATACAGGTGATAAAATTTTCACCTACTCCGAATCCGGTTGGTTAGGCAATAGTATAGGTCTTAGTGAAGAGGCTATTGATGCAGTGGTAATGTTTGAAGCAGATGGAGATGCAGAGCTTACTGATATTGGCACCTGGGTTATCCAGCCCGGTGCGGTTGTGACGATTGAGATTTATGATGGTTTTGACGGAAGTACAACACTTTCAGGTCTGTTAGGATCCATTTCTGCGCAAACCTGTCCCTATACAGGATATAACAGTTTCAACCTCTCATCACCGATCAGCTTAACAGATGGTGATCATTATTTTGTAAAAATTACCTATGAGACTGCGGGATACAATTGGCCTCTGCCGGTCGAAGAAGCTATAACAGATTTTAGTACACCTACTATTAGCACAGGTGTGGCCTGGGTGAAATCGCCATCCTCATCAAGCTGGATTTCATTGGATGGATATGGTTGGGATCTGTGCATGTATGCCTATACCTCGGTACCCTCAATACCTGAAGACTTAACACTTATTACTCCCAATGGTGGAGAAGAATGGCAAGTTGGTTCTAGCCAAGATATTACATGGACTTCAACAGGAACCAGTGGAACTGTATATATTGAATATTCTACTGATAATGGATCGACGTGGGCCGATGTGATTCCCAGCACTCCGGATGATGGAGCCTACACCTGGATCATCCCGGACAATCCTTCATTGAGCTGTTTAGTAAAAATTTCGGATCTTGATGGTGATCCCTCGGATTCTAGTGATGTAGTATTTATAATTTTCGACGATTCGCCACCATCAGCACCTCAGAATCTTACAGCAACACCCGGTGATGAACAGGTAAATCTTATCTGGAGTAAAAACCCGGAAACAGATGTTCATAAATACAACATTTACAGAGATATTACTTCACCGGCAATTACAATAATTGACAGTGTTGTGGCTCAATCGCCACCTGATACTTTCTTTGTAGATATCGAACTTACAAACGGACAGGAATATTTCTACCGGATAACCGCTGTGGATAGTGCATATAACGAAAGTGAATTTTCTAATGAAGTGAGTATAATCCCTAATGAGTTAGTGGTATATAGATCTCCGGCCCAAAATCAACTGAATGTGAATACATCTGCTGATATTCATGTTGAGTTCTTGCAGGATATGAATCCTTCAACTATAAACTCAAATACCTTCATCGTTCATGCTTCACAGACAGGATTACATTCCGGATCATACAGTTATGATGGAGGATCATTTACTGCTACTTTAAACCCGGATAATGATTTTGCTTTCGGTGAAATTGTGACAGTAATCCTCACCACAGATATAGAAACCGCATTAGGAGATAATATAGATATGCCTTACGAGTGGTCCTTTACTGCTATGGTAGATGCTGGAAGTGGAATGCTTAAACCACAGACAGACTACTCAACACCAAATTATATAAGGTTTGTTTGTTCCGCTGATTTTGACGGTGATATGGATATGGACTTAGCTGCAGTCAGTTACAGTAGTAGCAGTAGGATATCCATTTTTCTTAACCAGGGCAATGGTATATTTCAATACAACGCATATTACCAAACAGGGAGTTCCCCCATGTCTATTTTTTCAGCCGATTTTAATTCTGATGGTAATATGGACCTGGTTACAGCAAATAGCACTTCCAACAATGTATCAGTCCTCCTCAATAATGGCGATGGTACATTTCAGGCTAAAAATGACTATGGTGTAGGAATTCATCCTGTTTCTGTATTTTCTTCTGATTATAATGGTGACGGGTATATGGACATAGCAACCGCCAATGATGAGGCAGTAGCGATCCTTCTCAATCATGGTGATGGTACATTTTATGTCCAGGAATACTATACACTTCCATCAGACTACGAGCCTTCTTCAATATTTTCTTCAGATATTGATAATGACGGTGATATGGATCTTGAAATTGCCAATAGCGGTTCAGATAATTTATCTATTTTATACAATAATGGAGATGGCACAATTCAATCCAGAAGAAATATCTCGACCGGCATGAGTCCTTCTACAA
>CAYWBC010000220.1:0-3516 GCA_964456285.1 uncultured Bacteroidales bacterium
GACTTTTCCGAAACTTAGAAAATCCAGATTCTGCATAAAGGATTCTTCAGAGAACTTCCAGCCAACAGAAACTGAAGGGAAAAATCCTCTTCTGTTTTCCGGACCAAACCGGGAGGAATAATCGTAACGTCCTGCCGCAGATATGAGATATTTCCCTTTGTAATCATAATTTATACGTCCAAAATATGCATAATAAGCTTCTTCCCAACCTTTTCCTTCTACAATTTGCTCTCCACTTGTATTATCTGTACTTGCGTCAAAATAGCGCATTTCCGGAGTTTCGTTGAAAAGATCAAGGCGTTTGCCTTTGATATTATCATTGTAATTATATCGCGCTTCCATTCCAATGGTGGCACCTATATTATGAGCAGATGCTAGAGTTGTATTGTAATTGATATAATTTTGCCACTCCCAACCATATTGTCTTACCATTTCTTTCTCAACTGATGAGTGCAAATTCTGTATAACAGGAGAATAATTATAAACTTGGTTAAATTTATCCCTAACTGTATTCGTCAGATAACCATTCACTTTTGATGTAAAAACAAAACCTTTAAAAGGAGTTATATCAAGGTAAACATTCCCGCCTGTTGTATACTCTTTCCTCTGCCTACTCAGAACGTCTTCAGTAACTTGTGGATTTGCCTGACCACTCTGAAGGATCGTCCATTCTCCAGATTCATCATATGGAGGCTCATACGGAACCATCTGTAGTACTTGAATAAGAGGTGAATTGTATTCATTCTGATACTCCCATTCTTCAAATCCATTGTTTGCTGTTCGTGTAAAGCTTACATTCTCACCTACTGATATTAATTTACTCAATTTATGTTTTGAATTGATTCTGAATCCAAGTTTCTCATAATCAGATTTTCTTAATATCCCATCTTGTTTTTGATAGTTTGCACTGGCAAAAAAAGTGGATTTTTCAGAACCACCTGAAAAAGAAAAATCATAATTTTCCATTATTGCAGTACGAAACATGATATCCTGGTAATCATAACTTTGCAATGTATCTGGCCGTGTAGTCCAGAGATCATTTCCCTGAAGGGCGCTAATAATATTCCTGGATTTGGCATATTCCTGTGCATCCATCAGATCCATCTTTTTCCAGGGCTTAGCCCAACCTACGTAGTAATTAAAATTGGTAATCAATTTGCCTTCCTGTCCTTTCTTTGTAGTAACCAAAATAACACCGTTCCCCCCGGAAGCACCACAAATAGCGGCTGAAGATGCATCTTTTAAAATTTCTAAAGATTGAATGTCATTTGGATTGAGGCCTGATAATGAACCTCGAACACCATCCACTATCACCAAAGGTTCAGCTCCATTAATAGAGGTAATTCCTCTGATCTGAATATTAACTTTACCTCCAGGCATACCGGTACTTGATGTTACACTTACTCCGGCTGCTCTTCCCTGAAGAGCTTGATCTACACCAATAGAAGGAATTTCGGTAAGTTCTTCGCCTGATACGGAAGCTACGGCACCGGTAAGGTCGCTTTTCTTCTGAATTCCATAACCCATGACCACTACTTCGTCAAGGCCTATGATATCTTCAACCAGGCTAAGATTTATCTCAGTGTTAGTTCCAACAGGAAATTCCTCAGATAAATAACCGATGAAACTAAAAACAAGTACATCAGTAGAAGCAGCATCCATGGAAAACTTACCATCCATATCAGTAATTGTTCCGCTTGTAGTTCCCTTAATAAGGATAGATACACCCGGTAGAGGTTCATTGGTAGTCCCATCTATCACTGTACCGGTAATTTGTTGCTTCTCCTGCAATGCTTCATTAGCATATCCACTTTGAAAACTAATAAAGAAAACGGAGAATGCTAACATTGCTGTCAAGACAAATTTTGATATTATCTTGCCTGACAAAATCGTTAGAATAAAATCGTTTCTCATAGGTATAAAGGTTAATTGTTTAAAAATATTTAGTGCATAGTATCAATAATTCCAATTTTTCAAGCTTGTAAATTTCATCATTATCAATGCAATTTTTACCATTCAAAAAAATTCATGACTCACCTGCATTTTACATTAAAATAATAAGCAACATTATCGATGTAATAATTCCAATCATTATTAGTAGCTCGATTATAAAAAGTTTCCGAAGCTTTTTATCTTTTTTCAATTCAATTGGTTTAAGGGACAAGATTAATCTGCCATAAAGATAAGTTGAGTTTTACCATATCAAGGTTAGGAATGTCTCAAATGTATTCTCTAATGTCTCATTTCTATACGCTTTCGTCCATTTTAGGAGAAATATTCCGAGAAATGCAAATAAAACGAATCTTTTAGTCAATATGCAGATTGGTCTTCCCCTGGTTGAATTTATTTGTAAAATCAGTGGGAGACATTCCAAACTGCTCCTTAAAACTCTTTATAAAATAGGAGCGACTTTTAATCCCCACTTCATATAAAATCTCAGAAACAGTAAGCTGACCTTTTGTGAGCAATTGCGCTGCTCGTTTCATTCTCAATGTTCTAATAAATCCGCTTGGGGATACTCCGGCAAGACCAACAAATTTTCGATGCAGGTGAGAACGGCTCATTCCAATTTCCTTACTAAACATATCAACACTATAATCAGGATCGGCAATATGTTCTTCGACTATTGTTACGGCCTTATGCAAAAACTTTTCATCAACAGAGGTTATGGAAATCTCAGATGGTTCCATAGTAAAGTTTTTACTATACTTTTCTTTGAGCTGTTTTCTCGATTCAATAAGATTCTCTATCGTAGTCTTAAGAATTTTTGAATTAAAAGGCTTAGTAATATATGCATCTGCACCAATACTCAAGCCTTCAAATTCATCTTTGGCAGTTACCTTTGCTGTTAGAAGTATAAAAGGGATATGTGATGTACTTTCATTTGCCTTTATTCTTTTGCAAAATTCGAATCCATCCATTTTCGGCATCCGAACATCACTTACAATCAAGTCCGGATGTTGTTCATTTATTTTAGTAAGTGCCTCTTCTCCATTCTCTGCAACAATAATTAAGTAATCTGAAAATTGATGTTTCAAATGAGATCTCAAATCCTTGTCATCTTCAACTATAAGCAGAGTTGCCCTCTTATCATCCTTATCAGAATTTAAATTTTCAGATTCCAATTCTTGATTTTCTGATAAACCAATTTCCTGTTCAAGATCATAAACATCAAGAGTAATTGATTTTTCATCTCCATTTATTGCTTCGATTTCAGACTCCTCAAAGAATCTCCTGAACAATGGAAGAAGTATCTTAAACTCTGTGCCCTCTCCCTCTGTGCTATCAATATCAATTGTACCATGGTAAGCATTAACCAGACCTTTCACCACAGCCAGACCTATACCAAAACCACTCTTATTTTGATTTTTAATTTTATCCCCTCTGTAAAATTGTTCGAATACTTTATCCTGTTCTTCTTTTCTTATGCCAATCCCGGAATCTTGTATTGATATTCTCATAAAACCATCTTCGATTTTATTCTCATTGTTACCAATTGCAATTTCTATTGTAATT
>CAYWBC010000221.1:0-3505 GCA_964456285.1 uncultured Bacteroidales bacterium
CGAGTTTATCGATGTTGTTTCTGATCCAGTATTCATCTGTCCAGTCCGATGGATTGAAAAGAGTTGACCAAGAATGTATCCTTAACTACATCATTAATGAATGAACGCAGTAAGTTTAAAATTACACATCCATTTCATCCATTAAAGGATAAAGAGTTTAATGTTGTTGATATTAGAGAATATTGGAGCAAAAAATATGTCATATTTACTCTTAATGACAGTAATAGCAAGGCAATACCAATAGAATGGACAGATTTAGAGCCGGAAGACCTTTTTCAAAAAATATCAAATGGTAAATCACTGTTCAAGATATCCGACTTATTAGAGTTGTATAATATTATTCAAGCAATAAAAAAGTAAAATTAAGTGTAAACTAAAATATTGCATTAGTGTTAACGTTATTATGTCTTAAGCTATTAAAATGGCCTTAGATGTAGGATTTAATGTGTATAAAGGGGCTATTAAACGATATTTATTGACTTTAATTAGAGCGTATGACATAATAACATTAACACATAAAGGGAGGCAATATGATTGATAATTATTTTTCTAAAATTGATCATCTTAAAAATGAAAACGTATTTAATACTAATTTTAAAGATGTTAAAGACGAACTTTTTGTCAATAATGATTTTTTTGATCCATATGATTTAATTCAAGTAAAATATGAAATGATAAGAAGGGTTAAAGAAGAAGGCTGGACTGTTTCAAAAGCAGCACAAACTTTTGGTCTTTCCAGAATCTCTTTTTACAAATTATTAAATATTTATAATTTGCAAGGACTCGTTGGATTCTTTCCAAAAAAAAGAGGTCCAAAAAAACCTCATAAAATCAATGAAGATATAAGCGCCTACATCAATAACTATATTGATAACAATGATAAGCCTAATGCTGTTGAAATTACTAATCAAATAAAAAATAATTTTAATATTACTCTTCATAAAAGAAGTATTCAAAGATTTTTATCTAATAAAAAAAAACTGGAGGAAAAATGAATAATTCATATAACGCCTTTTTATTAAAAGAAAAATACGAACAGTTAAGAGCTTATTTTCTAGAAATAAAATCCGGTAAAATACTAAGAAATCAGGAACAAATATTGTTTTTTAACAAAGGAATGAAAGTATGGTGTGACTCATGGGTAGAACACAAAGAGCTATCCTCTGATAATCATCCTGGAATTAAAGAAACATTAGAAATGAATCCCGAGAATGCAATTAATCAAGATTATTTTAAGGAAACAGTAATGCTTTTAGTGAACATGGTTTTTAGCAATTTTAAGGAGGTTTTATAATGATCAGTGAACTTACAAAGAAAATTAGTGTTGATCACATGAAAAAAAATGCCTATCTATATGTTCGTCAATCAACAATTAGACAAGTTGTTGAAAATCAAGAAAGCACCAGACGGCAGTATGCTCTTAAAGATAGAGTTTTAGCACTTGGTTGGTCTTTAGAACAAATTAAAACCATTGATTGTGATTTAGGGTTGTCCGGTTCCGGATCAGCGAATCGTGAAGGATTCAAGAAGCTAGTTGCCGAAGTTGGAATGGGTAATGCCGGTATAGTTGCCGGATTAGAGGTGTCAAGGCTTGCAAGAAATTCCTCTGACTGGCATAGGTTATTGGAAATATGCGCAGTTACGAATACCTTGCTTTTAGATGAAGATGGAATATATAGTCCGGAAAACTTTAATGATAGACTCTTACTGGGATTAAAAGGAACAATGAGTGAGGCAGAACTCCATTATATTAAAGCTAGAATGCTTGGTGGAATTATTTCAAAAGCTAAAAGAGGAGAATTAAAAATACCACTACCTATAGGATTTGTTTATAATGATAAAAATAAAATAATAATAGATACTGACAAACAAGTACAAGAGGCAATAAAACTTCTATTTAATGTGTTTAAACAGGTAGGATCAGCATTTGGAACAGTAAAATATTTTAAAAATAACAATTTAAAGTTTCCCAGACGAATTAAGAGCGGCATCAATAAAGGTGATTTAATTTGGGATGTATTGGAGACTTCAAAAGTCAGACAGATATTGCACAATCATCATTATGCCGGTATATACAGCTATGGAAAAAATAAAGTCTATAAACTTCCTGATGGAGGAAAAAGATATAAAAAATTGTCCCGGGATCAATGGATTGTTTATAAAGAAAATGCTCATGCCTCCTATATAGCCTATGAAGAGTTTGAAGAAAACATAAGAATATTACAGATAAATGCTCAGTCATATGGTGCGGATCGAAGAAATGGACCACCTAGAGAAGGTTCAGCGCTGCTGCAAGGAATTGTCTTATGTGGAACGTGCGGAAAGAAGATGTATACACAATATAGAACAAGAAGGTCGGGGAAAAACAACACTGATCCTATTTATATATGTGAATATGATCACATAAAAACAGGAGATGATTATTGTCAAAGGATTGAAGGAAAATATATAGATAAAGCAATTGGGGAAAAACTAATTAAATCATTTACACCTTTAACATTAGAAGTAGCATTAAATATTCAGGATGAATTAAAAAGAAGACACGAAGAAATTGATGGATTAAGAAAACAGGAAATTGAGCGAGCTCGCTATGAAGTTAATTTAGCAAGAAGACGATATATGCAGGTTGATCCTGAAAATAGGTTAGTAGCTGATTCTCTTGAGGCAGAATGGAATGAAAAACTTGTAAGTCTAAATGAATTATATGAAAATTATGAAAGACAAAAGAAAAATGATTTTAACATTTTAAGTAATGATGATAGAAATAAGATTTTATCTTTGGCAGCAGATTTTTCAGCTTTATGGAATAATCAGAATACATCTAACAAAGATAAAAAAAGAATGATAAGGTTGTTGATTGAAGATGTTACTTTAATCAGAAATAAAGACAGGTCTATAAATGTTGATATTAGGTTTAAAGGAGGGGCGACTGAAAGTATGCAGTTACCGGCGCCCGTCAAAGTTCAAGATTTATATCAAACTGACAAGGAAGTTGTACAATTAATTGATCAGCTATTAGAACATTATACTTTTAAAGAAATTGCTGAGATATTAAATAAACAGGAAAAAAAATCCGGTAAAGGCATACCTTTTAATCAATGTATTGTAGAAAATATTTGTCAAAGAAAACAATTATCAAGACCAATTGAAAGATTACTGAAAAAGAATAATCTGTTTACGATATCAGAGGTTTCGAAAATATTAAAAATTAGCAAGGACATGGTCAGGCATTACATCAGGATAGGTATAATAGATAAATATGACTGCAATGTAAAAAAAATCTACTTTTGTAAACTTGATTATGATAATATGCAAGAAAGACTTTCTGAATTGTATCAAAATAGACGCATTTTCAGAAAGTCTTATGATAAATTACGCAAAACAATCAATGAGGTGCAGTATGCGATCTAACCCCACATCGCAGGCCAGCAATCAAGTTCTACCCCTTCCAAAAACTCAGGAGTGTTTAAACATTCTAAATCTTCGGGATTTTCTTTATACGCTT
>CAYWBC010000222.1:0-3500 GCA_964456285.1 uncultured Bacteroidales bacterium
ACTGCCAAATAAATTGCCAGCCAAATTAGCCTTACTAGCTTTTAGATTTAGCATGTCGTACAGCTTATATCTAAAGAAATAAAAAAAGAATAATTTTATTATATTTATATCTTGCATTAAGGTTCTATGTAGCAAAGTATGGATATTTATATTGGAAATCTCAATTACAATTTAACCGAAAGCGAAATACAAAAACTTTTTGAAGTATTCGGAGATGTTTTAAGCGTTACACTGGTTGTAAATAAACATACCGGGCAAAGCAAAGGCTATGGATTTGTGCATATGAGAAATAAGGTGGAAGCATCCAGGGCCGTCGATGAACTTGACAGACGTGAAGTTGCAGGACGACAACTTGTGGTTCATTTTTCGCACTCTGCAGATGAGCATAAGATGGCCTTTAACTTATATTCAGAAAAGCAAAAAGAAAGATTTCTAAGCAATAATGAGCTGAAAGAAAAACAGAAACCAAGTACAAAAACTTATAATAAATCTGATGTTGATGAGAATGGACATGTTAAAATTAAATTCTCATAATGGCTTTGCCCCTCTCCTTCTATATAAGTTATTAACAAGTTAATATACATTAAATCAAATACATAAGAATTCTTATAAATCGTATTAATCGTATAAAACGTTATAAGATTATAAAGATTTAATATATTTGTTATCGTACTTACTAATATTACTAATCGTATTAAGATTACTTATTGTATGAAAACAATTTCTTTTGTAAACAATAAAGGGGGAGTGGCTAAAACTTCTTCTACGGCAAACATAGGAGCTTACCTTTCTTATTCTGGTTATAAAGTGCTTCTGATAGACTCGGACCCCCAGGCGAATCTTACCCAACATTTTGGGCAGTATGATATCACCATTTCACTTAATGATGCCTACGCGCAAGTGGTGGCAAAAAAAGAAAATATAAAGCTTCCGATATTGCAACTTACAGATAACCTTTTTCTGTCTCCAGCCTCTGGTGAATTGCGCGAAATGGAAAAGGCACTGGTAGTTGAAAACGCACGTGAGAGAGTGCTGAAAAAATTACTTAGACCGCTGGAAAGTGCTTTTGATTTTTGTCTTATTGATTGTCCGCCTTCACTTGGTCTTTTGACAGACAATGCAATTGCAGCAAGTGATTATATTCTGCTTCCAATCGCTGCAAATGTTTTTTCTTTAAATGGGATTAAATCCATCGTTAAGCATTTTCAGGATTTAAAATTTGACCTGGAGCTTAGTTTTGATATTCTCGGAGCATTTATGACAAATTACGATTCTCAGCTTACCATTTCAAAAGCAACACGCGAAAATGTCGAACTGGCCTTTAAGGATAAATTTTATTCTACAATGATTCGCAAAAACACAGCTATAGAAAAAGCACAGGCCGAAGGGCAGGATATATTTAAATATGATCGCACATCTCATGCAGCTCTGGATTATGGAGAACTTTCAAATGAAATCTTAAAATCTATTCAAAATGGCCAGGAAAAATGAATTCTCACAACTAGGGAAAGGATCAGGTGAGCTGATCGATGGTCTTGAAATTCTTAACAGAGAAAACACCCCAAGCTCATTTAATCCACTTAAGGATATAAAAAAGGGCAAATCCAAAAAGCAGGTTGCAAAACCATCGAGAATTAAACCCAAAGATGTTGCTCAGAAACTCAAAGAGATTAAACCTGATGTTGTTGAAAGGGAGGAAAAAGTAGAAACGCCAAGATCAAATGATCAGCTTCAGAAGAAAACAAAAAAGCAGCTGAAAGTAAGAGTAGGAGAGGGGAGAAGCAAAATTAAAAAACAAGAGCCGATATCTTTTACGCCCTACACTAACGATGATCATGGGCCCTCAGATTTTCGTTCTCACTCCATGATTATTTCCTCTTCACAGCTTGATACACTTAGACAAAGGGTCTACTTGATAAAAGCCTCCGGGAATCGTAAATATTCTATAAAAGATGCCGTTTATGAGGCCTTTGAGATGTATTTATCGGGACGAAAAGAATTAACTGAATTTCCGGATGATTTTATTACATACACACCAAGTATATCAATGCAGCAATGGGAGAGGATGAATTCAGAAATGTACCAGGTGAAAGCTTCTGATAATCCAAAATATGCAATGAAATATGCAATATTTGAAGCAATTGCCCTGTATTTGGAGGTAAATAAATAATTTGGCGCTATACTTTAACTGAACGTTCAGTATGGATATAACTGAATTTTCCAGCTGCTCATTAAAAGAAAAAGGCAGGAAAGTTTTCCTGGAGGGGAGATTTATTGCATCGAGAGAATACTACAATCAACGTCTACTTTTATATGATCTGGGAAATTTCTTTGCCGAGGTTTGGTATCTGCCAGATGAGATTAAAATAAACCGAATAGATGCCATTTCTCAAGATGATAAAAAGATTAACCTTTATACTAAATCAGAACAAAGCAGGTAATAATTATTTTATAAACCTGGCATCCAATAAAATGGATTTGCTTTCAATAATCTCACATTCACCGGCCAATTCGTGCATGGGATTTAGAATATAATTATCTTCTTCAGGAACAATTACAGAGGGTACTTGTATTAACAAGAATTCCTTTTTCGCTAGAATCTCCGTTCCGATTTTTCGTGTAATAGCAAAATTATTATTCCAAGCAGGAGGGAGTGTTGATAGTTCAACTTGAAAAATGGGAGCATCATCAGGAACCTTTATGGTAAGCTGAACAAGATCATCTGGCAAATTACTATAATTGTTTATGCGTACAAGATTTTCTAACAGAGCAAGTGCACGATTTTCTGAACAGTAAACAGATCGATTTCCTTTTTCATGCCACCGTCCTGAGACAAGCATACCTCCAATTCCATCCAGATTGGTATACTTACTTTTTGTGATTCGATAAATTTGCATGAATTAAGAATAGATACCGTGCTCGATACGAATTAATTCATCCTCGATCATTGAAATACCTGTAATAGTATCAAGCATCTCTTTGGGTTTTTTCCCATCAAAACTTGGAATGCTACCATTCATCCAGGATTGAAATTTTTCTTTATTGCCAAAAACTTCTTCTCCTCTATAAAATAGTTTTCCTATCAAAACGGCTCTTTCGGATGCTTCAGGGGAAATTTTTTCATTGTCCTTTTTTCTTTGAATAGTACGCATACCAACATGAGTAAACGAAGCAAAGTACTGAGAGGATAGACCTGTAAAGGATCTGATTTGCTGGAAAACCCTTTTAGTTATACCAACTCGTGAGGCTTCGATTAATTTATCATCATTCAAATATAAATCTAACATTCTCATAATGCGACATATTACGTATATAGTAACGACAAATTTCGCAAAAAGTTTTATTAATCACTAAGAATTATGTAATTATTTAATTGTAAATTTTTGTATATCAGCAGGATTTTGTACTTTTGAAATACCCTATGCAAGGATCAGGTAGCAAGGGATTGCCCTGAAAGCGGCCTATGGGGTGACGGAGAATATCCGAATGAAGCGATCTTT
>CAYWBC010000223.1:0-3494 GCA_964456285.1 uncultured Bacteroidales bacterium
AATTAGAAATCAAAGAGCTCATAGAAACGTTTCGGGAAAAGGGTTACAAACACGGGGCATCTTATCTTTAAAACCTCTCTGATCGATTATTTACTAATATTGAACTATGGCTGAAAACAGGGATAATAGCACCAAAAACAACATCATTGCCGGAAAGAGTATTTAGAGAAATCGGTCGTCGCCTTAAGTCGTCGCCTTAAGAGGATTGCCTGGGGTTGGTCAGATAAAGCCGTTACCAATATTTCCAAAATGATCATGATCAGGCAATACTCCAGAGATAAATGGGAACAATATTGGAAAGAGAAACTTGGGATCAAAGGTTACTTCAACATTGAAATCCATTCGGTAGAATTGTCCCCATGCGAACACTTTTGAACGTTACCAATTTATTACAGTCACTGGTGAGGGCCGGTTGGCTTTCTGATAAAGATATCTGCTTCTATGTATCTCAGCGCTGACAGTACCGAAAACAATGTGATATGCGTTTGATATACTATATTTGCAGTAAGTTGTGATACTGGCAAGGTATATGGAATTTTATAAATCGCAAATGACAGCCACATAAATGGATTTTTCTTGACATTAAACTGTATTTTGAAACACCATTATACAAATAATATGATCACTTAAAGTTCAATTTCGTTATCAATTCTCTCTACTATTATTCCCCTGTTGAGCGACCCTTCGACTTCTAATTTGCCTTTTCCACTGAAACAGATGCTGGATTCCCTCAAACTTTAACCTAAAAATTAGGCAAAAATTCAATGGAGAACCCTCTCAAAATGAGCCAGCCCTGCTCCTGACAGAAATTTTACTCTGTTAGGAGCATAAAAATCAGTTAAGGAGCCGCAAAATGATTTGTCCCCGACGGGAAGTTGTTAACTAAACAAAATTTTCGATAGAAATAGAGGGAGGAGATTATGAAACGACTTGTCTTTTTTTCAATTTTAATCGCTATAATTCTTTCATTCTCACCACTGGCTGCGGAAACGGTTACATTTGCTGGGTTAAGCCCCACTCCCGGAATAGATCAACTAATTTTAAAAGCAAATTTAGTAAAACCAAACGGCGATGGTCCATTTCCTGCTGTAATTATGATGCATGGCTGTTCAGGAGATTCGCCATATCTGGATGCTTGGGAAAAACGGTTTGTCCAGTGGGAATATGTGGTACTTCGGGTAGATAGTTTGACGCCTCGAAAAAAACAAACATTTTGCGATATGCCCAATCCTACAACGAAGCCACGTGCTCAGGATGCATATGATGCAAAAGCCTATTTAATGGAACTGCCCATTGTGGACAAGCAAAAAATTGGGCTTATCGGATGGTCACATGGTGCTATAGCTGCACTTTACGTTGTTGATGATTTAACACCAATTGAACGGCGTGGTAATCCATTCCAATGTGCAGTTTTATTTTATCCATATTGTTTCAGTATTTATAACCTTAACGCTCCTTTGCTAATTTTGACAGGCGAAAAGGATGATTGGTGTCCACCAGCTGGATGCAAAAGCTTAGTTACATCAAACAAATCCCAATTCGAAATAGAATTAAAGATTTATGAGAATGCGGATCATTGCTTTGACTGGGAAGGATTGGATATGGTCTATCAAGGTCATACACTAAAATATAATCCGGCAGCAGCCAAGGACGCAGTTTCAAAGGTTCAAAACTTTTTAGCGAAGTGTTTAAAATAATTTTCCTGACTAAACAAATGCTAAACTGTAAAAATCGGAATTTGATCTTACAGACAGTGTCAGATTGATCAGATGCTGGTTATTCCAGTTAAATACCTTGTAAATGCTATATCCCATTAATAGCAGGGCTAAATTTAACCCTGCTATTGATATTTATGCTATTTGATACCTGCTATGCTTCTGCAAATATCAAGGCCCTTGAAACCCTGGGATATACAGAACATATATGCAATTATTTAGTCATTTAAGATAGTTGCTTTTCTGGCAACACTAAAGGGGACGTCGATAAGAAACTAAGAAACTTGACAGGTATTCAATGATGTAACGTAAAGAGTAATACGAGTGGTTGTTATATGTGAATTGTTGGGGACGCGTGTTGTTGGGGATGTCCATAAAATTATAAAATTGGAGCCACCGGAGTCAGGTCTCAACATTGACAAAAAGGAATCACTATTTCACTGCTGCCAAGAAATTGTGGCTGGCGTGATTTAAGTTTTGGCAAGATATATTCAGTCAAAAGGGTTTGATTACAGGAAGTATCATGAAATTTACTCAGACTGAAGCTTATGGCACGTATGATTAAAATACCGGTTAATGTGAAATTCCGAAAAATCCAAGATATATTACGCAATACAGAAATTTCTCCGTATAGTAATTGTTGTCCCACATCTTTCATTTCCAATTAAGAGATAAATAGTCCATAATACGGGTTCATGTCACTATTGATGATTTTTTTTGCGTGGGAGGTAAATCATGAGTCATAGACCGCTTTGCTCGTCAAGCCTCGAGGCAATTGGCAATACACCTGTGATTCAACTTAGTAAAGTCGTTCCTTCTGGGAGCGCAGAAGTCATTATAAAGTTAGAGCATTTCAATCCAACATGCTCATATAAAGACCGAATGGCATTAGCGATGATTGAGGAAGCAGAGGCGCGTGGAGATTTGCGGGACGGAATGACCGTAGTTGAATATACAGGTGGAAGTACAGGATCCTCACTTGCCTTTGTATGTGCTGTGAAAGGATATAGGTTCAAAGTCGTTTCTTCAGATGCATTTGCCGATGAAAAATTAAAGACGATGAAGGCATTCGGAGCAGAACTTCACATCATTCCGAGCAAGGGAGGTAAGATAACCGCTGACTTGATCTATAGGATGATTGATCAAGCGGAAAAATTCGCTGAGGAACCTGGCACATATTTCACAAATCAATTTCACAACGAAGACTCATTAAAAGGATACGAGTACATAGGTCGAGAACTACTGGCGCAGATCGATCGCCCTATTGATGCTTTCTGTGGCGGAGTAGGAACAGCAGGAATGCTTATGGGGGTTGCGCGAGCATTATGTAAATTCAATCCTGAGACCTTAATCGTGGCATTAGAGCCCACCAGCTCTGCAGTCATCTCGACCGGGGAAGCGGGCACTCATCATGTAGAGGGTGTAGGGGCTGGCTTTGTTCCCCCCTTATTAAATAAGGCTTTCTACTCTGAGGCGCGAGGCATTGATGAAGGGGAAGCGCGTTTAATGGCTCGACGCCTTGCAGAAGAAGAGGGTATCTTTGTTGGTACCTCAAGTGGGATGAATGTTGTCGGTGCTCTACTACTTGCTGCAGAACTCGGAGAAGGGAAGACAGTCGTCACTGTTGCGTGTGATACTGGTTTGAAATATCTTGCAGGAGATCTCTTCGGTGTTTGATTAGTACTTATGCTTGTTTTGTGGGATGGGGGCTAATGTGCATTGTGGGTGTCAGGCCTACACAGTTGACAATAAAGCAATCTGCATTACAGAAGTTTAGGC
>CAYWBC010000224.1:0-3484 GCA_964456285.1 uncultured Bacteroidales bacterium
ACTCAATGTCCTTAAAAAATAATAAAGGGAATGTAACATCCCTTTATTTTAAATCTATCGGTATAATGATCACCTTCGATTGTCGTTCTGCAAGAATAAAAATAATTATTTTTAGGTAATAAAATTTGGATTTGTCTTAGAATACGCAAATATTTTGAACATCATGAGAAACTATCATTTAATATTTTTAATTATATCCATCCACGGCCTTTCAATAAGATCCTATGCTCAAATGCCTAATTTTCCTCTTGATACAACAGTAAGAGAGGCAGCAGAATTTAATCTTATTGATTTTGATGGATTGGCGATTAATTCAGAGGATTTAAAAGGGGATGTTGTTGTAATTAATTTCTGGGGCATTAAGTGCAAACCATGTATTCAAGAAATTCCACAATTAAATAGTTACACAGAAAAATTCATAACAAATAAAATTCATTTTATTGGCATAACCAGTGACTCAAAAGATGATCTATTAGAATTCTTAAAAGAGAATCCATTTAAATATAAAATTTGTTCAACATCTGAATATCAAAAATTGATGCTTGATTTTAATAAATTTCCTGCCGTTCCGATTCATTTTATTATTGACAAGGATTGGCGAATAGTCTACAGATATGTCGGAAAATTAGAAGGGGATGCTGCCATTCGTTTTATACAGATTATTGAAACAGTATTAAATAAATAAAGTCCCACAAAACCATATTTTCAGAATAGCTATATATAGGTAATAAAATTACCTTTCGCTCTATGCGGATGATAGGGGCAAGCTAAATGACCTCAATACTTGGAGTTGGCTATATCATTTTTTTTACCATCATCATAAAAGCACGCAAAGGTTCGGAGATATGTTTTTCATTTGACCATATCATAATTAATTTTGCATTAAAACTTATGCCTGACCAAGGAAGTGTTTGTAACAAACCTTTCTTAAGCTCATTTGCAATAACTATTTCAGGAAGGAATGCTACCCCGTTTCCTAGTAGCATTATCTGTTTTATGGCTTCCAGGCTATTGATTTCAATGATTTTTTGAGGTTTTATATTTGATTGAAGAAGCATTCGCTGCATTATTTTTCCGTAATTGCATTCCGATTTAGCAAAGAGTAAAGTTTTGTCATTTAAATCCTGAATTGTCACTTTTTTATTTTTAAGTAATTCATCTTGCGGATGAACAGCCAAAACCAGTTTTATTTTAGCTAATTCTTCGGTTTGCAAATTCTTTTCTTCAAAATTGTCTGTTATCAGGAAAGCTAAATCTATTGTGCCTGAATTAAGTATATCAACTAAATTGTAGCTTGTACACCAGTCAATATCAAAACCAACTTTAGGAAATAGTAACTGAAACTCTTTTATTAAATCCGGGAAAAAATAAGTGCTTATGGATTGAGGTGTTTTAATAGTCAAATTTCCAGATTTATCATCAAGATTTCCCAGAACACTTTGTATTTCTTTTTCGATATTTACAAGACGTTGAGTATAAGCTGATAATTTTATTCCGGCTGGCGTAAGACTGATTGATTTTCCTGCTCTGAGGAATAGTTCCTTTCCCAGGTCGTTTTCTAATGAACGTATTTGAGCAGAAACAGTTGACTGAGCCAGATGAAGAACATTTGCCGCCTTGTTAAAACTTAACAATGTTGCAACTACCTGAAATGTTTTTAGTTCTCTGAATTCCATAATTTACATATCGTATATTTCGATATTAACTATCGAAATATATCTCTTTTATTCTATAAAACGATCGAATACATTTGCAAATGTAAACTAAAAATAAAGGAGGTTAATATGTTTTTATTAAAAGAAATAAATGAATTGTATGACAATTTTTCTGATAAAGTCTATGAAGAAAACGCTTTAAATATAAAAGCAAAAGAACTAATTGCAGTAGCATGCTCTGTCATGGCTGATTGTGTACCCTGCATAAATTGGCATTATAAAAAGGCAGTAGAGGCTGGAGCATCAAAAGAAGAAATTGCCGAAGCTTTGGCAGTCTCAATGTCAATCGCTTCCGGAAGTAAAAGAGCAAAGTATTCAGAATTAGTAAGTAATCTCGGACAGGAAAAAAGTAACCGGGTAAACATAATTTGAAGAATGTTTAATAAATAAATCTATAAAAATGAAAAAGAATATTTTATGTCTATCTATGCTATTAATAATGACGTGTATTGCAAGTGCTCAAACAAGGTTGAAAGAAGATATCAGCTGCCAACAAGCAATGGAATTAATTAATAAACATAGCGGGGACACTAGTTTCTTAATCCTGGATGTTAGAACACCTGAAGAATATAAGAACGGACATCTTGAAAAAGCCATTCTCATTGATTACAAATCTGCTAATTTTCAAGACAAGATTAGTAAGTTGGACAAAACTAAAAAATACCTTGTCTACTGTCAGGGAGGTGTACGCAGCAAAGGAGCTGTTGGAATAATGAAAAATCAGAATTTTAGAAACTTGTATCATTTATATGAAGGTTTCAAAATATGGGAAAAAGATGAATACAAAACCGTTACAGATTAAAAAGATTATCATAAATAAAAACTTCTCAAGGAGATATAAAGCATAAGGTCTAAGATTCAACCTTGCGGGGTTGGAGGCTAAAGTAGTAAGCTCCCAGCTATGCGTAGTCTCCAGACTACGTCATAGGAAAAGAGTAGTCTATGACTACTTAATGCATGGTAAACTGTCTTTTTTGTAGCTTGCATATAAAAAGCCTGTACAACTGTACCGGCAAAACCTTAAAAGTCCCACAAAACGCATATTTCCAGAATAAGGAAATATGGGGAATATAATTACCTTTCACTATATTAGGATGTTGTATTTCATTGTTGCCAAAATGTATTCTTGACGAAAATTGATATTTAGATTAACTTTACTAGAAAATATTTTCGCTATGTTAACTAAGAATAAGGTAAAAATGAGCATTGACAATCTTCCAGATTCATTCACGATAGATGAGTTGATTGATCAATTGATTTTCATTGAAAAAGTAGAAGAAGGTATTCAGCAATCAGATGATGGGATTGTTGTCTCAAATGAGGACGTTAAAAACATGATTGATAAATGGTCAAGTTAGTTTGGACAGAGGTATCTAGGGATGACCTAAAAGAAATATTTGATTTTATTGCTGAGGATTCAGCCAGATATGCATCAATTACAGTTAATAAAATATATCAACAAGCTCAACTTATCATTGATAATCCTTCGTTGGGTAGAATCATACCTGAGTTTAATGAGAAAACTATAAGAGAATTAATTGTAGGCAATTATAGAATTGTTTATAGGATTATTAGTGAATTTCAAGTGGATATCTTAAGAATATATCATTCTGCAAGATTGCTTAGCGGTGATTCTTTAAAATAACAACTAAGCATAATAATGTTCTTAGAAAAAGTCCCACAAAACGCAGTATAAATTATTGATTAACTTGTAGCCATATTTTAGGACTAGATATATGATCCAAATTGAAAACTGTTATATGAAGATT
>CAYWBC010000225.1:0-3449 GCA_964456285.1 uncultured Bacteroidales bacterium
ATACCGCGGCGAAGGAATTGTAGGAATTTCCCGCTCCTTCATTTATTCAGGATCTTCTTCTGTGGTTGTTAGTTTATGGAACATCAATGACCGATCGACAGCAATGCTGATGGCGCGATTTTACGAAGACCTTATAAACAGTGGAAACAAATCGATGGCCTTACAAAAAGCCAAGCTGTCGATGCTTGAATCAAATAAAACATACCGCCACCCTTATTATTGGGCACCTTATATTTTAATTGGCGATCCACGCTAATTAACAAGTCATTATTTCTCCTAAAAATCTTTTTAAGTTCAAGAGCTTTGCCTATCAGAATAACGACTGACCTGTATTGTTTTTTCCAATTTTTTTTCTTTGATGGAACTATTTCCCCATCCATCCGACTGTAAAGTATGAATGCAACTATTATTTAAAATCTAAACCTAAATAATCATGAAAAAAATAGTACTCCTCAGTTTATCCATATTTCTCTCTTGCGGTTTAGTAAGAGGTATAAATATTGGGATTGATGAGGGTGATTCTCTTGCCCTTGTAGCTTTATATAACCAAACTAACGGACCTGAATGGTTCGATAATACAAACTGGCTACAGCCAGGCTCAATGGTTAAGGACTGGTACGGTATTAATCTATTGGGCAATCGTGTAGATCAAATTTGGCTTCCCAATAATAACCTTACCGGCCAAATTCCTATTGAAATAGGAAATATGGATTTGAGAGTCCTAAATTTGGGCTACAATCAGCTCTCTGGCTCAATACCTTCCTCAATAGGTAACTTAACAAATATTACGGGTATTTATCTCCATAATAACCTATTGTCGGAACCAATTCCAACAGAAATTCTCAGTATTTCTTCCTTGCAGGAATTATCCCTACAAAATAATTTTTTGACATTTTTTGATCTCGAGCCCATCAATACCATATCCCTAACAACTTTTGCCTATGATCCGCAATATCAAATACCGTTCAATACCAAACAGATAAATGTTTCTTCCGGCGATAATATTCAATTGGATATCTCTACACTTTCACTTGTTGAAATAACAGCAGTAAGAAATGATTATACCTGGCAACGAAATGGTGTAAGTATAACAAAAAGCGTATCCGTACCCTATCTTGATATTGTGAATATAGGCACTACGGATGCAGGATATTATGATTGTACAATAAACAACAGCGATTTCCCCAGTCTTTCTCTGTACAGTGATTCTCTTCTTTTGGTTGTTGACGGACCAATGAATATTTTCTTCGATCCGGGAGCTATGGATGAAAATCTTCCTCCAGGCACTGTAATAGGCATATTGATTGCCGACGATCCGGATCAGCTTAGCGGCCATAGTTTTCAACTTGTGCCCGGCAATGGCACCAATGATGCAGACAATGCCCTTTTTTCCATCAGTGGGGAACAATTAGTAATCAATTCAAGTCCCGACTTTGAGACAAAACCGGAATACCATATATATGTCAGGGCTACAGACAGTGATTCTAAAACTCTGGATAAAGAGCTGGTTATTCCTGTAAATGACCTGCCTGAGGTGAATGCTATCCGGGAGAGAATGCTCAATGGTATTTCAATTTTTCCAAATCCCACCGATGGTTTTATCGAGATATTGGTACCGGAAAACATAGCAGATTTTGACATTGAAGTACTTGATGTAATGGGAAGAAGCATAGTGCAAGAAAAAAAATATACCAAAAATGGTATTAAAATGTATGGGTATCCTGCTGGCATATACTATCTGAAAATAAGCCACAAAGATCTTTTCATAGTAAGGAAGGTAATTAAGAAGTAATGTGCCAATTATCCGGTAACGCTATCTGAGCGTTACCGGATCTTCATCTATAAAAATTCAACCATGAAAAAATATATACTTTTTATCCTCCTGTTTTTCGGTATTTCAATGTCTAATGCACAAGTTTCTGTGAGCGATTCCCTGGCATTGGTAGCTCTGTATGACAGCACAGATGGAGCACACTGGGATAATAATACGAACTGGCTACAAGCAGGCAAACCTGTTTCTACCTGGTATAGAGTTACTGTAAGCGGCGGAAGAGTTACTGAAATTGACCTTCAGGGGAACAATTTATCTGGATCTCTGCCTTCCGAGATTGGCAACCTGGTTCAAATGGAGACATTGAATCTTCTGGTAAATAATTTGGAAGGATCTATACCTGTTCAAATAGGAAATTTGATCAATCTGAAATATATATCTTTAGGTTTTAATAATTTAACCGGCATAATTCCCTCCCAGATTGGAAATCTGACACAACTTGATACAGTCATTCTCTGTGGCAATGATCTTACTGGTTCTATTCCGGAAGAAATAAGCCTGCTATCCAATTTAAAATTTCTTGCTTTAGGTTCTAATAAACTGAATGGAGCAATACCTGCAGCAATTGGAAATCTGAATAAACTGGAAGCTCTAGGACTAAGTTTGAATTCATTTTCAGGTACTATCCCGAAAGAGTTAGGCAATTTGAGTCAACTACTAGAATTGTATGTCTCATGCAATAAGTTAACCGGATCAATTCCCCCTGAAATTGGAGGTCTGACTAATTTAACTCAACTTCATCTTGATTATAATGAGTTAAGTGGGCCTCTTCCTGCTGAACTGGGTAATTTAAGTGAATGTTATGCTTTGGAACTTGATAACAACCAGTTTTCCGGATCTGTTCCGGCAGAAATATGCAATTTAAATAAGTTGGTGGGCCTTGCCCTGAATGTTAATTGTTTCACAGGATCCCTGCCTTCCGGGCTTACCACTATGCCAGCGTTGATCCGTTTGGAGGTGGAAAATAACAACTTTACATTTTATGATCTGGAACCGATTAAGAACAATGCATTTACAACTTTTAGCTACAGTCCTCAGTATCATATTCCTAATAATACATTTGAACTATATAAAGAGAACGGTGATGATTTGAACCTTGATATAACAAACATTGCTGTTCCTGAAGTTATAGCTGCTAACAATCAATATCAATGGTGGAAAAACGGTGTAGCAATAACTTCCTATGGTTCTTCTCCTGAACTCAGTCTGAGTTCTCTTGATAATACTTCCGAGGGCAATTACCACTGCACCATGACCAATTCCGATTTCCCATTACTGACCCTTACCTCTAACTCTGTGTACCTGGTGATGAATGCACCAACTGACATAACACTTTCTCCTTCATCTATCGATGAGAATGTGCCTCCGGGAAGCCTGGTCGGACACTTTTCAACTAACGATCCTGATCAGACTACCGGACATACCTACAATTTTGTACCGGGCAATGGCATAGATGATGCAGACAACCATCTTTTTATGCTGAATGGAACTGAGCTCATCATAGATACTATACCAGATTATGAATCAAAATCTCAATACAAGATACGAGTGCGTGTCACTGACAATGACTTAAAATATATCGAAAAAGCATTCACCATTTCGATAAATGATCTTCCTG
>CAYWBC010000226.1:0-3425 GCA_964456285.1 uncultured Bacteroidales bacterium
AAGTCCGGGAATTTATTACTTAAAGATACTTAGTGCAGAAAAATATTTTGTCGCAAGATTCGTAGTTTTGGAAGAATGATAAATGATATTACATCGTAACCTTTGCTAAAAATCAGACAGTTTAAAAATAGACAAATTATTAAATTTAAATTGCCTGATTTTTAAGGAAGGCTTCAATTACAGATATAAAACGTTACTACGCATCAAAAAAGACATTCTGCATCTTATGAAAGATTTTTTAAATAAGCCATATGATCTATTAGAAAATACAAAGCCTAGATACTTGGCTTTTTTTGGAGGCTCTGCATTTGCTTTTTTATTTCTGTGGATATTTGAACCTTATGGATTATACAATCTTAATCTGAATGAGAAAATATTAGCGATAAGTTTATATGTTGGAATTGGGATGGTTCTAATGTTTCTGCAATTTTACCCTCTTAAAAAGCTTTTAATTAAGAAATATACCGTATTAAATATAATTATATGGATAATGTTATCATTTGTGGTTATTGGAACATCAAGTTCAATTATTAATTCATATCTATATAATGATGGTCAATTTAATTTTCTAGCATTCCTTATATTCCAGGGAATAATACTATCAATTAATATTATTCCTGTTTCTGCCTTAATTTTAATTCATTACAACATAACATTAAGAAAACGATTAAAAATAACTACGAGTGTAAACGATACATTACAAACAAAAAGCGATATAGTCCAGAAGGAGAAAAAGGTAATAGTATTAAATTCTGAGAATAAGAATGAAAGAATAACGATTTCTCTTGATTCACTTATTTTTATTAGTTCTCAGGATAACTATATTGAAGTAAATCATCTGGAAGATGGAACAGCTAAAAAAAGTCTTTTGCGTTATTCTTTGTCAAAAGTAGAACAAGACAATAAAGAGCTTACTGAAATCTTTCGTTGCCATAAAGGATACATCATAAATAAAAGAATAATTGAATCTGTCACCGGAAATGCAGCAGGATATAGATTGAAACTAAACCACGCTAATAACCTTATTCCTGTATCCCGACAATGGAATAATGAAATAAAAACTATTTTTTTACCATAACACTCTTTCCATTCATACCAATTCCTTTCCATTCATACCATTAATTTGAATGCCAGGGAATTCATCTGTAATCTTGTGTTCAGTAATATTTCAAAAAACAAAAAAAATGAAAACAAGAGTAGTTATTTTATTAGCCGCCTTACAAATTATTTCACTTGTAAATTCATATGGATGTACCACATTCGTACTCAAAGATAGTAGTCAGATTGTTTATGGCAGAAACTTTGATTTTAATATCGGAAACGGATTTATTGTAAATAATCAAAGAGGCATCTCAAAGTACGCATTTATAAGAGAGACAAACGTAATGACCTGGATTTCTAAATATGGAAGTATTACATTTAATCAGTTCGGTAAGGAATTTCCATATGGTGGCATGAATGAGAAAGGACTGGTAATTGCCCAAATGTTTTTAGGTGAATCAAAATATCCTGAAGTTGATAACCGAAAAGCAATGAATCCACTTCAATGGATACAGTATCAGTTAGACGTTTCGGGTTCGGTAGAAGATGTATTGGCAAGTGACACTGTATTACGGATTTCTAATGTAAATCCAGTAGGAATACACTTCCTCGTTTGTGATTCGAATGGCAAAACAGCTACCGTGGAATTTATAGATGGAAAGATGGTTTATCATAGCAATCAGGATTTACCAATACCTTTATTAACAAATAATACCTATGATGAATCAATCTCTTATCTTCAACAATTTGACATCATGGGCGGAGAAACAGCTATTCCATGGAACAATATTTATGATATTGAGTGGACACATGATAATACCCTCGCTATTAATAAAGTTTTTGCAACAGCTGCCAATTCAATGAAGAAAAATGAGGATAGTCTTACTTTAACCGATAAAGCTTTTAATGTATTACTGAGTGTGACTATCAATGATCATACAAGATGGAGCACCGTGTTTGATATAACCAATAAAAGGATTTATTTTAAAAA
Organism: uncultured Bacteroidales bacterium; assembly: GCA_964456285.1. Classification (GTDB taxonomy): domain Bacteria; phylum Bacteroidota; class Bacteroidia; order Bacteroidales; family UBA10428; genus UBA10428. The sequence continues at coordinate 2,033 of CAYWBC010000226.1, forward strand.
TGAGCATCGTAAGGAAATCGTAACCTTAGATTTTAAAGATTTTAATTTTGAACCGGAACAAGAAACAAAAATCCTTGATATACAAACCGCAACATCAGATAACGTAATGAATCAGTTTGTTAATTACTCTTTTGATATTAACAAAGAGTTTGTATTCAAAACATTTATTCCATTAATGGATGATGGATTTATCCCTGTAAAAATACCTGATGAAGTAATTGAAGCATGGGCAAAATATCCTGAAACTTTAAAAAAAGCTGAGTAGAAAGCAACTAAAACCCAACACATGGTATATAGTTAATTGGCGGGATAGTGGTTTGCGAAAGTTTTGTACTTTTAGTCAACTTAACTTGTAACTTGATAAGAAAGAGCTTTGAAATCGCCAACTAACCATATAACAGGCTCGTTGTAGGTAATTATGACCCGTCCTAAAAAATGTCTACACAATTTAATGTAGATATGTTATTTTATTATTTCTAACCGTTGAGAATAAAAGGATTCACCATTACTTATTCTCAAAAGATAAACTCCATTATTTAATTTTACAGTTAAGTGTAATTCAGGCAAATAAGTTACAAAAGCCTTAAAAAATGACTTGCCCATTATATCCAAAATTTCTACCTGATTATATTGAAACTCCGGAGATTGTATCACGACGAAGTCTGAAGCAGGATTAGGATAAATAGTTACATTATCCATTGTATTTATTTTTATTCCATTTACAAAACTTTCCTGAACATCGAAGTAGTTTATATTGAAAGGTCCGGTTACTATTACAATTTTAAAGTAATGTTTTCCTTTTGGTATAGATATATCTGTTATAACTGAAGTAAATGTTTGCCAGTCGCCTGTATTTGGGACAGCAATTTGTCCAATTTTTGCATCATCGATATAATAGTCAAACTTAGTCCCTGAATTTTGTGTTGCAAGCCTGAATTTAATTTTATAATCTGTTACATCAGTATTGTTTTCGATGGCATAAAGCAACCAATCATCAGTCTCGAGCCAGCCAACATTTAATCCACCACCGGCATCGCTGGTTGTTTCAGTATCCGTACCAAATTGCATGACATAATTTTCAGCTTCAATTTTTCCCGGCACTTGTGAATAGGCTGGCATTGCAATCGTGTTTTCAATAACAACATCCGTAAAGGTTTCCAATGCACCCCTATCAGCGGCAATAATATCGCCAGGAGTGTATGTAATCAAAATTGTATCGCCATAATGCAAATTACTAAACAGGTTTATTCTGATTGTGTTTTTCAGATTAAAGACCTCCTTAATTGCTGTTTCTATCCCATTCACTCTCAATGAAAGTTGTTCAATCTGACTATCAAGCATATACATTGGCTTGGAAAATTCTAAAGAAACAGCTATGGCACTTTCATCTACG
>CAYWBC010000227.1:0-3424 GCA_964456285.1 uncultured Bacteroidales bacterium
GATTTGTCTTTCAAAGTCCGCCACAAACCATATGCTTCCCGTTGCGGGTAATGGTGACTCGTCCTAAAAAATGTCTACACAATTCCGTTTATTTCATGTTTATATGCCTTCTTTAAATTACTACTTTCTAACTAAAATATTTATAGATAGTTTTACTTTGTTCATTAAATCATAGTAAGGAATGTTTAATTTTTTGAAAAATATTGATAGAAAAGGATATAAGCCAAAATACGGAGGTTTAGATATCTTTAAGTTTATTGGTCCTGGACTTTTAGTAACTGTTGGTTTTATTGATCCGGGAAATTGGGCATCAAATTTGGCTGCAGGCGCTGATTATGGATATGCGCTGCTTTGGATGGTAACTCTATCAACAATAATGCTTATTTTATTACAACACAATGTAGCACATTTAGGTATAGCTACAGGACTTTGTCTTTCAGAGGCTGCAACAATATACCTTAAACCACGCTATTCAAAATTAATACTCACATCGGCTATGTTTGCATCCATTTCAACATCATTAGCCGAAATTTTGGGAGGGGCTATTGCCTTAAAAATGTTATGGAATATTCCAATAAGAGCGGGGGCTATCTTGGTTACGGTTTTTGTTATAATTATGTTGTATACTAACTCTTATAGAATTATTGAGAAATGGATTATTGCATTTGTTTCGGTTATTGGCTTATCTTTTTTTTATGAACTTACTTTAGTAAACATCGACTGGAATTCTGCAATAGTTGGTTGGGTAACACCGTCGTTTCCAAAAGGATCTATGATTGTTATTATGAGTGTTTTAGGTGCTGTTGTTATGCCTCACAACCTTTTTTTACATTCAGAAGTTATTCAGAGTAGACAGTGGAATTTGGAGGATGATAAAATAATAAAGAAACAATTGAATTACGAGTTTCTGGATACGCTATTTTCCATGCTTGTTGGTTGGGCCATTAATAGTGCTATGATACTTTTAGCGGCTGCAACATTTTTTGTAACAAAAACGAAAGTTTCAGAACTTGAACAAGCAAATCAATTATTAGCGCCTTTACTGGGTAATCATGCTGCCATTGTCTTTGCAATTGCGCTTTTATTTGCAGGAATAGCTTCAACTATTACATCAGGTATGGCAGCCGGTTCAATTTTCGCAGGCATGTATAAAGAACCTTACGATATTAAAGATAATCATTCACGTTTGGGAATTGCCATCTCCCTACTGATTGGTCTAGGCATAATTTTTTTAATATCTAATCCATTTAACGGACTTATAATTTCGCAAATGATCTTGAGTATTCAACTACCATTTACAATTTTTTTACAAGTTTACCTTACCTCTTCAGACAAAGTAATGGGTAAATATAAAAACTCCAAATTTTCAAAAATTGTACTCTATTTATTAGGTGGAATAGTTACACTTTTAAATATTGCATTATTTATGAGCATTTTAAATTAAAGATTATAACAGTATTGAATAGCTATTTAATTTATCTTGATAATAACTATGTATCACACGCGGTCATAAAACATTGGGGACTAAGTGGGTGTTTCTGCCTAAGTTCTCGCATTATAATTTATTGCACTTTGATAATGAAGTAGTTCTAAAAAGCCCAATCCCTCGCACCGCCAACCGTTAGTGCCATTTTCCTAATCCTGCAAGTCAAACGATTCAAATAAAAATAGATTGATTATTATCTGATAATATAGCTTATAAGATACTGGATTTGAGCGGAAAAGTTATCAAACAAGGAGAGTTAGAAACTGAAATACTTGATGTATCAGATTCAGCAAGGAGGTATATATTCTAAATCTTAAGACGGATAAAAAAAAATTAAAATCAAATCCATTCTAAAATATGCCAGGTATTATGAAAACTTTCCTAATTAGCCATGGGAAAAGCTTATCGTTCTATTGCAAATCTGCAAAAATATGTCTATCTTTTATATATTGAGTTGGGATTTAAACTAAATCAGAAGAAGATTGTCCCAGTTGGGAAATATTGTTAATCAATATAAGAAACAAAACCTATTGGTTAAATTGAATCTTATTTGCATTAGTATTCTTGTTCGTTAATTTGAAATAATTACTTTTCAAAATAGAGTTTTTACAAATAACTTGATTGTCAGATATGGTAAAATCTATTAACATACTTCACGGATATAACAATACAAAGAACTCATCTGATATTGAAAGGTATTTATCTGATTCTGGAGGCAATACATATAATATCACCCATACTAAGACTCCACAAAGCAGACATTACTCAGCAAGGAGATCAAACTTTGATGCTGTAATTCTTGAGTTATCTGGTTCTGGTAAAAAGGGAACGGAAGCTTTTTCACAACTTTCAGGTATACCTGTTATTGTAATTTCAGATTTTGAAGATATATAAAGAGGTGAAGCTTTAATAAAGGAGGGAGCAGCATGATTATCAAGCATTTTAATAATAAGGCATGAACTTGGTTCTAAAGAATAATAAGCCTTTACTAAGCAAGATTATAATTTTCTCATTGCTTCTTTCATTGAGTTTATTGATAATTATTGGAGCTTACCTATTTTATAAAAATGAAGAGAAGTTATTGTATCAGCATAAGAGTCAAGATATTGAGGCAATTGCTCAACTAAAAATAAACGAATTGATATCGTGGAAGAAAGAAAGAATTGCTGATGCTGAAGTAATATCACAAATGCCAATTATTTTTGATTTTATTAACAACGGAAATGATAATGCCATTAGAGTAAAGCTGAAAGATATTTTTGACGTCATTTATAAATCCTATGATTACGATGCCCTGTTTATTTTTTCAAATAAGGGAGATTTGCTTTATTCAGTGGGGTCAACTGCAACCACAGTCGATGATCCAACAAGAAAAAAAATCTTATCTGCCATACAACACAACTCATCACTGCTAACAGATTTTTACTATTATCAAATGGAAAAAACCATAAATTATGATATTATTAATCTGATTAGAGATAAAAACAACAAACCAATTGCAGCATTTGTATTTCGTATTGATCCTACAGATTTTCTTTTTCCTTATATCCAGTCATGGCCAACGCCAAGCAAAACTTCAGAAACATTAATACTTAGGGAAGAAAATGACAGCGTATTATTCTTGAATGAGTTACAGCACAAGAAAAATACAGCGTTTTCTCTAAAAATACCCTTAACGGAGTCAAAACTACCTGCTGTTCAGGCAATTAAAGGTTATACAGGTATAATACAAGGAACAGACTATCGGGAAACAGAAGTTATCGCATATGTTAGTCCGATAGAAGGAACTGATTGGTATATGGTCTCCAAAATTGATCGCAGTGAACTATTAGAGGATCTGCACTTTAGGATAAAATCAATTGTAGTTGCCTCTTTCTTTATTTTGTTATTTTTTGGAGCGGGAATTGCCTGGTTTTATAATTCTCGTCAGAAAAATAT
>CAYWBC010000228.1:0-3400 GCA_964456285.1 uncultured Bacteroidales bacterium
AAGCTAGATAGCACATCACATCTCCCATCACAAAACCCCGCGCGTCTGCCCCAATCGTGATCTTCAGCCTCAAAATAAAGCTGAAATGCTGAATAAACTTACACTCACTCCATCTCTTTATACGAAGATTGCCCGCTTCGATCGTATAAAGTTCCAAAACGCACAGAGCTGTGGAGATAAGCGCGCAATAGGCTGGAAATAAGCGCACGTATAGTAGCATAGCAGCAACGTGAGCAAATAGGAGATGGAGTGTGCCCTGAGCTTACAGAGTCCTTTGGGTTTATGATATGGCACAGAGCTCCTCTCGTGCAATCCAAGTATTTAAAAGTTGAATTGAGATTAAAAAGTTGTTTTATTGAATTGTAAAATTATATTGAATAAAAAATTGAAAGGCAAAAATGATTTTGAGGTTGTTGTATCAATTAAATAATTTATTTAAGTTCAATTTAAAACAAGGGGAATTAGTATGGAAGTAAGAAAATATCAATATTCAAACAAGCAAGAGGCAATTAAAAAGTTGCCAGAACAATATTACAAAAGTTTCTATTTTAGGCCAGATGGAGATGACCGAGGCTGGAAAGAGGAATATCATGAATACCATGAAACTTGGGATTATCCAGAATTTAGCAAATTGTTAGAAAGATGCAATAGTTTTCCTGTTGAAATGATTGTAATTTACTTGGATAATCTGGAAGTTACAATCATGATAGTATTTGAACAAGGGCCGTCTGTTGATGATAATTGGATGGAAGATTTTCGGAAATTTTTAATTGATGACATTGGTCACACTGTGATTTGGGGTGGAATTGATTATGAAAGAATAGTTATAATGGAAAGTTTTTAAAACAAGGGGAATTAGTATGATTGAAATTTCAATTAAAGAATTAGATTCAATTATAAGAGCCGGAGAATTTAAAGAATGGCTGTCTGGAGAAGAAGATCCATTTGAGTTTTGTCTTTCGGGAATTACCAGAGAAGGATTTAAATTAATCTATGGTCCGTGCGGTATTGAAATTAAAAAGGAATCAATAGTATTGAAGGATTCAAAGGTTGTAAAAAAGATGGATGCTCTAGTTGAATGGATCTATCGAAGTTATGATAATGAACTTCATCCGTATGAAGAGGATGCTTGGGAAATACTAGAATTGAGTGGAGATGACGATGTTGATTATATTGGAAGTTATATTGCTCCGCTGGTTTCTGCAATCAAGTTCTATCAAGAAGCGCATCAGATAATATGATTGGATTGCTAGTTATTGTATGTATAATTTTAGTTCTTAGATTTCTCGAAGAATAAGATAGAGATAAGGCTCTCTAAAGTTGTTTTTGAACTTAGAGAGTTTTTTAGTGTGTGATAGCAGAATATGCCCTGAGCTCATCTCACGCAATTTAAGTATTTAAAAGTTGATTTAATATTGTTGTGTTGTTTTATTGCAATTGTAAATAATATTGAATAAAAACAAGAAAGGGGAAATTAAGATGGACAAATTTGTTGTGGTTTTTTGGAATGGAGATGAAGTGGATTTCTGGTTAGGAAATGATCCAGAAAAAGCGGAGGAGGTTTATAATGAAAAAGCTGGTCAAGGGGATGGAGCAATATTGGCCAAGCCAATTCAATTAACAATGAAAATTGGATATCAAGAGGAGGAATAAAAGGTGAATAAGTCACAAAAGAAAAAGTATTCGCCAGAATATTTGGAACTTCTGGATAAGGTCGACAAGATTGTTATTGATTATGGAGAAGGGAGAATTCTATTTAAGGAAATGAGGTTTATGATATTGAGTGAAATTTTGGAAGCCGGAAAAAAGGAGGAATAGATAATGTGTGTAATGACAAAAAATCAGAAGTTATTAAAAGATCACAAATGTTTAGTTTGTAAAAAGCCAGTAAAGTCACACACTGAAGATTATGGAAATAAGGAATCCGGCCCAGTATACGTGACAGTATGGCCGCACATCTGCTCCGAATGTAGTAAAAAGGGCTGGTGGGAAGATATGGCTGGAGAATTACATTCTCCGTCAGAAAGAGTTCAAGATTAAGAAATAAAATGTCCGAAATAATAACAATTGTTTGGTTCGTAGGTTGTTTTATTTTCCTCACCGTAAGAAAAGTTTTCCTCGACAGACGAGACGATAAGTAGAAATAAGAAAGTTTAAAAGCTTTTATACAAAGTGAAGTTTCTAAGAAATAAGAGAGTTTTTTATCGCTCGCTTAGCACAGAGCTCTTTTTTGGCCCTGAGCTCCAATTGGCTTCTTCTGCCCTGAGCTGCCCGCGGGAGAAAGTGCTGAAGTGGGAAAGTTCGCTCAGATCTGTTCAGCAGATAAGCGATTTTTGGGTTTCAAAAGAAGAGAGATAAAGTGGGAGTAAGTGTTTGTTTATGTTGGAAATAAGAAAGAAAAAAGCAATATAGAAAGTTGGTAATTGACAAGAAATATAAGTGTAAAATAAAGAAAAATAAGGGGTTAGGGAGTAAGAGGGTAAGATACAAAGGATTGTTAGGCAAGTAATATAAAGATTTGTTAGGTATAGCCTAACAAATACAAGGTGTTGTTAGAAAGCCTAACAATACTTTGTTATATATTTGTTAGGTAAAAAAGAATTAAAGTTAAAAAGTTTAATACCGATAATAAAAAGTAAGGAAGTTAAAAAGTAAGAAAATTAAAAAAATTGTTTGTTTATAGTCAAAAATTTCGTATATTGAATTGTAAAACAAAGGGGAAAAAATGAAACCTAACAAGTCTTTAAATCTGGAAAATTACTTAAAAAAATTTGGTTTTGATATCTCAGAAGATTTTGATTTTGAAATTTATTGGAATATTCTATTTAATGGTTTTAAAATTGGATTAATTGAATTAAACAAAGGTACACCTGAAATTGTTTGTCTGAGTAATGACTATATTGAATTTTTTAAAAAAATTCCAGACATTTTTATTTGGCAATGTTTAACCGAAAGTAATACTAATTTATTTTACAATTCTAAATTAATTTTTTCTATTTAATCAAAGCAAAGGGGAAAAAATGAAAGCTCAAATTTCGATTCGATTTAAATATCTATCTATATATATTGATGGAGATTCTAACTTTGTTGAAATTAAAGTTATTAACAAAAAAGAATTTAAAAAGCTTTGTAAAACTTGCAAAGCGGATTTATTAGATTCTAATTTTGTTGTATTTATTGAAACCAATTAAACAAAGGGGAAATGATATGTTAAGCACAATTTTTTCATGTATTGGTATTTTTCTATTTCCGTTTATTCTTATCTCTTTTAATGGTATTGTTGCTTTTTGTTCTATACCATTAAATCTATTTTTTGTCTTATTGGTGGTTCTATCTATTGGAATTTTGTCAATAGTAGATTATCAATACAGCAAAAAAATCTTTAAATTTTATGGCAGTA
>CAYWBC010000229.1:0-3388 GCA_964456285.1 uncultured Bacteroidales bacterium
CTGGGATGTTAAATACTTTTTATTAATCAGGAAAATTGACTTTTCAGATTCGATTATAGTCATTAAGAAAAGTCTTGCTATTCTTGAAAAGTACATGATTAAAAAAACACGATTCAGATATATGTTAATGCCTTTTGCAATAATTGGAATATTTTTAATGCTTTTTCAAAAACATGTATTCAATATAGAATCTATTATATTTTTTATTCTTGTTGTTCTTGTTTTTATTTCATCACTTTATTATACTTTTAAGTATTCAGTATTTGAGCGATTTAAGACTTTGAATAAAGAAATAAAAGAAGTGGAAAATATTGAAAAAGAATAATTTACGGTTGCCATAACGCGGTATAGTTAATAAGGGTTTCAGTGGTTTGCCAAGTGTGGTAGTCCACTTCACAGTATTCTGTAACTGGATAAGCAAAAAGCCCGCAATCCCTTACTAACCATACCGCCACCGTTGTGCAAACAGACCCTGCACTAAATTGAAACAAGTATGAAAATATTACAAATCGGAGGAACAGGATTTTTAGGCTCGCATATCGTCAGGAAATTGATAGATAGAAACCATGACCTGACAATTATTACAAGAAATCCTGACAATGAAATACCTTTTGATAAATCGAAAGTGAAATTTATAAAAGGTGATATTTTACATCTTGATAAAATTGAATTTTCAGATAAATTCGATGTATTAGTTTATACTGCAATGGTTCCATTCAAACCTGAACGTATATCATCGAAAAAGTTTAAAGAACTTGAAATAATAACCAAACAATACTTTCAAAATACTATTGATTTGGCAAAAAAATTATCATGTCCTTTGATACTTACTTCTGGGGCAAGTTTCGACACAAAAGGCGATGAAGTGGCAGATGAGAGCTGGCCAATTGCAAGAAAAGGAATGGCGGCACTTGGAAAATGCTACGATGAGATGATTTCCAAAATAAAATCTGATAATTCAATTCCTTTAATTGAGATGCTTCCTGCTCAAATATATGGAAATGGCGGAATGTTTGATAAAATGATTAATATGGCTAAAAATGGCAAGATAGTTATATTTGGAGGAGGTAAGAACTACCTGCCGAGAATACATGTTGATGATTGTGCAGACGCTTATGTTTTAGCTATTGAAAAATTGCCTATCGGTAAACGATTTATAATTTGTGACGATAAAAATGTAAGGGTAAAGGACTTTATGTTGGAGTTGGCAAAAATATTTGGGGTAAAGAAAATTGTAACTATTCCCAAGCCTATACTGAGAATTGTAATTGGAAAGCACATATACAATACTTTAGCGATGAATAATAAGGTTTCAAATGGTTTTATAAAAAGAGAACTTGGTTGGAAACCCAAATATCCATCATATAAAGAGGGTTTAAAAACATTATTAGAATAAAAATGCACGAACGCACAACACGCGGTATAAAACATTGGGGTTTAGTTTGTTATGTAATCTTTCTGCCACGCATCAAGTTCATTGTAACTGGAAAGGAAAGTAGCCCGCAATCCCCCAACGATTTCGTACCGCCAAACGTAGGCAACTATTTTAAATAATTCATGCAAAAGATATTTTTGTTAATATTATTTATTGTTCTTATTTGCATTCGTGATATAAAGTCACAGGATGAGAAACTCTTATTTTTCAAAGATTGTGATGGCGTATACTACAGGAATTTAAGCAATGAGGTTGATTCATGCCTTTTAAAAATTAATTGTAATGCAGGTTTTGTTGTTAGTCAGGAAATAGACAACTCAATTTTATTTGCTGTTGATAATAATTTTAATGAATCTAACTCAATTGAACAAATTACCTATGATTGCTATCGTTATAATGATGAGAAACTGAATCTTGAAGGAGTGGTTGAATTCAGATACCATTCTAATTTGCATGAATTGATTATAAAAAGATATGCTAATAAAGTACGTATTGATACCTTTAAAAATGTCTATCGCCTTTCAAATACAGCAGGAGTACAATATTTTATCGAACCTAACTCAATAAAGCTAAATCCCTTAGAAGAAGAAATTCAACAGAAGTCGCTTTATGCTGATAGAGGTAATGTGATGAAAATAAATAGCAAGGATACTGCATTAATAATTCCCAATTATGAGACAGATTCTTTACTTATTGGATTTGATTATCCTATAATGCTTAACAAACGGAAATTACTCGCTTCTAAATTTGTAATGGACAAAAAAAATTACAAAATAATAGATGAGGAATTGGTCCTTATAAATCTTAAAAATGATGAACTCACTCTCATCCAAAAAGGGGAATCTGAAAATCTCTCTTTATCCCATGATAAAAAGTATGTATTATTTACTCGGAATTGTGAACTGGATGATTGTAGCAAGAGTTGTGATATTTGGATTATGAATCTTCATCAAAAAACATTAAAACATATTGGAAATACGACACAAGCAGTCTGGATAGAATAAAAACAGCTAAATAGAAACGATGAAAAAACTATATATCCCACCGATTTTGATTGCTTATTGCATTCTTATACTGACTACAATTTATTTTTTAGTACCAAAATTTAACTTGATTAAGTTTCCATATAACCTGATTGGTATATTGATTGCTTTTTCAGGTTTTATTTTAATGGGTAAGTCAAGAGATTTATTTAAAAAATATCAGACTACTCTTAAAATTGAGAAATCAAATCACATAATTAATGAAGGAGTTTTTTCCAAATCCAGGAATCCAATGTACTTGGGGATGACTATTTTAATATTTGGATTTTCAATATTCTCAACAAACATTATTGCATTATTTTTACCTTTCATCTTTATGACAATAGTCAGATTGATATTTATAAAAAAAGAAGAGAAATTAATGTTTGAGACATTTGGAGAAGATTATCTTGAATATAAAAAGAAAGTAAGAAGATGGATATAAGACAATTCCACACAGCGATGTTTAAAAATAATAGCCGAGATTGCAGTAAATTCAAGGCTTGTAGCACGCTTCAACTTTTGTGTAATTTAACAGGTTAGAAACCCGCAATAGGCTACTATTCTTATACTAAATGTTTGTGCAACCAAAAAACGCTGATGATCCAGACTAGAAAACAAGAAAAAAATGTAAACCTTGTTCATATAGGTGAAAAACCAAAATCAAGTTGAAATCAGACTTTATGACGAATTATATATCACTGTACTAAATCGCTCAATTAAATGAATTTTATTTTTACTGTACTAATAATTTCCGGTAGTGTTTTAGGTCTATTTCTGAGTCTAGCAATTGGAGGTACGTCCTTTTTTCGAAGTAAAGCCAATACTTATTTATCCATTTCAATACTGCTACTTACTATTATCATGTTCCTTGGCTGGCTGAATGCAGAAACAGGAATTTTAAATATGATTCGTGCAATTATGTGGGAAT
>CAYWBC010000230.1:0-3387 GCA_964456285.1 uncultured Bacteroidales bacterium
CTCCCAGGGTACACAATAGGATTTCTCCACTTGAAGAATACTGTTGACCTGTGATAAAGTTGTCAGTAAGCCGTCTGTCATCCGGATCGAAGGTATTTATGAACTGGGGTATTGCTGCCATTCCTCCCCAGGGTGTCTGGCTCAAATTATACGTGCCCTGATTGGCTGGTTGGAGAGTTTGCATATGGATGTCAAAAGTATTCCACTCAGTGGTGTAATCATCATCAATGGCAATACCAAACATAATCTCTCTCGAATCCTGATTTTCAGTAATAAATACACTCTTTTGGCTGGCTTCGAGTCCATAACCTGCTGAAGTATTAGCAATAATGGAATCGCATTGTTCAATGCATTCGTTCCAGCGTAGAGTACCCGTATAAACTTCTGCATTCAGGTACATTTTGGCCAGCAAAGTGCGGGCAGCCCATTCGTTGAAACGGGCATAATAAAGACCGCCATGGGCTTTGGACAGGTATTGCAGGTTATCCGAAATCTCTGACACGATAAAGTCATAAACTTCCTGGCGTGTATTCTGCAATGGAAGGTAACCTTCTTCCACGTCAAAATCAGTAACAATGGGGACATTTCCGTACATATCAATGAGCACATAGTAGTAACTGGCCCGCAATACTTTTAACTCGGCAATGGTTGGATTCTTTGCCTCATCTTCCAGGGGCAGGAATCCTGACTCAATCTGGTAAATGATACGGTTACAGTCTGAAATACCAGCATAGGTCCTTTCCCAGGTCTGTAAAACGATCTCATCATCTTCTGTCCATACATGCCGATGCATGCGCCTGAATTTACCTCCATCTACCCAGCCATTGGGACGGGGTGGAGTAATGACTTCATCGGCGCAGTTTTCCTGAACACGCCAATATCCATCCCACCATAATAGTATCTTGCGCCAGCTTCCGTAAGCAGCGCCCACTATAGCAGCAACATCCTCTTCTGTAGGTTGAAATCCTTCAGTGAGTATTTCCGTATAGCTTTTATCCTCCAGCTCAGTACAAGAAATTATTGTAATGATTCCAAGCAAGAGCCATACTTTATGTTTTACTGGTGATTTTATATACTTTTTCATCGTAAGATCAGATTAAAAATTAACATTAATACCAAGTGTATAGGTGCGTGTTGATGGATACCTGTCCCTGTAATCGTTGCCAGGTTCAAGACCATCAATTTGCACCTCAGGATCAATACCTTTGTATTTGGTAATGGTAAAAGTATTCCTGGTTGCTATATAAATCCTTGCGGATTTGAAATACTTCGATTTCTTTACGTTGAAGTTATAGCCAAGGGTGATGTTGTCGATTTTCCAGTAATCTCCGTTTTCAACATAATAGCTATTAAACTCAAGATCCTCTGATGTACTTAAAACCGCTTTTCCGAATATCGGTTCATAAGCAGAATTAAGACGGTTGTACTGCTGTGTTCCCGTGTTTTCCAGATACATTCGTTCAAAATTGAGTATTTGGAATCCGAAAGCGCCACGCATAGAAATACTTAAATCAAAATTTTTATAGGTGAATGTATTCTGCCAGCTTAGGTAGTGTTTGGGAAGACCATTGCCCAGTACCATTTTATTGGAATCTACACGGGCAAATCCTTCATCTGATGTTACATGGTCACCGTTGGCATCTTCATAAACCCAGCGACCTTCATCAGTAACATCGACTACTTTAAAGCCATAGAAATTACCCAGGGGTTCTCCTACATCTATCCGATGGGTATATGTCTGAATGGGTTCGCCGGTATATCCTGTGTTAATATAGCCAGTAGTATGCTCATACAAATCATTTGATAAGCTCAACAATTCGTTTTTGTTGGTAGAATAAGTAAATCCAGTAGTCCATTGGAAATTATTCGTTCTTACCGGAATGATATTCAACAATACTTCCAAGCCTTTGTTAGACATCTCTCCCACATTTGCTGTTGTCGTGGAAACCAGGTTTGGAGGAACCGGAACGGGATATTCATACAACAGACCATCTATTTTTCGGTTATACAAATCAATAGCACCATTGATCCGTCCCTTAAGAAAAGCATAATCCAAACCTATGTTTGTTTCTTTTTTTTCCTCCCACCGAAGTTCGGGATTTGGATTACGAGATGGAGCCAGGGTATTTTTCCATTCGCCATTGGAAAAGAAGAAGCCAGAGTAATCTAATGTTGCCTTGCCTAAAAACTGTCGGCTGGGTTTTGTTCCGGTAACTCCATATCCAGCACGAAGTTTCAAATCACTTATAAAATTCAGGTTTTGCATAAAAGGTTCATTTGAAATTCTCCAACCTACTGATGCAGCGGGGAACAAGCCCCAGGGATTGTTAGTACCTGAAAGTTCGCTGGCAGCTTCATATCTAAGACTTCCCATAAATAGGTATTTATCACCATAATTATAGGTAGCCCTTCCAAAAAAGGCAATCAGGTTACTTTTAAGTCGTTCACTTGCTATTCCGGTACTGGGTGCTGCTTCCAGGATACCCTTTCCAATATCGATATTATTATACCCAAAGGCATCTGTAGGGAAGTTGGTATTACGCTGCCAAAATTCATATCTGTCATTATCCTGATAGGAGTATCCACCCAGTAAGGAAAAATTATGTTCATTTAAGTTTTTTTTATATTCGGCAGTCAGTTCTACCAATCGATCGATGGACTGGGTAGAACCATTAGTGGCATATCCATTCAATCCGGAACGCAGTGTGGATATATGGTTCTTAGTTTCGTAATACCCGCGTGTCTCATTGAATTTACTGTAAGAAAACAATGCTTTCAGGCTTAGTCCCTTAATGGGTCTTACATCCACTGTTCCGTTTATCCTATTCCATTGAGATTTGTTATCGCCATCACTTTCCATCAGACGTGATACAGGATTATCGTAGTTAAAACCACCTACATCTTCATACCAGGTACCATCATCATTTTTGACCGGAGCGGTAGGATTGTATATTTTAACTTGCCTGTAGGTGTATCCGTTAAAACTGACACCATCCTGGGTGGTTTGATAGTCTATGTGTCGGGAAATGGCTCCTATATTGATCTTAACCTTATCATCAAACATGAAATGATTGATATCTGCCCGAAAATTCCCCACATTATTATCCGATTTCAGAAAAATACCTTCAAGAGCTTTGTAATTCAGGTTTAGTAAGTAATTGGTTTTTGTATTCCCGCCCTGTATGGTAAGATTATGTACATGACTTATGGGGGTTTGAGTTGTTTCCTTCAACCAGTCGGTATCAAAACCCAGATCATAGGATTCATTGCGGTATCCATCTGCTATTTGTTGACGTACATCAGCTGCGGTAGACATATCCAGGCTTTTGGTAATGGTCTGGGTACTTACATATCCTGCATAACTCACCATATTCTCATATTGACCGG
>CAYWBC010000231.1:0-3386 GCA_964456285.1 uncultured Bacteroidales bacterium
GAGGAGGCGGATAAGGATAGGCAGAATAATGAAAAAGGAGGGAGAAAATGATGAAGAAGTTCGTGTTAATTTTAGTATTTGGAATTGTTTTTGTAAGTGGAGTGTTTGGAAATGGAATTTCTGAAGAGAGATATATTTCAATCCCCATGGCTGGTGATCATAAAGAAAATTTTAAAGTTACAATAAATCCCTCTTATGGAGATTTGCATATACTATTAATTCCGGCTCGGGCTTCTTCTTCTATTCGTGCATGGGCGATTCGGATAGATAATGATCCGGGAAGCGATACAAATGAACGGAAATATTTTGCCAGTAATTACTTTTATACAACTAATGCAATTGATACAGGAAGAATTAATAACTTGCTTGATAACAGACCTAATGAAATAACATCGGATATTTCCTTAACAGATTATGGTATTGATATACACAGTTATTCTTTTGCACAAGTTAATCTTAATGATTTAAACGATAAGGTGACGGTTGTCGGCGAATTTCCTGTTGATGATTTTGGGAAGAATATAGAGATTGAGTTTATCTTTCTTTATACGGAAAATAATTGTTTATATGTAAAGGCGCAAGTTATACCTGCTTTTTTCCCGGGGGAACGGGAACTATTTGCAACATCAGATAAAACATACAAAGAGAATTGTTATTCATTTTTAAATAATTTTTTCACCGGTACCCAGGCCCCCCCACAGCAATATAGTGAAAGCTTGACTCACGTATTTGGTGATACTGGAAGTACCACTTTTGATTATGCCGGAAAGGAAAATGAATATTTTTCCGGCTTTAAAAAGGCATTGGCTGCCAATTTTAAGACTGAATATGAAGAAAGGAAATATCAAATAAGTGATGTAGAAACATTATCTTTTGCTATGCCTTATCTTGATTTTAGCGTATGTGATACCTATGATTTATTATATGGCACAGAACAGAATAATTATATTTCCACTTATGTATGGTTTTTATATAAATTAAATAAACCATTGTTGTCAAATATAATCCAGAAAAAATTATACGATCAGAATTTAAGTAGAAATATACCTGACCTGTATTATGACCATAATAAATATTCTGTCATGAATACCGGAGAAGCCGTACCAGGTGAACTTCTTTTGTCTGATTATGCCATGCGTTATCTTTCCTGGGGTGTTGAATATACACCATACAATGCCACCGGTAATATCCAGGCAGGATATGCAGGGAATGCGGTGTACAATGATTATTATAATGACGTGCTTGCTAACTGGCTTGAAGGCAATAATGATACCCGTATGAATAATTACCTGAATACAGAAATTGGACAGGTTAATTCATTCATATATGAGAGTACTGAAACTCCAATGCAAATCCAGGTATTTGAATCTAATCAGACAACAAGTAAGGTAAAAGTAGTTGGCAGGCTGGGAACAGGAAAAACAAGAATGGAACTTTCAATGGCATATTTCTGGACAAGCAGGAATATTGCATGGGATGAGGGAAGAGTATACCCCTTTTATAAAGTTGGTAATGGAAATCCCAGTTACCTTGATGCTATGAAAATAATAGATAAAAAAATTAAATATGGGGTTGAGGATAATGTGAAAATAGATAGAGGTACCGCTTCAAATGCAATTGAAGCAGGATTTACTTTTCGTAATCCTGAGAATATCGGGGCACTCTGTTTTATGCGCGGTACTGCTGCTAAGCCCGTAAAATCACCTTACTCAGAAAATATGTTTGAGTTATGGTATTTGGAGGATGGCAATGATGAATGGAAATTGTTTGATAAGAATAAGGTGAAACAATATATTGCTCTTCAGGATGGTGACGGGAAAAATTATCCAAGAATAAAGAAAATAAATCGTTTTTGTTTTAGCCTTTATTATGACAAATATTCAATAAATAACAGGGTAACAATAACTTATTTGCTTTTAGATAAAACGTATAGTAATTGGAAAGGTGTCAAATTAGTTGATAATTGCGGTAATGACTATTTAAATTTAACAGAGGTCCTTGTCTTTCCCGAGAATCCTATTGATTATGTTGATGAATATCCTGACCAGATAGATATAGGAATTGTTAATACATATATTAAACCTTATCCAAATCCAACTTTATTATACCGATGTGATCCCGGCAAATATTCATGGTTTAGTGAAAGCGATAATATCAATGAAAAAGGGACAGCCTGGTTTGATGTGATTTTTAATAAATCTGTAAACTTAAAAATGATGGCTTTCTATGAAGCGAATGCTGTTCCTGATACTTCTTCAACTATGTATAAAGAGCCATTTATGCTTTTGTTTGGCTCAAGTGATCTGGGTAATGCAATATACTACACAGATAATTCAGCTTTATTGAATTTAAACACAATATTCAGTAGGATAACTACTCCATTTTATATTGATAAAGATACAAAAGCGAACGGGAACCCACTCCCCTATGTGCCTTTTGGCATTGACAGCCCACGAACATTTAATTTTAAAATGCATCAACAAAAAATTACCAGGGATTGGTTTTGCAACGATCAATTCCGACCATGGATATTTCCTTCTGTTTCACTCGGAACAACTAAAGCATATGATATAGCAAATAAAACTGATGATTATAAAAACCATTATGTGAGTGAGATTGATATATACAATAAAGCATTAGGTATTAATTTGCAGGTGGGAAGTGATTTTCATTACAGCACATATAATAATACCAACGCACCAAAAGATGAAAACAATAATATTTTAAAACCTTACCTCCCCGGGTATTATGTCAATTCAAAAGATGGATATATTTCAAGTCCTGACAGTTTATCCTGTCCGGATAAGACAGCAGGAATAGATGCTATTGGATTATTAATGGGGTCGCTTTCCATGTATAAAAATCCTTCGACTGGTGAATATGTGGATGTAGCGAATATATTCAATAAAAATATCACTAATGAATTAAATAAATATTATAGCATGACAGAATCTGCCCCCGGCCTTACACAGGAGCAAGGGAATGACAGATATGTGCCAGCTTTTTATACTGATGCAGATGATTCGTTTCTCAATGGCTATTACAGACTTATGCGAAGTGATATGGAGAAAAATACGATTATTATCCCTGACTTGTTAGAAGTGAGAAAAGGTGATATTGTTATTAATTATAATATTGAAGGTGAACCGCATATAGGTATTGTTGTACTTGTAGAAGAACCAGGGGAAAATGAAGACCCAAGAGATAAAATATATGTGATTTCGATAAGAAAAGGATTCCAGATGGCATTATTAGGCACATGGGGGAATCCCGATGGATTATTCGGGGGCTTTACTACAGATCCCGATAAATACCATGTGAGAAGACTATTAAAACTTGATGGGGTGCAGGTCGGATATGATATGTATCAGGATTGGGAAGCAGTC
>CAYWBC010000232.1:0-3357 GCA_964456285.1 uncultured Bacteroidales bacterium
TCCATTTTTTTTTGAAATCCTTAATTAAAACGCCCCGTTACCAGGTTTGGAAGAAAATAGTAGAAACAGCACTACAGAAGATTTTCGAGTTTTTCAGGACAATAACTTAAATCTTGTTATTGAGAATTATGGAAAATCTTATGGAAAAACCATTGTTTCTATTTTTGATCTGAATGGCAGGTTAATAAAAGAGTCATCTGTCTATTTAGAAGATAGAGTTACATTGGATATTCATAGTATAATGAAGGGAGTCTATATAGTAAACCTGAAAGGTGATAATTTAAATACTTCAGGAAAATTCTATAAGGATTAATAATTTTATTATCAGGAGGCAATTAGGAATTATTGCGCCAGCTTACCAAAGCATTTTGAACATGACCTAAATGTCTTGTCCCGATCAAGAAACTTGTTGACCTGGTAGACAAAAATTTTACAAGTTCCGGATCGGGATTAAGTTCCCACTTATATATTATCAAAGAAAAAGAGACTGTCTTATTGACAATCTCTTTTACCTGAAATTGAATACTTAATTCAAATCCATAGAGCAAAACCTATAATTAACCTAAATCAACCCAAATATGAGAAACGAAATGATTGATATTTTCTATTGTATTTATATATGAAAAATTTTCCCGGACGTTGTTTAAACGTCCGGGAAATATTTAGAAGGATTATTAATACCCGTAATTTTGCGGATTTGGATCCGGTGGATCAATAGCATCGATATGTGATTGCGGTATAGGACGGAAGCGATGATGGACATCTATGTTTCCAACAGTCCAGTAATCATGGGCTTCGATTCTATCGCGGAAATAATCAGCACCATAACGGGCTAATAGGTCAAAACGGTTTAGTTCGCCTGATGTTTCATGTCCCATTTCATCAAGATAGAAATCAGTTAGTTGTACATCAGAAAAACCACCCAGGAAGGTTGATGAAATTGTCATATCATCCTCTGTTGAAGCAGTTCTTGTTGAATAAGTGCCACCATCGTATTTCCAGTAATGACAAGTTTTTTCTTCACCCTCTTTCCATGCTGCCCGCAAACGAACCATATTAAGAGCAGCAGCAGCATTCGTTAAATCACCTTTTCTGGCATAAGCTTCCGACAACAAAATGAAAGTTTCGCCCAAACGCATACGTATCACATTCTTGAATCCGGCCTGATCTTGTATACCTGCACGTCGGCTATCGAGATGTTTTATTAAAGGAGGGTATTGATTAGTAATAACATCATATCCGGACACATCACCTCTAGAAGTGGGAACATTAATGGATGCCATGGGTACTATCCAATATGGTTCCTGCGCCCTGGCCAATGCCAGTTTCTCCTGGGGAGTGCCATTGGCAAAGCGTTGAGTAACATCTTCTACAGTTAATAATATAGCAGTATCACCTTCACCATATCTCTGCTCACCTTCAATCATTCCTATATCTGCAGGATCAAATGAACCTGCCGCATTAGAATATGCTGTCCATGGAACATCAACATTTGTTGCATCATTACAAAATAATGTCCAAACATGCGATTTGTATAGTCGTGAATCAATAAGTTTTCCCAATTTTCCTGACTCATAATTTCTGTCTCCATAAAGGCCATCATTAGCATAGTAATAGGGAGTGGGAGCAAGACGCCTCCATGAACGGCCGGTAAGAAAATCACGTACCACCCCAACATTATTTCCCCATACAACACTATTACCGCCCCCAAGATTGGTGGTTAATGGATAATTTTCAATTTGAGCTGTATAAAACAGATGTAACCAATTACCTCCATTATTAACATCTGAAACTGAATAGTTATTGTAGAAATGATTGGTTGAAAAATCTATAGCGAACAGGATTTCCGGTCCTAAATATTCCTCTACTAAACCCACACTCTCATCCCAGCCCCAAAGGTCAGAATAGTTACTGGCCAAAATATGGTTACTGCCGCTTCCCGCACCTTCACCGAAATTACATGTACGGCTGGCAAAGTAAATCACTGAGTCAATATCAGTTTCCTTACCGCCACGATCTTCGTTCATGTTGGCATCAGACTGGTTCTTTGCATACTTATCACAATATCGGAACATGTATGCTTTAGCTAATAAATGTCCAGCTGATCCTTTGCTGGCTCGCCCCCAGTCGCCGGTTACGTTTCCATCGGCATCGGCCCAGGGTAAAAGATCCCAGGCTTGACGTGCATCCATAATTATCTGGTTCCAGATTTGTTTTTGTGGTATCCTGGGAAAATCAGTTTTAGGATAATCAACTGGTTCAGTATTTAAAGGAACATCGCCAAATTGAATGACCAATTCATAATAATAATAAGCCCGAAGAAACAAGGCCTCACCCTTTCTTACCGGTTTGATATGTTCAAGCATTTCTGTATTATCATCTACATAAGCTAATGCCAGGTTACAGGAGGCTATCCCTTTGTAATTATTTTCAAAAAAGTCTTTTAATAGTGCGTTATTTGGATTCAGTGCAGATGAAAAATATTGACCAAACGCGTCGCGATGAGTACCATCGCCACCCAGCATATAAATATCGGTACCCATATCTTCCAGAGCATACTGTGTTTCAAATTCCGCACACCATCGTGTATGCTGGTAGGATGCTGCTACTAAAGCATCTAAACCTTCGGCTGTTTCAAAATATGTATAATCGGATTTATAACCTTTTTCTTTGAGAAAATCTTCGCATGACACAAAAAATAAAATCAGGCCAGCAAGTATTATTATATTCTTAAGTATTTTCATTTTATTTCAATTAAAGTGTTACACTTAGTCCAAACATATAGATTCGCATTGTAAATGACGCATCTTCATAGGATTCAAGTTCGCCCTTATCATTTCTCTGTTGTGCAATAGCTCCCTCTGGATCGTTCCCTTCAAATTTTGTAAACGTGAACGGATTTTGAAACTTTATATAAAAACGCAGCTTTTCAATTTTCACTTTTGTAGTTAAAGAATTTGGTAAAGTATATCCAAAAGTGATATCGGAAATTTTCAGATAATCTCCTTTCCAATACTGCATAGCAGTAATGTTACTAGGCATTTGTATATCTGCATGAGGAGCCACCCATTTTGTATTTGTGTTGGTAGGAGTCCAATAGTCAACCTGGTAGGTATTGTAACGACCTCCCAGGTTTATTCCGGGATCCCAGTAAATAACATGTCCAAATGCGCCATACATGAATACATAAAAATCAAATGGACCATAATTGAATGTATTAGCCATACTTGCTGTCCATTTCGGCATTCTGGATCCTCTAATAGTTCGATCTAAATCTGAAATATAATAGTCGTTGTTTAAATCAATAATCCGAAGATCTCCAGGATTAAATCTCTGGCTATTTTCAGCGAACCTCGC
>CAYWBC010000233.1:0-3329 GCA_964456285.1 uncultured Bacteroidales bacterium
CCTTTCATTTCATTTCAGCCGGAATGTTGCTTTGAATGAGTTGTGCAACAGTTACCATTGTTGGGCATGGTAATATTTATGCCTGATTGTGAGTTGTTTTTGCTAGCAGGATGATTTTGATTTTTCTTTAATGATTTTCCCTTTTCTGCTTCCTGGTATTTTCGGATAATTTCTGAATTGAATTGAACTTCTTATTTCCTTACCGCTTGCAGATATCTATAAATTAATGAAGCGTCAAATTGCTCTTTACATTAAAAGCTTTTCAGGCCACAGAATCCATGTGCAAATCCCCTAATTGATACTTACGGTTTCATCCCTTCGAGGACAAATGACTCCAAACCTATCAACCCTGGTGGTTTTCGCGATACATTTTCCAAATTTTGCAATGCCACATCTTCACTTTCGCAAACATTGAATTTCGTAATCTCTATGAAACCTAACTTTTCAAACAAAAAACGTAGCGTCTTTTCGTCATAAATGAACTTATGTCCCCAGGCTCGCATATAGTTATTTATTACAAACGTATCTTCATAATATGGGGCGTATTTTATAGTTTTATCTGTACAATGTTTTATAAACTCCACCTGCAACTCCGATTTGTCACTTCTATACAGGTCAATCAAGAACGATAGATCTGGTGTTGATATTCTCAATTTCCCTTTCGGGTTTAAAACACGAAAACATTCAGATAACATCTTTAATCCCTGCTGATAATAAACATGTTCTATCATATGTTCGCTGAACACATAATCAAATTCGTTATTCTTAAAAGGAAAGGGTTTTGTGGCATCAAGTCGAAGAATCTTTTTTGATTCAGGTAAATAATCAGAATTTAACCAACCATTAAGGCTAACTTTTCCACATCCAATATGAAGCTTTCTTATCCTATTATTATTGAAGTAATCCTTAATGATTTTTCGATCAGTTCCAGTGAATTTTCTACTTATATTAAATGCGATTGTTTTACTTTTTCTCACAATCTTATCGATATAGATTGCTCTTAAATATGTCTTAATCAATTCTTTCATTGTTATTCTTCCTCCAAAGCAGTTAACTAAGAACTAGATACAAATTTATTGTCTATTATTCGCTAGACTTTTGTTAATCAAATTGCTTATTAAATAGTACAAAATAAAACAATAAGATTACAATATCAAAAATATTATTGAACAGGCAGGGTAAACGTATTTAAATTTCGACAGTCAAATGAAAACGATGAAAGCTTTTCATTGAACAGTCAATTGCAATTCCATGCTCCTTTAATTAGTGCAATTCAGGTATCTTTAATTTCTCTTAGTAAAATAAATTCCGATTTACACCAATACTTTATAGCTTTTCATAAAACTTCTCTCTTCCATACTTAAAAATGAAGTAAATTGCAGCAAACTTATATTGAGTTAGCACGTATAAAACTACAATTTTGAAAAAAGAACTCTTAATTCTTATAAACATGAAAAAAAACAACTACTTAATGAGGCAACTTTTCTTTGTCTTAATTCTAACATTAACAGCTGGGTTTATATCAGCCCAAAGCTGCCCATCGGGAATGATCTCCTATTGGAAATTACAGGAAACTTCCGGACCTGTTTACCATGATTCCTATGGTAATCATGACGGTAGTGCAAGTACCTCGGCCCCTGCTCAAATAAATGGTGTAAGTGGCAAAGGACAAAGCTTTAATACCTCCAATGAAATTATAATAGCTAGCCATTCCGATTTTAGTTGGTCCGGAACTTCCAGTTTTTCGATTGAACTTTGGGTTAAATATACAGAAATTGGAGAAACAAGGGTTTTTATTGGTAGAGATGATGTATCCAATTTTACTCAGTGGTGGATAGGCCAGGACCCAACAGGACATATCGAATGGTATTTGCGGGATCACAACGGAGGTACAGCCAGCGATATTACCACCGGAGTTGCTTATAACACAGGTAATTGGGTGCACATTGTAGCTGTAAGGGATGGCTCGACAGATGTGAATTCGTTGTATGTAAATGCTGCAGCGCCTGTTCCTTCGACGGTTAACTTCGATGGGAACTTTACTTCTTCGTCATCAATCGGTATTGGTAACAAATTTATAGAAGGATCAAATTATTTTTTCACAGGTGGAATTGACGAAGTAGCTATTTATAACCGTGCGCTGAGCAGCGGTGAAATCACCACACTTTATAACAATGCCCGCTTGTACCAAATTGGTTACTGCGATGGTAATGCGCCCGTATTCCTGTCGTCTCCCAATATTCATGCAATAGTCGGCCAGCCCTATACCTACGATGCAGATGCTTCAGGTAATCCCTTACCCGAATATTCATTAGTAACCTTTCCTTCCGGAATGGAAATTACTAATCCGACTACAGGTGAAATTTCCTGGACTCCCGGATCGTCTACTGCAAACGGTCATGTTGTATTGCAGGCAACCAACACTGCCGGCACTGCCGAACAGGATTTCAATATTTATCTTGCCGAAGCCCCCGATTGCAGGGTCAATCTAATTGCCTACTGGGACTTTGATGAAGGCGGCAGTACTCCTTACTATGATAACATCTCCGGATATGAGCTCAATGGTACCAGTCTTGGCGCTACAAGCGGAATTGTAAATGGAGCGCTGACTTTTGATGGCGTAAACGATAGCCTGAATATGGAAGATGATCTAGATCCGACACCTAATATTTTCTTTGATTTTGTTGAAATATCCTCTTTTTCGATGGAAATCTGGATGAAATCAAGTGCATCTCCTGCCAATGTTATGGTAATGATTGGCAGGGATATGATAGGTCAAACTCCTACAAATAAAACTCAATATTGGCTTGGCGTATTTCCTGATGGCAAGGCTGGTTTTTACTTGCAGGATTGGGAGATACCTGGTGCATTTGCCGAAATTTCCGGAGGAAGTGTTTTGGATGGTGCATGGCACCATATTGTTGGCACTTACAATGCAAGTTCCGATGAAATGAAATTGTACGTTGATAAAGTGGTTGTTGACGAAACCGTACAGAATTTTACCAATTTTGGTGGATATACCGATTTGAATATCGGATATTTAGATAATGAAAGTAGCAAATTCTGGTATGAGGGAGTTCTCGATGAACTTGCTTTCTACGATACAGAATTAGATGGTACAACCATTATCAATAATTATAATGCAGCAATGGCTGGTGATGGTGCCTGTACCTATAATTATGCACCTGTTATAACTACAACTCCGGTTACGGAAATAGACGAAGATTCTCCATACTACTATAAGATCATTGCTACTGATGGCACCCTTTTTCCAACCAATGCCAGGTATAAGGGCTGCACATATTTCTGCAATGAGTGTAACTTCATTG
>CAYWBC010000234.1:0-3278 GCA_964456285.1 uncultured Bacteroidales bacterium
TAGTATAATTTTGCTTAACTCTTCTTCTTCAATTCCTGTTCCTGTATCTTCAGGGAGATCATTTACATTAATTGTAAACGCTTTTTCAATGTATTTAGCATCATTATCGGTAGCACGTATTTGTATTTTATATTGATCTTTTGTTTCATAATCGGGCGTGGTATCAATAATGAGCTCAAATCCAACCAGAGTAAAGAGATCGTTATCTGCATCATCAATACCATCGCCCATAGCAAAACTAAAAGTATGTCCATCGGGTTGATCAGGATCGGTTACGGTAAACATACCTATTAAGGTTCCAGAGGGTAAATTTTCATCAACAGATGAAACAGAAAGAGAAATATCTGTTGGAGGTGATTTTACCCATACTGCAATTGTATCAGTATTAAGTACTAGTGATGGAAAATCGGAATTTGTCATAGAACAATAATAAAATCCCTGAGAACTATGATCCAGTGAAGTCAGGCTTAGTATGGGAGAAGAAGTCGGAGAAGTTATACTGGTTCCGTTCATCCACCACTGATACTGGTTATTGGTTGCCCTTACTGAAGGATTAACAAGGGTAGTAATATCGAGATCCAGGTCTTCACCTGAATTTTTAAAAATATCCGGAGTGTTTACCGAAACCTGATGTTGATTGTAGTAGGTAAAAAAAGTAATGGTATTACCTGCCAGAGGTTCCAGGTCGGAAAAAGTAAAATTATTATTTTCTATTCCTACCTGGTTGAGAGTTAATATATTTATAAGTCCGCCAGGCAAAGTATCAGACAAATTGTTCCAAGAAAGGTTAAGCACAACCAAATCTCCCAGGTTACATATCTCAGGAGGAACTTTTCCGGATAAATGATTTTGAGATAAAATGAGATATTGCAAACTGGATAATTTTCCAATTTCATTGGGAATGAAACCTGTCAGCATATTATCCGAAAGATCCAGAGTACTAAGGTTAGTCAGGTTTTCTATGTCGGAAGGAATTTCTCCTTCGAATTGATTACCCGATAAGAAAAGTACTTTTAATGCAGTTAAATTCCATATTTCATTTGGAATTACACCAGCAAAGTTATTATAATTAAGGTAGAGCCTCTCCAAATTACTTAGATTACCAATCTGGGCAGGAATTTCACCAATTAATAAATTTTCGCCCAGATAAAGATATTTAAGGGTAGTAATATTCCATATCTCTTCCGGGATAGTACCTGAAAACGAATTTATATTTAATCCTAAAATTTCCAGTTTATTCAGATTTCCAATTGCTGCGGGGATTTCTCCATTCAGTTGATTATCAGATAAACTAAAGTATTTTAAATCGGATAGCAGGCTTATTTCTTCAGGAAAAGAACCGGTAAGATCATTGGATGAAAGATAAAGTGTTTCAAGTTGAGTAAGACTTCCTATCTGGGTAGGAATTACTCCAGTTAAATCATTTACATATAAACATAAATACTTCAGATTGATCAAATTTCCTATTTGAACAGGTATAGATCCTTCCAAATTATTTACCTGAAGATCCAATGTGTCCATTTGAACCAGGTTGCCAATCTCCGAAGGCAGAGATCCTGATAAATTGTTACTTGTAAGCATGATTGATTTTACTCTTCCTCCATTCACTTTTATTCCATACCAGGTAGAAACCGGTTTGCCTGGTTGGAGCCAGTTTGTATTGTTATTCCAGTTTGATCCGTCTGTATTATTGTATAAAGCAACCAATGCCAGGGAATCGTTCACAGATACCTGAGCTATTACAAATGAAGTATTTAGCGCAAGTATCAGACTATATAAAATATTCTTTTTCATGCTTGAATCTTTAAGTTTGTTGCCAACATCCTATTTTTTTACAATCTTGTTCACCACATGCTGATTGCCATATTTCATGTGCAGAAAATAAATACCGGCAGGAAATGCAGCCAGGTTAATTTTACTGTTCGTATAAATTTTATTCTGTAATAAGAGTCTGCCTGTCGCATCATATAGTTCAATTCCAAATTCAGAACTTCCTACAGGTATTTTCAGCATAATGTAATCGTAGGCAGGATTAGGATAAACAAATGTTTCATCTGATGTCTTATTATGCAGAACAGTGAGTGTGTCGCCTCCCGGAATAGTATCCACTCCTGTAGTTGTATCTACCGCTTCAACAATATCATTTACCCAGATGGTAAATGCCTTCTCGATATAATTGGTGTCATTATCGGTTGCTCTGACTCTGATCTTATATTCATTTTGAGATTCATAATCAGGTACAGTATCTATAAAAAGTTCAAATCCTTCCAGTCTGAATAGATCATTATCTGCGTCGTCAATGCCGTTTCCCACTGCAAAACTGAATGTATGTCCATCAGTCTGATCAGCATCTGTAACGGTAAACATGCCGATCCATGTTCCCGATGGTACGTTCTCATCTACGGATGATGGAGAGAGAGAAATATCCGAGGGAGCTGACTTTACCCATAAATAAATAGAGTCGGTATAGAGTGTAAGCGATGGGAAATCAGAATTCATTATTGAGCAGTGATAAAGTCCTTCAGATGAGGCTTCTAAAGAATCCAGGCTCAATTCAGGAGAGGAATTGAAGGATGTAATGCTTGTACCATCTTTCCACCATTGGTACTGATTATTCGTTGCTGAAATATCATGAATCGAAAGAGTCTCAATATTAAGGTTCAAACTATCGCCTGTTTTTTTAACTATTTCCGGAGAATTTAGTGGTATTTGACTCTGATGGCTGTAACCAAAAGTTGCAATTGTATTTCCTTTCAAAGGTTCCAGATCAGCAAAAGTTAAATTGTTATATCCCAAAGTAAGGGTTATCAGGAAAGGCAAACTTTTTAATCCTGAAGGAAGTGGGCCAGAAATATTATTCCAATCAAGAGCCAGTTGTTCTAATTTATTTAGATTACAGATTTCTGTAGGAATAGTATCGGACAATTGATTGGACCATAGCCAGATAATTTCTAAGTTGATCAGATTGCCGATTTCTGATGGTATTTTTCCTTCAAGCTGGTTTTCATACAATTGAATATGCTTTAGATTGGTTAATTGTCCAATTTCTTTGGGAATTGCAGCTACCAATTTATTATCAGACAACATGAGGTATTCTAAACTTGTCAGATTGCCAATTTCACCAGGGATAATCCCAGCTAAATTATTATCCCCAAGATCTATGTATGTTACTCTGCCTCCGGAAACAGAAACTCCATACCATCCAGACGCTGATTGACCGGCTTGGAGCCAATTGGTGTTGTTGGTCCAGTTTGCTCCATCGGTGCTGTTATACAAAG
>CAYWBC010000235.1:0-3260 GCA_964456285.1 uncultured Bacteroidales bacterium
GGAATGTGAAAATTATAATTTGTTTCATTATAAAATTGTATGATACATTATTCTTTTTTTTCTCGACGTCCTTGAAACAATTTATTAAGTGTACTGTTCCAAATTTCATTAGCTTCTGGAGATTTAAGTACTTCTGTTTTTAGTTTATTTAAAAACTCTTCGTTTATTTCTTTTGTTGTTTGTTCCTTCGCTATTTGAGCTGTATGATCAAGTATTAGGTGAAATAGAAAATCAAAATTATCCTGAAACAGAAGGTAAAAATTGTACCTTGCTTGTTCTTCTGGATCTTCTTCAGTATCTTGTTTTTTTTCAAACCACTTTTCAAGTTGTTTTCTATTTTTCTCTGCATTCTTTGAGGATTTAAAATAATCCTGAAATGTATTAATGCTTTTTACATGAGCAAATTTGTTTCTAATTTCAAGTATGGTATCAAGTTTTTTGATACGCTCTTTATCAATTCCTTTTTTATCCTGAATCAACTGAACTTTTTGTTTGAAACTTAAAGCACTTGAACTAAAGCCTAAAGATTTAGAGGATTCCCATTCGATATCCAATATTTCACCAAGAATGAGGCTCACCATATCTTCGAGATAAACTGAGTGCTCTATGACATAAAGCCTTGAGTTATTCGAATTTGATAATGTATATGCTAGAATATTTTTCATTTGGTCAAAATGATACCTAACAACTTGGGAATAGGTATAGAAAAAGTTTACCAATACAACTTAATTTCATTTGTTTTCTTCTTCTAACTTAGTTATATATTGCAAGTTAGAAATCTTTTTAAAATATGAATAGGGTTGGGTTAGAAAAGTTTGTTGTTGGATTGTTTGGAGAGAAAGTAGTATTTGTTGGTCATTAAGTATAGTTTACCACACGATGCAATCGTTCAGTAGCGGGGGTAGCGGGATATGTTTTTCCCCCTGCCGTCGGATAGTTATATCAATTCCAAACCCCCTTAATGGTGTAGCCGCAGTGGGAGCATTTTCCACCTTTTACATCATTTTTTAATAAGGTATAGCCTTTTCGTTCCACCACCACTTCGTTACACTTCGGACAAATGGTATTTTCCATGCCTTTGCCCGGCACATTGCCTACGTACACATATTTCAGTCCTTCCTGCATGGCAATGCCTCTGGCCTTGATAAGAGTATTAAGGGGTGTATCAGGGAGCTGGGTGAGTTTGTACATGGGGTGAAAGCGACTGAAATGCAATGGATACTCATCGAAGCCGTTGGTGGCCAGCCAGCCGCACATTCGTTTGATCATTTCCAGGTCATCGGTCCAGGAAGGAACTATCAGGTTGGTGATCTCCAGCCATACATTGTTTTCTTTCAGGGTGATCAGGGTATCTAAAACGGGTTGCAGGGTTCCGGCATTCAGTCTAAGGTAAATATCGTTGTCAAAACTTTTCAGATCAATGTTTGCAGCATCGAGCCAGGGTGCAAGTTTCATTAAGGGTTCGCGGTTGATGTAGCCGTTTGATACCATCACATTTTTTATGTTCGACTGGTGTGCAATCTTTGAGGTATCGTACATGTATTCGTAAAAAGTGATTGGCTCTGAATAGGTATAGGCAATGGACTCGCAGTTATTCTTCTTACAGGATTCAACTACCTTATCGGGCATCAAATCGTAGTTCCGGGTTTTTTTCGGACTGGTTTGTGAGATTTCCCAGTTCTGACAATTCAGACATACAAAATTGCATCCGGCCGTGGCAATGGAAAATGCTTTTGATTGGGGGAGGAAATGCAAGAGGGGTTTTTTTTCAATGGGGTCAACGTGCATGGCACAGGGATTGCCATAGGCTATGGTGTACAGTTTGCCATCCTCATTCACGCGGTTTCTGCAATCACTAATTTCACCGGGTCTGATGTTGCATTCATTCGGACAAATGCTGCATTTAACACCTCTGGGAGTTACTGAATAAAACATGGCCTCTTTGCTCCATTTCCAAGGGGTAGCTGACCTTGCTTCAAGGCTTAGAAAGGGACAAAGCAATCCTCCCGCACACAACATGCTCTGCTTTATAAATTCTCTTTTTCCTATCTTCTTCATCCTGTAACTTTTTTATTCAACAACAATTGGAATTAGAGTCATTTAAAGTTAAGGTATTCAGGTTTTTTTTGCTACCAAAAAATTCATAATAGTGTAAATCAGAAGGACTCTAAATAACCTGAGCTTGAAATTCAATAGGGGACCGTCTCAAAACTGGTTAAAATTTTTACCGTTAAAATCGCAAAGAAGGCGCAAAGTACGCAAATATCTAAAATTTAATCACATACTTCTTTGCGGTCTTTGCGCCTTCTTTGTGTCCTTTGCGGTTTATTAACTTTCAAGATAGCCCTCTATTGAATATCAAACTATTTGATAGTAATCATAATTAATGATTTCATATTAGATAACCATTCTTCTGCGTACTACATAGTAGAGCATACTGACAAGGTTAAGGCCTGCCAGCAGGTAGCATACCCTGCTGATACCCATGAGAGGTACCAATAAAATGCTTGTAGCGATAATGCCCAGCGATGATCCTATCAGGTCGGAGGCATAGACTGAGGGTGCCGCTCTGCCGGAATCGACGCTGTGAAGTACAGAAGAAACCACAAAGAAATAGCCGATAAGCAGGGAAGGGATCAATGTCACAAGAATAAAAAAGGGCCAGAGTAGCCATGGACCGTTTATCCGGTTAAGGAGTTTTAAAAGCAGGGGTAAAGCGATAAGGAACTGCATGAGTGCAGCCTGCACTACAGGGGAATGAAGGGGTTTGATCTTCCACTTGTATCCGGCCAATGAGCCAAGGCTCAGACCGGCCATAAAAGCGGCCACAATAACACCTATGGCTGAATAAACATAACCGTAGATTAGCTGGAAGGCAAAAATCAGGATGATCTCAACCGAAGCACCAGAGAAACCTGCAACATACATTCCTGCAGATTCCGCTTTCATAAAAAACAGGGGCAGGAGCAGAAGCAAGAGTGGTAGGTAGGTCAATGCTTTCCGGCCGGTATAGAACAGTGACAAAAACCGGAGACTGTCATAATAAACGGGAAGCGATCTGTCATTCGTGTTGATCATTTCATTATGCGGCAATCCCTGTTTTATAAAATCGTTTCGCATGGCTATGGAAACATCGTCGATGTAATCGCTGTTTACATAGGTATTTTCAATACTTGCAGCAGGGTAGAGGGATGCTATGGAAAGCGACAGGGAGGAATCGGAGGCCAGGAGGTAGTCCTTTTCTCCGGCTATGATCTCTA
>CAYWBC010000236.1:0-3222 GCA_964456285.1 uncultured Bacteroidales bacterium
ATCTTATAAGATAAAAATATCATTATGAAAGCAATTGAGTATATAAAATATGGGCCACCAGAAGTTCTTCATCTTAAAGATGTTGCAAAACCTGTTCCCAAAGACAATGAAATATTATTAAGAATACACGCAACAACAGTAACAGCAACAGAGTGTACATTTCGAAAAGGAAAACCCTTTGTGTCCAGATTATTTACAGGTCTTACACGGCCGAAAATTAAAAGACTTGGTGAAGAGTTAGCAGGTGAAATAGAATCGGCAGGTAAAAATGTAAAACTATTTAAGAAAGGAGATAAAGTATTTGGTACTGCAGGGCCTGAATTTGGTGCTAATTCCGAGTATTTATGTTTGCCCGAAAATGGTGTAATTTCCATGAAACCAACAAATATGACTTATGAAGAAGCTGCATCAAGCGTTGATGGTTTTTTAACTGCTTTACCTTTTCTAAGAGATACTGGAAAAATTAAAAAGGGTCAGAAAGTACTCATTTTTGGAGCATCAGGTAGTGTTGGGGCAGCTGCAGTGCAGGTTGCAAAGCATTTTGAAACTGAGGTGACCGGAGTGTGCAGCTCTGCAAATGTTGAGTTAGTAAGAAGTTTGGGAGCAGATAATGTGATTGATTACACGAAAGAAGATCTTACAAAGAATAATCAAACCTATGATATTATTTTTGATGCAGTTGGGAAAACTTCTTTTTCAAAATGTAAGAATAATCTGGAGAAAAATGGTGTTTTTCTTGAAGCCGGGATTGGTTTTGGGATAATACCGCTGGTAATATGGACTTCAATTTTCCGTAAGAAACGGGCAAAGATAGCTGCAACCGGATTAAGAAAACCAGAAGAAAGAACTAAAGATCTTGTTTTTCTCAAAAAGCTGATTGAGTCCGGGAAAATAAAACCAGTTATTGATAAAGTATATCCACTGGAACAAATTGTTGAAGCTCACAGGTATGTCGATAAGGGTCATAAAAAGGGTAATGTGGTGATTTTAGTAGTAAACGGGTGAAAATGATATATGATGAAACCAAGAACGTTATCTTTAATAGCAGGAAGTAGCTATCTGGTTATTTTTTTTGCTGCAATATTTGCCAATTTTTTTGTTTTGGAATCAATTCTGAATGATCCACTAGTTACCATTCAGGAGAATAACTTGATTGTGAGATTTGGCATTCTGGCTTTCTTAATCACTGTTGTGTTTGATGTTATTGTCGCCTGGGCTTTATACGAGCTTTATAAGTCTTATAGCCTGTCAGGATTGAGTACGCTTTTCAGAATGATGCATGCGGCTATAATGGGAGTAGCAGTTTTTGCACTTCCTGTTACATTGCAATTATCTTCTGGTCAGGAAATTCTGCAACAGGCTCACATTTTTAATACAATTTGGTTAATTGGACTTTTCTTTTTTGGAATTCATCTTGTATTATTGGGAAGAATTATCGGAAAGCCAAAGATAATAGCAGCTTTTCTGGTCATCGCCGGAATAATGTATGTGGTTGATACAGGAGCACACTTTTTACTCAAAAATTATGAAGATTATAGTTCAGTCTTTTTAGCATTTGTGGCAATACCAAGTATTATTGGTGAAATGTCCTTTGCGATATGGCTTCTTATAAAGGGAGGCAAAGCAGCTATGAAATTTTAACAATAAAAATTGCAGAAAATGAAAAACTCTACGACAGTAATTTTGGCATTATCTCTTCTAATTTCAATGGAGAGCGTGTCTGCACAAAAGTATTCCGACAGTGTAAGGATTGTAAATGAAGCACTACAGATGATTGATTTCCCGGAGCCAATTTTTGAAGGCCCCTATGTAGCAGTAATGGATTCTAAAACTATTGAGGACATAGGCTTTGAACAACCAAATTCTTCCGAAACAGTTAAGTTCAAAATGAGAGACGGGGTTCAGATTAATGGCCAAAGATATGCTCACAATTCCAATAAAACCGTGCTACTCTTACATGGCGTATTATCCAGTAGCTACACTTTTAATAGAACAGCCGGATTATTAAGAGAAAATTTACAAGCAGAAGTTATAGCTATTGATTTGCGTGGGCATGGTCAATCGGGAGGAATGCCTGGTGATGTTTCCCGCTTAAACCAATATGCAGAGGATCTTGATGATATTATCATTTCCATAAAAAAAACTTACCCTGACCAAGTTGTAATTCTTGCTGGCCATTCAATGGGTGGAGGCATTGTATTGCGTCATGCTGAATCATTTCCGGAAACCAAAGTAAACGGATATATATTGTTTGCACCTAACCTTGGTCCTGAGTCTCCTACAACATCAAAAGAATTAGATTTAAAGAATAATTTTGTCAAAATTCACCTTTCAAGAGGCTTGGGCTTGAGTATGCTCAATGAACTTGGAATTCATTCTTATGATTCCCTTAAAGTAGTTTTTTACAATATGCCGGATCAAATGCCCATTCGATCGTACTCATACCGCAGCATGGAAGCATGTGTACCGGAGGATTATCGCAGATCCTTACAAGCAATTAATCAACCCTTATTGGTTTTGGCTGGAAGCAACGATGAAGCCTTTTTAGTCGAAGAATACCCAAAAGTAGTACAGGTTTATTCATCTGGCAATTGTTTTATTGTAAAGGGAGAAACGCACAACGGCATCAGGCATAATGAGACAGCTATGACAAGAGTTCGTGAATGGGCATTTAATAACAAATTAAGGTAAAAAACCCGACGTCCTTAAAAAAAATGAAATTATGAATCCTCCATGTTTTTCAAACACAAACAAGTATGAATATAATTGGCAATCATTGAGGAAACATGTGACCTTTAAAAATCAAATTATTAACACATGAAAAGTAAAAACCAAAATGAAATCATGCGTGCTCTCCTTAATTCACAATTCCTGTCAGTTTTCGGGTTGGCTATCACTCTGACCTTAGGTTCCTCCTCCTTTGCCCGGCAAACCTCTGGTCCGGATTCAGATTCACAAAATCCATCTCAATGGAATCAGGAAGAGCATGAAGTGCCTAAAGGAAGTAAAATTCTGGAGCTTCCAGAGGGATCACCGATAGCTGCATTTAGCTCAGGCGGAGAAAAAGAAAAAGCATTGGAAGATTTTATAGAGAAATGGAAAGTAGCCGGCCTCCTTATTTTACAGGATGGGAAGATAAGAATGGAACGATATGCACTTGGACATAACGATACAAACCTGTGGTCCTCATTATCCGTTGCAAAGTCTGTAACGAGCACTCTT
>CAYWBC010000237.1:0-3221 GCA_964456285.1 uncultured Bacteroidales bacterium
TCTCTTCCTTTCAAGCCTCTCCCAAGACTTTTTCTTGTCCAATTCTAATATGATTGGATCAATCTTGGATTTAAAATAAGTATCGATATTATTTTCCAACTGTTTCATATCCAATCTTTATAAGATACTCCTTCAAGAGTTTTCTTGCCATTGTCAACTGTGATCTGGAAGTACTTTCTTTTATATTTAGCTTTTTTGAAATCTCTCCATGTGAATATCCTTCAATTGCATAGAGATTAAAAACCGTTCTATATCCTACAGGCAACTTTTTTATTAATAACAAAATTTGTTTATCAGAATCAAAGTCAGGATTGATTGTAATGTTATTCTCATCTATACTTTCAATTTGCAATAATTCGAAATCGTTTTTCTTTCGTAAAAACATCAGGCATTCATTTATCATAATTCTTTTCACCCAGCTTTTAAGGCTATCTTTTCCCCGATTCTCAAATTTGCTGTAATTTTTAAAAACTTTTAAAAATCCATTATTCAAGAGTTCTTCAGCAATTTCCCTATTTCCGATATATCTGTAACAAACTGTAAACATATAATCAGCAAATTGAAAATATAAATCCTTTTCAAAATGTCTCTTGTGCTTCTTTGGAACCATCAAGTAATCTTTTCATAAATATAAATGCAGAAATTTTAAGAAACGCTGTTTGAGGTCTTTCTTTTTTTGAAGAAGAGCTTATCAGCTATGTCTGGTCTCAATATATTGTTATAAGATAATCAAGAATTTATGTTGGGTTTTTTGGGACTTTATATATTTAAAATACATTTTTCTTTAGAAAAGTATTGGGTTCAGTTATTATTCTATTATTAACTTTAGTGGGTTATACTCAATAACTTCGATTGGTATTTTTGTGAAATCTATATAATAGTAATGGATCTTATCTTGTTTATCGAATAGGCCGTCTCGATTTACATCTTCAATGGTTTTATAATAATATTTCAATTCTTTTATAATTAATTTTCCAATTGTGTAATCGTGTTGGTTTTGAGTTAATTTTTTAAAATCAGAACCATCAATATTACTAATGTACAATGATTCTAAATCATAATAGTTTAATTCCTTATCATGGTTTGAATCCCGGTCAATTATTGTATATAAAAGATATTGTCTATTTACTTTATTATAAATCTCGTTTAAATATCTGAATGTTTTAATATTAATTACTCTATCAGTTAAGAGCCTTTGTTCTTTGCTTATAATATTCTCAAAAACTAGATTAGTCATATTACCTGAGAAGTAATTTTCACTAGAGCTTGATATATAAAAATCTGAGTGGGAGAAGGAAGAACCAGATATGGAACCTGATCTTATCATGCCCTTGGAGGACCTATCATTTAGATTAATTAAACCAATCGGATGGATGAGAAACTCAATACTATCGAATAAAATCGGTAATTCTGCGACCAAGGTTTTTGTTGTATCACTAATTAGATTCTCCATCTTTAAGGAATCGTTTGATTGTTGATTTTCATAATCAATTTTTGGAGGTCTTTTTCCACATGATAATAATATCAGGGAAATACCTAAAATGTTAATTATTGTTCTCATTTATCATTTATTTGTGGATTTTATAGGACTATTTGTTAAGAACGCAGCGATAAAATTCTCTCCGCTAGGGGAATGATCACTTGCTATCACAAGTTCCTTATTTTTCACTCTTTTTTAAAGAAAAGTTTTCCATTATATTTCCTTAAAATAGGTTCAAATGCATTGTAGGCAATTCCAACTGCACTATTCTTTGATTTCGCATAACTCCATTCAGTCCATTCGCTTTGAATATTACCAATACTGCTCCCGAAAACGACATAGTTACATCTTGGACGAATATAAATTATGGAGTCCTTAAATGAAATTGTTAGTGTGAATTTATATCCTCCTTGTGAAGTTCGTTCATTTGTAGTAAGTGTTAAGAAATCTTTGTCCTTTGATGCAAACGAAAACCCTTCATCTACAAGGAACCTTCCGAAAGAAATGAAATTTTCTTCTGCCGAGTCAACTCCAAAAATAAGAATAAGATTGTCATCTTTTAATGGAGTGTTACGCTGTGCTTTTATTGTAACAAAACTTGCAATGATAATTGCTATAAATAAAAAAAATTTTATTTTCATTTTATATCTTTTTATACTTGCTTTTAGTGCGTTTGTGGGACTTTTCTAAGTATTTATTTCTAGGAAATAAATGAATATAACTTTATGTCCTATCTATCAGTTCTACTTCTAATTCACCGGCTAGTTTTGATCCAAGTTTGAAGGCTTTCTTTTTCCCATAATATGAGTCAATATCCTTGTAACTATTGTGCTTATCTGCAAAAAGGAGCCTTAATCTATAAACTTTACCAGCATTTGATTCGTCACTAATCATTTTTGTCGATATGCTATATGCTTTTTGTCTAATCTTTGCACTACGGACTATAACACCCTTAATTTCTGGTGTTTTTTTCAGTTTACCTTTAACATAAAAGGTATAAAAGAAACTAAGATAGTTTCTTTCTCCATCTTTACTAATCTCAACACCAAATCTTGAAAACCCCATTATTATTGAAACCAAAAATAAAATACATCCAAATAGTAAACTGTTCTTAGAAAAATCATCATTGTGCATTATTATATAACCAACTATCCCAAATATTGATGCACCAAAAATTGGAATGTTTTTGCTATTCAGTTTCATATATTCAACATTAATTGAACTATGTTTTTATCAATACCCTTGGTCTTTGTGATTTTCCATTTTTCTTTATATCCTATACTGATATGCCAAGTCTGCACTTTCGAATCTTTAATCTGGTATACCATCAGGCTTCCATGTTTATTGATTTCTGAATTTGAAGATACCCAAATACAAAGTCCATTTTTTGTTTTTTTTGAAATCAAATTATTTCTATTTTCAGTGCTCCCTTGAAATTTATGGAATAACACTTCAAATTCTTTATTACTTGTTCCTTTCTTTCTAATAAAGGATTCTGATATAATTCGATTTGGATTGAATGGAGGAACAGTTATTTCTTTATTCCAAAAAGGTTCTAAAACAAATGGAATTGCTGGATGTGTTTTCGTGTCATATTTAAGAATCTGTTTACCGGTATAATTGAGCCACTTATGGTCAAACCAATTCTTAACTCTTACGATTGAAATATCGTCTGGCATGGAAGACTTAATTAGTCCAACCTGACAAAGATTTTAATGTATTGAAAACTAATGGTTTAATG
>CAYWBC010000238.1:0-3180 GCA_964456285.1 uncultured Bacteroidales bacterium
TCATTGTTTTCAGGATTTAATTCAAGTGCTTTTTTAAGATTCAAGATCGCATCATTTTCATTTTCTAATGCTTTATATGCTCTTGCCAGATACAAAAGCCCTGTCGGAAGTTGGATAATTCATAGTATTGAATTCAAAGAACTCTAATGATTTTGTTTTTCATGACGAAATATTTGGTTCTTATTTTTTTGTCTTAATATATACAAGTTTAATTTTTGCTCTTTCTGTGATCCGCTCATCTATCTCAAAATCATTTTTAAGAGATTTAATTAAAGGTGTAAGTTTTTCATAGCCAAAATTTCTTGGGTCAAAGTCTGGTTTTTTCTTTATTAACA
This sequence comes from uncultured Bacteroidales bacterium, assembly GCA_964456285.1. Classification (GTDB taxonomy): domain Bacteria; phylum Bacteroidota; class Bacteroidia; order Bacteroidales; family UBA10428; genus UBA10428. Next base: position 336 of record CAYWBC010000238.1, read on the forward strand.
GGTTTCCGACATCACCTAAAAACGCCCACCCATCTTCATCAGCAATGTCATTTACAGTCGATGATATTAAAGAGATTGTTTTTGAATCAACTTTAGGAATTACCACTTGTTCAGCTACTTTATTTTTCGATGATGCAGGTGTTTCAGATGTTTCAGACAAATTTGTACTCTTCAATATTTCAAGATACACAAACTTATCACAAGCAACTATAAATGGATTAGGAGTTTTTCTTTCTCCAAAACCAAAAACTTTCATTCCAGACTCCCTTAATCTGATAGCAAGTCGTGTAAAATCACTATCACTTGAAACGATGCAAAATCCATCTACTTTGCCCGTATATAAAATATCCATAGAATCTATAATCAATGCAGAATCGGTAGAGTTTTTCCCTGAGGTGTAACCATACTGTTGAATAGGAGTTATCGCATTTTCCAGAAGCACGCTTTTCCACCCTGCCAGATTAGGCTTTGTCCAATCACCATAAATCCTTTTAAATGTTGGCACACCGTATTTTGCAATTTCTTCCATCATAGCTTTCACATTTCCATGTGGGACATTGTCAGCGTCAATTACAACTGCAAGTTTTAAATCCTGTTTTGTTTCCATAGTCAATTTATTGTCTGGATGGTTAGTATTTTAGATAGTGCACAAGCTTAGGTAAAAAAAAGTAGCAGATTGCAGGCTTCATTCCTGTTAAATCACAAGAAAGCTGAAGGGGGGTACAATTCTCAAATTTACTACTGAACCGGCTATTATTTTTATACATTCTTATATGCTGAAGGTTTATTTTCCATATCTGATCGAAATTTGTATAAAAGCCTGAATTCTTGAATAAATTTAATAAACATTAACAAATCTATTGGTTAATTTGGCGTGTTTTGAGAAATAAAATATGTGTAATCTAAATTGTCATTTGATGAAATTCTTTTCGTTTTGCCACCAAAAATGTCATACATTTAAAATTGATATTACCCAGTGTGCTTGGATACATACATAATGGATTTCCCATCATTTGCTCATTTCGCATAAATAGATTTAAAAATGTAATATCTATTAATGATCATACTTTCCTCGTAAAATAATACATTTGTGGCAATTACATTTTATAATAAATATTTTTAAAAAGCAGAATTCCGATTTTAAAACATTATAAGTTTGTATTCAATTTTAAAATTATGAGAAAGCAAGAAAAGAAAGTACGAGTTCTACTAGTCATAGGAATACTCTTACTAAGTGTGAATCTTTTTTCACAAGATCCGAATTTTCACATTTATCTTTGTTTTGGACAGTCAAACATGGAGGGGCAGGGTCCAATCGAATCACAAGACAATACCGTTGACAGCCGCTTTCAGGTATTTCAGGCGCTTGAGTGTTCAAATCTTGGAAGATCGAAGGCTGTATGGTATACAGCTGTTCCTCCTACATGTCAATGCTGGTCACGCCTTTCACCTGCCGACTATTTTGGCAGAACCATGGTGGCAAACCTTCCGGACAGCATTAAGGTAGGTATTATTAATGTTTCTGTTGGCGGATGCGATATCAGGTTATTTGATAAGGATATTTACGAGGATTATGATTCTACTTACACGGATAGCTGGTTTACGGATAAAGTGAAAGACTATGAATGGAATCCTTACCAATATCTAATCGACCTTGCGCAATTGGCTCAGCAAGACGGTGTAATTAAAGGGATTCTCTTGCACCAGGGAGAAACAAACACCGGCGATGCTCAATGGCCAGCCTATGTAAAAAAGATTTACAATGATATGTTGACTGACCTTTCAATGGGTGCGGATTCAGTGCCTCTGCTTGCCGGAGAAGTACTATCTGCTGAGGGCAATTGCTGTTCAAGTATGAATACAATAATTAACAGGCTTCATGACACCATCCCTACTGCATATGTTATTTCAGCAGACGAATGTACAGGTCAGGATGAAGCACATTTTGACTCGAAAGGATACAGAAAATTTGGAAGAAGATATGGGGCGAAAATGCTTTCATTGATGGGGTATGAAGCTGCTTATTCCGAATCTGAATGTGGCACAGTTGGCGATAACTGGAGAATAATGTCTGACCAAAATGCTTCCAACGGAAGTTATGTTACAGCCACTCCCGGTATTGAAAATATTTCAGTAGCTCCAACAGATGATTTGAGTGTTATACAAATGAGTTTTACCTTAAGTGCCGATACAAGCTATTATGTATACGGGAGGTTTAACAATCCAACTACCGATGATGATTCGTACTGGATAAAAATCGATGAGGAGGAATTTGAGTTAATCGATAATCTGACCACTACCGGCTGGCAGTGGTTAGAGCTAAAAAGTTACGATTTGGCAGCAGGAGAGCACACCATCAGTATTGCTTTCGGCGAAGATGGAGCTTCACTGGATAAACTCGTTATAAAAAATTCGCAAATTACGCCCGTTTCTGTTGGTGAAGAAGCAAACAACATTTGCATTCCGGAATTCTATATTTCTGGTATTGATAAAACTTATGAGAAGGAGGGGTATTCCCTTGAACAAAACTACCCTAATCCCTTTGCCGGCATTACAAGCATTTCTTTTGAAATTCCAAATTCGACTTTTGTTTCCCTGAAGGTTTTCGATATGCAAGGAGAGGAAGTCGCAGAGCTTGCCGGAAAAGTATTTCTTTCAGGAAAACATACACTAGAAGTTAAGCTTGAAAAACTATCAGTTGGAAATTACTTTTATACGATTAAAACTGATCAGTTCTCTGAAACCAGAAAAATGATTCTGCAAGCTAAATAGTTTGGGAGAGAAATACATATTCGCTGCTTATAAAGGGCAATACATTTTTTAGCAGGAGAGTAGCAGATACTGC
>CAYWBC010000239.1:0-3150 GCA_964456285.1 uncultured Bacteroidales bacterium
GTCAATTCATACTTTTTAGCAAGATTTTGCCAGCCTGTGTACATATCGAAGTTAACTGTTGAGGTTCCTGCTTTCCCTTTTTTTGTTGTAAGGATGACAACCCCGTTGGCGGCGCGTGCTCCGTAAATAGCTGCTGCTGAAGCATCTTTTAGAATTTCGGTAGATTCAATATCTCCCGGATTAAGGGCTCCTACATCACTCGCTTCAACAGGAACCCCATCTACAATAAATAAGGGATCAGGATTGGTTAGTGTACCAATTCCTCGGATACGGACAGAGGGTGAAGCACCAGGTGCTCCGGAGTTTGTTGTTACTGCAACCCCGGCAGTTCTCCCCTGCAAGGCCTGATCAATTCCTGAAACAGCCGATTTTGATAGTTCTTCAGCTGAAACTGAAGCTACTGCACCGGTTAGGTCACTTTTTTTAATGGTTCCATACCCGATTACAACAACATCCTCCAGGCTGATGATATCAGGTATCAGGGCCAGATTAATTGTTGTTTGACCTCCAACGACTATCTCTTCTGTAACATATCCAACATAAGAAATGATTATATTGGCGTCGGCAGCAACAGAAAGAGTATAATTGCCATCAAGATCGGTAATGGTACCATTGTTGGTTCCTTTTTCAACAATTGTTACTCCGGGAAGTCCTTCACTTGATTCTGAGTCAGTGATCTGACCACTAAGGGTGATCTTGTCTTCCTGAAGTTTGATTGCTTTTGTTAACACTATTTGGTTATCGATTATCGTGTAGTTGATGCCTTTGTCTTGAAGCACCTCATCCAGAAGGTCTTTTATTGACAATTGAGCAGCACGAACCGATACTGTTTGGTTAACATTAATAGACGCATCATTATATAGGAAAGTGAATTCACTTTGTTTTTCAATTTCCTTAAATGCATCTTTTAGGGTTACATTATCTACTGTCAGCTGAATTCTTTCACTGAGTAGACTTTCACTAGCTATTACCGATGAGAAATTTATGGCAAATACAAGAAGTATTACTCCAAGTATTTTTAAAACCATAGAATTATTCTTCTCAGGTAACGGATTCTTTAGGTTAAAAAGATGTTTCTTCATACTTAATGAGTGTTTGTATTTCTTAAGTAGTTTGAGTTAAAATTAACAATGAATAAATAGCAATACATATAAGTTGAATAGTTAATAATATTTTTTATGTGTAGCCTGAAGTAGAATTTTTGAATTTTCTCATAATTTGTATTGTTAAAGTTAGAATTATTATTTTATCTGTAATTGATCAATACTTCATTTCCTTCTATGGTGTATTCTATACTGGTTGTCAGTCTGATTAATTCAAGGACTTCGTGAAGGCTTTCAGTTTTGATTGTAAGTGTATACCTGTCTGAAATAGAATCTTTTCCCTCAACATGTATACTTACATTATACCAGCGTTCCAGCTTTTTAATAACATTAGTGAAATTTTCATTATCAAAAGTAAGAACATCTTCTTTCCAGGAAATGTATGGTTCCGGGTTGATATTGTCTAAAAGAAGCTCATTTGTATTTCTGTCGAAAGTAGCTTTTTGGTTTGCTGTAAGCAGAAGAGAGGATTTATTATGATTTTCAGTTACAGAAACTCTACCCTCGGTAACAGTAGTCTCAATATACTCGTCATCCGGGTAGGCCATAATATTAAACTTAGTACCAATTACTTTAACAGTAACATCTTCTGTGACAATAACAAATGGAAGTTTTTTATTTTTTTGAACCTCAAAAAATGCTTCCCCCACGAGTTCAATATTTCTATATTTTTTACCAAAAAAATTATCATACCTGAGTATTGTCCCTGAATTAAGAAATGCCTTGGTTCCATCCGGTAATATAACCTGAGACTTATGTCCTGAAGGAGCAATATTCTCTGTAAAAGTTTTTTGAAATACTTTGTTTGAACGGATGATGGATAAGGCACCAAAAGTTATAAGAAGAATCACAGTTGCAGCAATACTTATAGAAAATCTGAACCTTTTTTTAAGTGATTTGTACTGAGTTTTAAGATCATCTATCTCGTGAATCAGATACTGTGAATTGGCAGATTTCAGAGCTTTTTCAGGTTGGGTTCTCTCCTTAATCTTATTAAAAATGAATTCAAAATCGGGTTTGTGTGATACACCAACTTCATTTGGGTTTTTCCACTGATGGTACATAAGTGATTTAACTTCTTCTGTATCCAGGATTTCCAAATTTAAATCAGATTCCGTTTCCCCTATTATCAAATTTGAGAGAAGCTCCCTGTTTAATTTTTTTCTTTGCACAACAAAATAGCTATTAGGACAAATAGAAATACACTTTATGAACTCTTATCCCTTAATGAATAATTTTGTGAGGCTAAGCTAACTTTACTATTATCTTGTTAGATGTTCCTGCTTTCTGTATTGGAATAACATTACCATTTATTGATTCACCATTGATAATCAACTCTTTAACTCCATTATTTACTCCTTCTGAATTATCAATGATTATCGTATAATTTGCTCCGCGAAATTTCCTGTTGATGGTAAAGCCTTTCCATGTTTTTGGTATACAAGGCGAAATTTCTAAGCCGTTATAACTGGGTTTAATACCAAGAATGTATTGAGTAATGGTATAATAATTCCATGCTGCTGTACCTGAAAGCCAGCTGTTTTTTGCTTCGCCAGGTTTGGCAGCATCTTTTCCGGCAATCATTTGAGCATATACATAGGGTTCGGTTTTATGCAAATCACTAATTTCTTCAAGGTATGAGGGGCAAATTTTGCGAAAATAATCCCATGCCTGATCTCCTCTTCCAATCAATGTTTCTCCTATCATTATCCAAGGATTATTATGACAGAAAATTCCTGCATTCTCTTTATAGCCTGCAGGATATGTAGAGATCTCACCATATTCAATAATATACTTTGTGAAGGCCGGATTGTTAAGAACAATTCCATATTCGCAATCAAGACGTTCTTTTACTGAGTTCAGTGCTTTCTCACACAAACCATCTTCAATGCCAATTTCGGCCATACTGCACCAAGCTTGCGATTCAATAAATATTTTGCCTTCCTCATTTTCCTGACTTCCTACTTTCTTGCCAAAGAAATCGTATGCTCTCAAGTACCATTCTCCATCCCATCCATGTTTTTTAATGGCTTCAACCATTTTGTCA
>CAYWBC010000240.1:0-1442 GCA_964456285.1 uncultured Bacteroidales bacterium
GATCTTAATCTTAAAACTGCTATTTGTTTCCGGATAAATTTTAAAAGCTCCGGTTATTGTTCCAGCTATTTTATAATCTGAATATATGATTTCTTTAATTTCATTTACCGAAAACCAGTCGTTGCCGTCAGTCATTCTCTTACCTCGACCATAAATGATTCCAATGGGCAATTTATAAGAAGGCAAATTAGCTTCAATATTACATTGTTTAAGTATCAATTGTAAATTATGGTAAGTCATAAGCTCAACCTCATCTTTCGTATTATACCTTATAATTGGAATTTGATATTTCTTATCCAATAGTGTTACCACTAATTCAGGTCTGTTATTTTGATTTTTTATGCTTTCTAAATAAGTATTATGAGGCATGTAATGCATAATTTCCGGTATTGATTTTACATCTTCATCGAAGAGCTCCTTTCTAAACGTTTCATTTGTTATAGCTAACTTGCGCAACTTAATGGTTTCTGTTGTTTCAAAGAAGACTGTTGTAGCAAGTTCCGTTAAGCCCATATTCAATTGGATATGTCCATCATTTGGATCATCTCTGCCTAATAAATAAGAAAAATAATTTCTCATATTTTCAGCAACATATTCTCCCCCAGCAATGATATATACGTCATGATCTCTCCATGAAAAACCTTTTCTTGTGCCACTTTCAAGTACGTTCTTTAAAAACGGAGCATCTCCGATAAGTACGATATGTTTAAAATCGTGTGCAATTTTTGCGATGATAGCATGGGTGTTGTTACTAATAGTTCCGGTAACAACCACAGGAATTTTATAAGTAGGAATATTATATCCGGCAGACAGGGTATTGATCAAAATTGTATTTTCAATTGGGATATTGAATATCTTTTTTAATAGACTTTCCGTTGCTATACCAGATATACTATTGTATTCAAAAGGCTGAAGCAGATAGGAGTAACTTCCTGAACTTCCCGAACTGATCCTTATGATACCAACGTTTCCGAATTTTTTTCCTGAAGCAAGTTCCTTTAGACTGTGTTCCTTAAATAATATTTCTTTATCAAAAATGGGTATCCTTTCATTGAAATCGTTAATGTTTCTTATGGGCTCCATATGCTTACCTGTTCTTTCTGCAATTTTATCATAAACTGTTGATTGATGAATGATATAGTTAACCAGCCTAATGAGTCGTTTTGCAGCAAGAGTTTCAAATTTGGCAGGTGAAGAGTTCTTAAGTTTGTTAATTGATTTTTTAAGAATATAACGAACTATTCTTGAGTACCACATCTTGTAAATATCTGAAAGCATATAAGATATACAGTTAAAGTTTTTAGTTTTGGTAATACTTGCTTTTAATTTCGTCGAAAGTAGGAAGTTTTAATATTGGTTGTTTGGTTGCCAGACTCAAATAACGTTTATTAAACCTGATAAGCAATTTGTATTGTATCAAATCATTTATGGCATTTTCGATC
>CAYWBC010000240.1:1452-3149 GCA_964456285.1 uncultured Bacteroidales bacterium
GGCCATATACTCAGTGCAGATCAGCGGCCTGCCATAGATCTTTTTCAAAAGGGAGTTTTCATGAACTGGTTCCCTGCAGGCTTTATGAACAAGGTGAAGGTATCCTTCCAGAATAAACTCCTTTTTTATTGCACATGCTCTGGTATCTGAAATTGTTGTACTATGCTCAGTTTCATGAAATATCAGATGTGCTTTTATTTTATCCGGCTTATTTGAAGGAAAGAATTCATTCCACTCAGTTATTTTTGCTCTTAAACTAATAATATTTTCTGTGTCAGGATAATTTTGTTTTATCAATGTTTTGTCTTCGAAAAAATAGACATAATCTTTTAATTCTTTTTCGGGGATAGGAAAGCAGTAGTTAGAAGATCTGTGCGGTATCAGTTCCAAATTGAATTTCTCCGGAAATTTATGAAAATAACTATACCTGTCGAGATGCAAATGTGTTAATGCATCAGGCGGATTCAGGTGGTACAGAAGTGGCAGGAAATCGGACATTTCCTTGTACCAATTGTCATCTTCTCCGGGAAATGCATAAAGAATGTGCCAACTAAGTCTTATACCGTTTTCGTAGGCTAGTTTTAAAAGAAAAATATTGTGTACAGCAGTAATTCCTTTTTTCATGTATTTCAATGCTTCATCATGAAGGCTTTCGATCCCCGGTTGTAACCACCTTGCACCTGCCTTAGAGAGTTTAACTGCTTGTTCTTCGTTAATGTTTGCCTTGATTTCAAAAAAATACAGGCAGTGCGGGAAATTTTTATCAGCAAGTAAGGGAAGTAGGTTATCATAGTAATCCAGATCAAGAATATCATCGGTAGCAAACATCACCTTAATGTTGTAAATATTTACAAATGATCTGATTTCTTCTGTTACTCTTTTGGCCGATTTCGACCTGAAGCACAGTCTTTTTGGTGTACAAGAACAAAAAGTACATCCGCCTGACTTTTCATGCCACCAGCATCCCCTACTTGTCTCAAAGGTTATTTGGGGCATAAGCCTGTTATTGAATTTAAAGGAACTAACCTGTATGAAAAAATCATCAAAATCCGGAAGAGGCGTATGATCAAGCTTATTTACTATTGCAATAGGAGCTTCATATCCTTTTATCCTTGGATTTGCATTATTTTTTTTGCAGATCACGCCATATGGAATTTCATTTTCCGGGATATCAGTGCCCTTTTTCAGTATGGTATTGCAAAATGGTGTGAAAAGAAGATCAGCTTCACCCGATACTGCGAAGTCAATATCAGGAAAATTCTTTACAATTGTCTGTGCGATTTCACCAACGCAAGATGTCCCTCCAAGAATTGTAACAATCTCAGGTTTTAGCTTCTTTATTTCTTTGAATAAGGCAAGTGATGCATTATTTTGTTGAAACATAGTAGTGCATGCCAGTATTTTTGGATCTAATTGCAGTATTCTTTCTGCTGACTCCTGGATAAATTCAACAGCATTTTTTCTGATCCCCCATAGGAAATCTTTATTGATTATTCGTTCGTGTTTGCCAACCGATTCGTACTCATTCGTCCGCAGGATGGAGCCTGCCCGACTGGAAAGCAATTTAAAATAATCTTCATTGTTTGGGTTGAATCCGGGGAAGCATCCGGCAAAAGCCCACTCGCCTACCAGGTAAAGCAGATCCTGACTAATAGTTGAATAGGCGTCATAACCAATTTTCTCAGCAAACTTAAAAC
>CAYWBC010000241.1:0-3135 GCA_964456285.1 uncultured Bacteroidales bacterium
TGACATGAAGATTATGGGAAACCTGACGGATGAGCAAGGCAGAAAGACATTTGGCTATTATAACAAGGAAACAAATCCGAATGCCGTTGTGATAGATTCGAGTCTTATGGATCGAGGAATAGGTAATTTGACAAAACTTGCCTCCGTAATGAGTCATGAGGGGAGTCATTATTTGGGTAATACTGTGGAAGGAGTGGCGCACGAATTGGGATTGGCTACTTATAAGGATCTGGGTGACCGATATAAATCTTTCGATTTGGATTTTGCGTTAGGTATTGTAGGTGAGTTGCAGATGGCGGAGAATTGGAATGAAAACACCGGTGTACGGCAGAACTGGACAATTAAGGCTGTGGGCGGCAAGATGATAATGGACCGCTTGGATGAGACGAATGACATTTTTTTCGAGTACAATAACGGTAAAGAGAACAAACGCGTACTTTTAATGAGATATGATGAAAATAAATGGAATGAGATACAAGATTTAAAGGATAGAGCGCAAGGTTTGGATAATGGCGGGCAGTGGGAAAAGGCAGACAAGTTACGTTCAGAGGCCAATAAGCTTGAGAATGAATACAACGCTTTACAGAATGATAAAGGATATTTTACTGATACTCTTGCCGCGCAGTTGCTTCATGGTTCACAGTGGAGAAATTCTTATGAGGGTATAGCTAAAAATGGCGGCACGGGAGAAGCACTGACAGAAAATATTGAGAAACAAATGTTAGCACAAGGCTTCACCCATGAGAAGTTTATCTGGAATGTGAATGAAGATAGCGCAAAGGGTATAAGGTTCGATGTAACCGATTATCTATTAAGCTGCAACGGTTTAAACAATACGGCTATGCGGGATATTTTAGGCAATAAGAGTATAGTAAGTGATGATCTATTTAGCAACCTCCATAGATTTTATCTGGAAGGCGAAGCCATTAAGTACGCCCAAAACTTTTTGGACCCGACCAGGGACCTAACAAAAGACTATAGCGATGAGATAAGGGAAAAGACGTTTAATACTACAAGTAAGATATTATCTGATTTTGGGCTTGTAACCCTGGTTAAAAGTTCTTCAGGAGGATATAATTCACGTTTGAGTAACTACATATATAATAATCAGAATGTTATAGAAGACAATGTGAGGACTGCTTATCTATTCCCATTTAAGTCACAGAATGTTGGTTCTGATAAGTTGAACTGGGGCTTTTTGGATCAGGCTGAATATAATCATCCTCCCAATCCTAAAAACTTATTTAATAGCTCTTTGTGTGTTGCTTATGCGCTTGCTGACGATGTAGAGTTCAATAATTTGGTAAATGTCACCCATGATGAACGAGTAGATGCATTTAAAGTATTGAAGGACTTAAATACAAATGGCGAATCCTTACTTGCTAATGGCGGCACTCCACTGATAAAAGCTAACGGTTGGATTGGGTCTCCGTACATGTTTGCCAAAATGTACGCAAATAGTATAAAGACCGAAATGCCTATGAATTTAGTAATAAACAGCGCCCGTTACGGCACTGCGAGAAATGATAGTGTGGGGCATAGCGTGCCATGGGATTATACTACCAATAGCAAGGTGTGGGATGAATATACTTTGGGCGTGTTGACAAATCATTTTGACGCGGCAACACAATATACATATATCTGGGACATTTTAGACTATGATTTTTGGAAGAATTAAAATGAGAAGAAAAATTACTCTAAGCATGATTCTTGTATTGTTATTATTACTTCTTTTCTGTTGTGAGGAAGAGCTAAAACTGTCAAAAGAAACAATAGTATTTCATACATTGAATTATAAAGGAATAAAGGTCGTAAACGTAAAGAATATTGTCAAATTATATACTGATGAGGAATTGGCAAAAGTTGTAACGTTAAATCTACGACATGCTCAAATAATAAAAACTGAAGGTTTAAATAGATTTGTAAACGTACATAGTATTGATTTGAGTGAGAATAATTTAATGGATATGAGGGAATTAAGTTTATTGAGGGATAATTCTAAATTAGCACAGCTTTTTATTTCTGATAATCGATTTGCAACAATGGATGGAATAGGAGATTTATCATTTTTAATTGACCTTACAATTAGAAATAATAAAATCAAAGAAATTAATGGCCTATCCAATTTCAAAAACCTTAAATACCTTATTCTTTCAGGCAATCAAATAGAAAAGATAAGCGGCTTGGATGGGCTTGTTAGCCTGGATAAACTAAGCCTTGCTGAAAATAAAATAAAAGTTATTGAAGGGCTTGATAAACTCGATAAGCTTCAGGCTATTGAGCTTAATGGCAATAAGATTGAAAAAATAGAAGGTTTGGATAAAATAGATGAGCTTGCCTTTGTAAACTTAAGTGATAATAAAATAACGAAGATTGAAAATATTGAGGTAATTAAAAATTTAAGGGTCTTGGGGTTGGATAAGAATTCCATAACAAAGATAGAAGGATTAAATAACAGCCCGCTTATCTACGAGCTGCATTTAGCTAACAATAAGATTGGGAAAATTGAAGGATTGGAAAAACTTTCTGATCTGGTTTATTTGGATTTAAGTGGAAATGAAATAACCAAGATAGAAGGTTTGGATAATTTAAAGAAGCTCGGATTTCTTAATCTAAATGGAAATAATATTAAACGCATTGAAGGCCTTAACAAATTAAATAGTTTAGAATTAAGACAGTTATTAATACAGGACAATCCGATAGAAGAGATAGTACGTAAGGATTTAGAGTTTTTAAGGAACAAAGGATTGCCCAAGGATTCCTGGTTGGAGAAGGATATAGCGGCTGGGAAGATAAAAGTGGTTGAGAAATAATTCCGGCGCAAGCCTGCCTGCCCACATCGTGTGGCCAGGATAGACTGGAAAACATGTTTTCGGATCTCCTTGCGCCGGTCCTGGTATTCACGTGGGGCGTGAAAATACATCCGGGAAAATGTCCTGGGTATCTAAAAAAAAACTAGTGCTATTATAGGAAAACCACGTTCTTTGACAATAGAAATATAGAAATAGCATATTGAAATGTAACAAAAGTGCGACGGAAGACTGAAAACAGGAGAAAGAGACCATCTGTCCCTATCTGTGTATATCGGTAGTTTAACTATCTTTGTTAATCTGTTGCCCGGGCCGCGGCCCCGTT
>CAYWBC010000242.1:0-3129 GCA_964456285.1 uncultured Bacteroidales bacterium
TCAAAACTTACTACCTCTTTTTTTGGCTCAACTGTGCCTTAAATCCTATATTGTTGGGCGTACGTGCTTTTTAACTGATCTATTGTCAATCATCTTTTATTTCTAAATCGGAGCGAGAAGTATCTATTTACAGAATCTTTATAATTTTTATATGATTCACCGTGTTGCAGCATCAGATGTTTTTCTTCATCCCTAATAATTAAGTGAAGAATTATTATAAACGAAAGGTAAAAAATCAAATAAACAAGAGTTGGAAATTCAAGAAAGATCCCAAGAAATATAAGGTTAAAAGATAGGAAAAAAGGATTTCTGCTATACTTAAAAAAACCATTAGTTATCAAATCTGTCTTCTGCTCTGGTTGTATTCCAACTCGCCATGAATCCTTCATAGTTATTAGAGTTGAAATCCCTAAAACACATGCCATGGAAACAATTACTAATCCCGTAATCTTTATAGCGCTAAAATCGAGTATTTTGATCCAAAAGAAATAATCAGGATGATTGGTAAATGCCACTATACCAAGGATTATTGAATTTATAATCACCAGATTAATTTTGCGGGATTTGCCTCTAACAGATTGCTTTGTACGTCTGACAGTAATTATATTTTTTATCATAAATCCAATAAAAAAGACGCTTAAGAGGATTCTAATAAATAATACTGCAAATGTCTCCATCAATATTTTTTTTTTAAGTTTAGGTTCTTATTGTTACCCTTTTCTTAGCACACCCGACATTCCCGGCATATGAACAGTAGCGGAGTTCGGCGCTGCCTGCCTGCCGGTCAGGCAGGCGTTCCTGCCTGTCCCGGCCTTAGTGTCGGGATCCCCGGTAGCCGTTTTTGGTTTAAATATGCAAACATTTGCAAAACTCTGAGACCGCTATTGTTTATATGCCGCTGGGCATAGTGGTTTTCTAAAATTTAGTTTTAAAATAGCTACTTATTATTATTCCTACTTCAGTTGGATTCTGCGTACCTATCAAAATACGTTTACCATTCTTTAGTTGCAATTGAATCCCCTTATTCCCTTTAACATTATAAGCTTTTCCCTTAAATCCGTATCTTACTCCCCAACCACCAAATTCTAATATTGGATTATATTTTCTAATCTCACAGCTTTCGATATCAATCCAATTATATTTAATCTGTCTGAAATGAAAAGGCATGAATTTAATAGTAATCCCATCCTTATCAATCTGTGTAATTATTTTTGCTATTAAAAAAAGAATAAAAATTAGAACAGAGATAGATTCAGCTATTAACATCCCTAAAAATGTTGATGTATTATATGTCTTGATTAGTAAGTATCCAAAAAAAATCACTAATCCAAGAGAAACAATATTAGTCCATATCGAGAATTTCTGATGTTCAAAATATGTTTTCATAATTCTAATGCTTTAACCATTATGCCCAACGTTCCTGTGGTATGGCTAGTAAGGGATTGCGGGCTACGTTCTTGTCCACCGTTACAGAAGCTGAAGCGGATTGCCGAGTTTTGCAAACTACTGAAACCCTTATTTGCTATACCACATGTTGTGCCGTCGTGCATTATTTTGTATTAAATGTACTCCTTATCCTTTTAGCATATTGAATTGTATCTTTTAAATCGTGATACACTCCAAAAGCTTGTGAAATCACCTCTGTCATGATTTTATTTATTCTATCAATGGAACTTTTTTTATCGATATAAAATAGGATGTCAATAGCTTCTGTCTCATAATTATTTAAATCATTAACTTTCGAAGCTTGGTCACCAAGAGGATTCCAATCTGTAAGTATTAATTTTACTTTTTCAATTTGTTTGTCATCCATTATAAAAATCAATTTATCCCAAGATAATTTTTAATGTCGGTTAAACCAATACTTTTTTATGTACTTATATCCTAATTCTTCTTTTAACTGCTCGAAAAGGTTGAAGACAATTGGGCAAATTTCATAATTATCAATCATTCCAAGAGTTCTTGTTATGAATTCAGTTTTCTGAGTGTGTGGATAGGATTTACAATCTTCAGGTCTATTTTTATAAATTGAACAAGTTTTATCTTCAAGGTATTTGCATGGTGTATCTTTCAAATATTTAATCCCTTCTAAATTGTCAATTTCGACAAATCCAGTTACGAAATCATGTTGTGTAAGATTATCAATTCGTGATAATGTATCAATTTCTGATTCAGTCACACATGGTCTTAATGATTTACAACAATTACCACATTTTTTACAATCAATCTGAGATCTAATCTCTTTATCTAATCGGTGTACAATCTTATCAATCCGTTTAAAATCTTGCCCTTTAAGGATAATCCTGAAATCAAAGTTTTCTTCCTCTTTCTGCGCTCCAATTAAAACAATTTTTTCTATGTTTAATTCAATCAGTTTCATTTTAGCAGAATGTTTCATTGCATGCGGCACAACGTTTCGTCGGTAAGGTGTCGTAGGAGTTGCATCGCATTAAGTTTTGTTTGGAAAGGTACAAAAAATCGGCCAGCGTTCCTATCCCCGGTGCACAACACAGCCTATCGTTAGTTTACCGGCTGTTAGGCAATGTGGCGATTAACTGTGTCCCACAATATTATCATGATTTAATGCTTCTTTATATATTATTCCTTTTTTTATAAATCCTGGTCCTACTCCGCTACCCCGAACTACTAATAGTCTATCATATAAATTAATACCAAATCTCTCTAAAAATGACTCCGAAAGTTGTAAATATTTATCTTCATATATATTTGTCCAACTTATTAATCTTTCCGATAATTTAATCATTTCTAACTTATCAATATTGAATCTGTCTAATTCTCTATCGTATCCAATAGCTTGAATAATCTTTTCTCCAAATTTTGAATTAATTATTGAATCTAACCTATTTAAACTAAATCCTCCTGAGGTTTTACTTCCTGATATTAAAATTAATTTATCATTCTTCACAAACTTATACTCTTCATATGTTTCATCAGGTATCCGTACCCTGTAATACTTATTTATACAAGTCCAACCAAAAACATATTTTCCTCCTTTTACTAATTGTGGCATTTTATTATCGGTTTATAAAATCGCGATTTGAGCCATTTTGCCTAACGTTCCCGGCATATGAACAGTAGCGGATTTCGGCGCTGCGTTGCTGTCCCCGG
>CAYWBC010000243.1:0-3092 GCA_964456285.1 uncultured Bacteroidales bacterium
TGTTACAGATGCAGCAACTCTTCAGGGCACCACCGCAGGTGGTTTAGTTCAACAGAGTTTACAAGGTTCGGCCTGCGGCCTCTCCCAAATTGTCTTGCTGCGCAAGCCAACTTCTTGTAAACTCGAAACGTTGTGCGACATTGCTTGCCATCCCATTATATTACATTTATTAAGAGGGAAATTGAAAATGAAAAATATTAGTAAAAAACTGTTTCATTGGGAACCAAACAAAGAAACTATAGTCGCCATAATAGCTAGTATTATTGTTGTTATATTATCATTAGCATTAGGTTTTACTAAAAATATTCCTTACGTCAGTATTATAATTCGTGATATAGGGCAAATATTCTTAGGAATTCTTTTTCCTCTATTGTATATAAGACGACATAAAAATGATTTTGATAGCTTTGGGTTTAGCTGCAAGAAATGGTATATATTTCTTCCAATTAATCTTTTCCTTGGTCTTCTACTTTTTATATTGTTTTTATCAGATGTTCCTCCTCCTGAAGATTTCAAATTAAACATACAGACAATATGGTTAAGCGCCTTTATTATGTTAGCTGTAATCTTTGAAATAGTGTTTTTTTATGGATTTTTAAGGACTTTGTTGGAACGGGCATTTGGAATTATTCCTGGGATTATACTTACCGCAATTATTTATTCTTTCCATCATGCCGGTTTTCAGCCAGAGTTTGTTAAATTATTTTTTATAGGGCTATTCTTTGCTATTATTTATCGACTTGGTAACAGCTTTCTATTGCTATTTCCATTTTTCGCAGGTGTGGGTGCTATTTATGATGTTTTGATACAATCAGATAAAGTTACGCCTGTTTTATATCCCGAAATAAGAACTTTGTACTTATTACTCCTTATATTAATAATATTTATTTGGTTATTCATGAGTAAACGAACGATAAAATGATAAGATATAAAAACGCCAAGCAACAGTCGCACAACATATAGAAGTCTTAACGTAGCTGCCGAAAAAAAAGCATGATTCCGAAATAACAGATTTATCAGCAGCTATGTTAAGACTTTGTTGAACGAAACCACTCTGCCAAACTACATGGAAAGTGATAAGCTTTTTTTAATTTCCGGACAGAAGAAAATAATGTGATTTTCTGGAAATATCCTTTTCATGATAAAATACACAAAGTCATCCTCCTTTAAAATACAGCTTGATACCGCAGGTCCGTGTGATTTTTCCACTCATGAAAATCAAAAGACATAACTGTACCCTGGGAAAAAGAACTGAGGAAAAAACCGGTAAAAGAAACAAAAAATACTGTTCTTATTACCCACTTTCCGCACTTCCTAATCTAAAAAATAGATTTTCTTGAATGGTGGCCCAAGGGCTGAGATAATTGTTCTGTGTCCTTCGTCCATATTCATCACAGAATATTTACCAGTATCAGGAAAGTATAGAAGCAAAATCGCATTGAATAACTGATATACCCAACGAATTGTCGGGTTATTAATTGGTTTGCCTACCTGATTCGGCACCGTCAAATTCTGATCCTGAAGAGCATTTCTGAGTTTTCTTTCAGTAAGGGAATAAACCAGGAGCGATAATCCCATCACCATGATCAGGGCCATGATTCGTTTTGGAGAATTGAGGTACAGGCTTTCAGCATAAAACATTGGATCTTTCAGAAACCTGAATCCCCGTTCGACCGAAACTCCCTGTGCTTTATATACATTTAACAGAGATTCATCCGGCAGCTTTGTTTCATCAAGTTCATTGGTAGCAATAATAAAAACACCTTTCATTTTCTCTGCGGCAGCAATCGCCTGTTCATCAGCAACAATTGTCCCCTCCAGAAACCATTGCTCACCGACAGGTTCGGCTTGTTTTGATGGTCTCCCTTTTGTAGCATACTGCTGTTTTTTGACAGCCTTGCACTGCAGAGTATGCCATTTCATTTTCTTGTCAACCTTGACGGCTTCCTTCAAGGCATCAGCCTCACAAGCGAAACTCCTGTTCGACAGGTGCCAGAAGTTTTTTTCTGCAGCAATTGTTTCTTTCTGTATGTTTTTTCTGAATGTTTGCACCGTTTTTTTCCATGCTTGCTCGGAATAAACCATAATCCAGCGCTGCATTATTCCTGCATATTCACTTTGCACAGGCAAAATCCGGTAGCCTTCGGCAGAACATGGCTTCATTTGCTCAAGATCCAGCTCTTGAATCAAGATTTTTGCTTCTTTTATGGTTTCAGGAACCCTGGTCACCCATTTGACATCGGCAAGTTCCTGTAATGATTCTTTTGTATACAAGGCGCTATCAGCGACAAAATACGGCAACTGTTTCTGTTTAAATTGCCGGCAATATTCCCTGATACTTTTACGGAACGTTACTTTGTCACTGTCATTTCCATTGAGTACTTCCAGCCATACCGGAATGCTTGAACGATAGGAGCACATCAAGGTCGTAATAACCTGATTTAATTCCGGTGCATGGTCTTTGGAAAAACCTTTTGTGATCTTTATCGCTTTCGTTTCTTCATCGGCATCATACTCGCCATACAAGCTGAAGGATGTTGAATCGAGATGGACAAATTGATAGTCAATTCCACAGATCTTTAATGCCCTGGCTGCAGTCGTATAGAATAATTCGGTTATGCCATATTCATACAAGGAATCCAACGCAGTTCCCAGACAATCATCGTGTAAATCCGATGCCTCAATCCCTTCTCCAAGAAGTAGTTCTAAGGGAAGATTTTTATAGAAATGCGGGGTCAGATACAGTGCCCGGCCGGTGAATCCCAATCCATTGAGAACCATGGCCTGGACTGCCTGACCAACGCTTATTTTCCGTTTCGGTTTTGGAATATATGAATCAATTGTCTGGATCAATTCTATTTCATTGCACATTCCGGCAATAAGTCCCAATTGATTTAGTACAGTATTCTTTATATTTTCCATGCCCACACCTCTGGCATTATTATGGCATGGTTTGTTCTGTATTAATACTAGACAATTGTTAAGTAATCTTGTCATAAATATTGAAATTTATATAAAACTATGTGCGGAATGTCAGATAAATTATAGAAATGTGGAATAAAACATGATCCGGGAACTTGACGAACAGGTCA
>CAYWBC010000244.1:0-3077 GCA_964456285.1 uncultured Bacteroidales bacterium
ATTGTCAACAAAATGCAATATACGAATGGATAGAAATGAATTAACGAATGGTAGTATTTTACAAACAAATGGTTAAAAATGGAAAGTGCCTCAGGGGAATATTTAATGTTCTCAAGGTATGTGTTCAGGTATTTTAAAAATTCACCTTTGTTCCGGCGTGGAAATATAATAGTATCTCCATCACTTGCAGATGCTGCAGCTGCCTACACAATTGTTCTTGAACAACTTAATGTTTCAATAGTATCTGCATAAACATTTATTATTCTTACACCCGGTATTAAAATCGATATTAAAATTTTTGTTTGTTAATACAAATTTTTAATTGATGACTTAATAAGGTCCGGAATATGGGGTGCCGGGAAGTTCGATGCATTTTCATTTCAAACCTTTAGATGCTTATATAATGTTTTCATGCTTCATTTTTATAAGCCTCACCAAATGCACTAAACACTGCTGGTGTGCATTTGGTGATTTTGTCTATTTGTAATGCATTTCTTAGGAAATTATATTTACCGAATTCGATAAACTAAGCTTTATCCTTTTCTTTTGGCCATTGTATTAATCGAGTCAATGCAACACCTAATGACATCCCTAACGCCAGAATAAACCAAAATCCAACATGATTTGGTTTACTCTCAATTCTGGAATAAAAAACCAAATAAAGACCAAGTGTTATTAATAATGTAATCATTGCAGCTAATAATCCTTTATTTTTTTTCATACTTTTTATTTTTGTACTGAAAAAAATACTATTTCAAGAATAACAATTTTGAATTCCCTTACCATATTAATTTTAACTTTAATACATTTAATTATTAAAAGTTCTGTAAGTATGACCGAACTACCTGTTTATTATTAACTTTCCATTTTCGAATTGATTATTATTACTAAAAATTTCATATACATACATGCCTTCAGGGTCAATAGCTGAAAAATCGTCGGTTGTCATACTTGCTCCCATTTCAATAATTACCAAGTCGTTTGCATCAGTAATGACATTTTGTTTTTCTTTATAAACAGGCGTACCACTTGCCGAACCTTGAAGAATGCATATCTGCATACTCGCTGAAGTGCTGGTTACAAGTATATTGCTTGCATCTTTTATGATTGCCTTATAGCTCATTTTTTCCGGTGCTTGAGCGAAAATAGATGAGCTGATTAGCAGATTTGTTAATGTGATGATTAACGTTGTTCTGAATTCCCCCTTTAAAAAGTGATTTATTTTGATAATTGAATTTTAAAAAATAATATTACCCGAATTTGAAATAATACCTTCATTTAATATGTCTCCCTGATTTGTAACAGTAGTATTATCAGCAACTGTTATTATAGAATTTAAATTTTATATAGCTTGTGAGAAAACCTTAAAATGCAAAATTGTAATTAAAAGAAATATTAATATCTGTTTCATTTTCAACATTTTATTTTTGATTCTGCTTATTATAAAGTCCTTTAATCAAGATTTGAACAGAGAAGTTGTTTTTACAATATAAATTTTAAACTCCGGAGGAAACCTGTCATACGGGCCAGAAAATTTAGCATCAGTATTTTTCATGAGAGGATTTTTATCAATGAGTAACAATACATTTTCTTATAGATTTGTATGTTCCGGTTTCCAGCTTATAGAAAAATACACCTGCTGCAATATTATTGGATTCTATTTCCAGCGTATGCTCTCCTGCAACCTGATAGCCTTTATAGAGAGTTTGTAACTTTCTTCCGTTAATATCATATAATGAAATTTCTACATCTGAATTTTCTGGTAATGAGTATTCAATTGTTGTATTTGATATAAACGGATTAGGATAATTTTGTAGTAATTGAATATTTTCTGTTGGTTGATTATTAATAGCTGTTGCGGTAGTATATTCATAAGCGCCAATGTAATTTTCGTATCTACCACCATTACTGAGAAAAGCGGAAGTAGGGATAAAGCCATCATCTGTAGTAAAAACATTATTATCCGGCCCAATAGGATTGCTTTCATCAACAAATTCAGGTTCCTGAAATAAACTGTTATTGTCAAAACCATAGTCGGTTTGCCAACTTTCAAGATTGCTCCATCCGGTAAAAAATATACCTCCCGTTGAATAATAATTATTATTGTCACAATATACTATCTCACTAGCTTCATCTCCAATAGATATCATAATAATGTTACTAGCTGCTTTTATTACATTATTGTATATTTCATTGCCAGTAGATCCTTTTGAAACTATTATGCCAACCACAGTGTTTGGGCTTTCCGATACTATGGTATTGTTATATACCTTAGAGTTTTGTGGGCAAATTTCTCCTGTAGAATGATAATTTCCTCCAAGCTCTATAATATGTATTGCCCTACCGGTATTCCAATCATTAGGGCCGGCAATAAAAACATTGTTATATATTTTTGGGTCAATTATGAACCCTTGATCTGCTACTATCCATGCGGTTGCAGGATGGTTTTCAGTAGAAATATCAGGACCAATAATGTTGTTATAAATTTTTATGCCTTTGAAAGGGTCTAATTTTTCAGGATCTGTACCAAAAAATTTCATCCCATCGTTGTAACCCCAATCTGTACAATCATATATATAATTGTGATGAATTTTCATACTTGGATTATCATGGTTAACAATCCCAGAAGCTACAATTCCTGCTCCACATCTGGAAAATACATTGTTATTTATATCAATATTCTCATTTTCTAAAATATCTGCTATAATTCCCCATCCGGTATAAGTAATAGTATTATTAATCACATCAACCGTGTCTGAATGATATATTAATATGCCTCTGGAATTTGTATGTGCCCCTATATCCCCAAGACGTCCCTCAAAACTAGGATTAGCAAATGTATCAATAGACTGATATAAATTTAAAATCTGTATATTTTTTATATCTACATTATGGCTTTCAGCGATACATATACCTATTGTACCGCCAATGTTGTTGTCATTCTGGTTGGTTCTGTAATAACTAAAGTAACCTTTTGTACCAGTGTTAGTATTTTCAATGATACCATTATTACCACCGTCGATAATAATGTATTCTTTATCAACTATAGCTATTGCCCCATCGTTATGGTTGCCTAC
>CAYWBC010000245.1:0-3075 GCA_964456285.1 uncultured Bacteroidales bacterium
ATTAGATGAACAATTTTTTTTCATTCGAAAATAAATACGGCAAATGGATTTATTTACTTGAAAATGTTCAGTGTCCTGTTCTTCTGGGAATACCTCTGTGTTTTGCAGCACTTATAACTTTTATTGCTTTGATAGTATTAGGTCTGCAAATAAGAAAATCCTGAATTCTGATAGGATTGGAAGAAATAAAAAAACACCGAAACTTAAATTTCAGTCTCGGTGTATCCTTGTGATCCTGCTGGGGCTCGAACCCAGGACCCCATCCTTAAAAGGGATGTGCTCTACCAGCTGAGCTACAGAATCAATATGTCTTTTAAAATTTTCGAGTTGCAAAGATAGTATCTATTTTAAACCCTCAAAAAAAAAATGCCACTTTTAGTGAATAAATATAACATTCAAAGCAATTTTGAAAAGTACTAATTAACTACCTTCAATTTTAAACTTTTTGAATTCAAACTCGTATCATCCAAATTGATAGTATATTAATCATTATATCAAACCTTAAAATATGAAACGAATTTCAATTCTACTAACTTGTATTATTCTCTTTTCCTTCGGGAAATTTGCTAATACATACGGCCAGGCAAGAGATATTGGAAATTTTATTGCCGCTGGTCCCGCAGATGCGGAGGCTCTCCTTGAGGCTTATCTATCACCCTGGATTAATGCCTTTGGAGGCAGTATGACAGGTGGTTGGTACAATACAGCAAAGCCTCATGAACTTGGTGGCTTTGATCTGACTTTGACATTTAACACTGCATTTGTACCATCCCAGTATAAAACATATAATGTTGATGAACTGGGATTAGAATCTCTGGTGCTTGAGGAAGGTTCCAATCCAATTTCACCAACTGTAGCCGGTTCAAATGAAAATGGACCTCAGATGCAATATAATATTCTTGAGGAGGATTTTCAGCTAGATGCTTTCGACTTACCACCCGGAACGGGGTTTGCATATGTTCCCACACCTATGATACAGGTTGGAGTGGGATTATGGTTTGGGACTGAAATTATGGGAAGATTTTTCCCACGTATTCCTTTAAAACAAGCCAAGGTAGGTATGTGGGGTTTTGGTTTGAAACATGATATTAAGCAATGGATACCTGGACTAAAAGACGTCCCGGTATTGAATATTTCTCTGATGGGCGGATATACTAGGCTCAATAGTGGGGTTGGTATGGAAGTAACTCCTGAAAAAGTAGGTTTGCAGGATTACAATGATGTTGAGCCTACTGTTTGGGAAAATCAAGAAATGATCTTAAAAACTTCCAGCCTTACCGCTAATTTATTGATTTCAGCTGATCTGCCGGTAGTTACTTTTTATGGAGGAGTTGGTTTCGCAACAACTAAAACTAACCTGAAATTTGAAGGGAATTATCCTATGCTTGGTTTTGAGGGGGGTATACCCTTTGTAAACGCTGAACAAGATCCCATAGATATTGAGGTGAAAAATAAGGATGGGGGTATCACTAAGCCAAGACTAAATGTTGGAATGAGATTTAAATTCGGAGTATTTACCATGCATTTTGATTATGTCCGCGCTACATACAATGTAGCTAGTTTTGGCCTTGGTATTTCTTTCAGATAATTTTAACTGAACACGATAACAGGAAAGCTTCATAGGAATATGAGGCTTTTTTATTTAGAAGTCAACGCTGAGTCTTATTTCAGGGTTTGAATAACTGTAATATGGATTTTGAGAAATATCCCATAAAATTAGAATAGAAAAACCAGCCCTCTCACCTAATGGAAATCGAAGTCCCCCGCCCAAAAGAGTAATATTAACCCATCCTCTTTTGCCTCCATGATAACTATTAGAATATGGATCATAATACATGGGCTTTATATTAAGACTTTCGTTTTCAACGTAAGCAAACAGATCACCTATACCGATATTTATAGTTTCATTGATATTCTTAAATATTGAGAATTGCGTAAATGCTTTAATACCATAAATACTGGTTTCATAATAATTACTTTCCTTAATGTACATGTATTTAGGACCCAGTCCGGCAGATAATCGCGGTGTTATTCTATAACCGGCAATTGGGGCGATTTCAATGTAGGTGTATGTGCCAAATGATAATCCAAGATAACCTCCAAAGAAAAACTTCGATTCTTTATACCAACCTTTCTTTTTCTGCTTCCCATCCACAGATTCTCCAGATTTATCGGGATACTCATATTGAGCAATTGCAGAAATACATGCGCTAAGCATAAGGAAAATGAAAAGATATTTTTTAATCTTCATAGAATTATATTTATTTATGAGATAGCTTTACAAATATAAGACCAAAACTTTAGAAAATGAACGTGATTATTACTGGGGCTAGCAAAGGAATTGGATATTCCTTGGCAAGACAATTTTCAAAGGCCAGTCATATTCGATTGTATTTAATTGCCAGATCGGAGGAACGCTTATTAAAATTAAGAAATGAGTGTTTAAAACTGAATTCCCATGCTGAAATAATTCCTATTGCCTATGATGTGGAAAATATATTGAAGGATGAATTGCCGGAAGCTATTGATTGTAAACATATAGATGTATTAATTAATAATGCCGGATTTTTAATCAGAAAGAATTTCAAAGAATTAAGTACAGAAGAGATTATTGGAATGACCACTGTAAATTTTGTTGCTCCAGCTTTATTAATTCAGAAATTAATGGATAAAATGGGAGGGAACACACCAAGCCATGTAATTAATATTAGCAGTATGGGAGGCTACCAGGGCAGCTCGAAATTCCCTGGCTTAAGTATTTACAGTGCAAGCAAAGCAGCACTGGCTTCCTTAACCGAATGTCTTGCCGAAGAGTTCAATAAAGAAAATATGTTTTTTAATGCACTTGCTCTTGGTGCTGTTCAGACCGAGATGTTAACCAAGGCATTTCCAGATTATCAAGCTCCTATTACTGCAAACGATATGGCAGAATTCATTGCAGATTTTGCAATCAATGGATACAAATTTTTTAATGGAAAAATTCTCCCAGTATCCCTTTCAACCCCATAATTTCAATAAACTACTACTAACTACTACTAAACCATATTCGATTCATCATATTCTTTAGGTGTAATC
>CAYWBC010000246.1:0-3031 GCA_964456285.1 uncultured Bacteroidales bacterium
CATTTTTCTTCTTTATATTATGGAAGATTTGACTAAAACACAGGCAAAAAAAGTGAAATATTACAATCTGGACGCAATTATTTCTGTGGGATACAGGGTAAATAGTTCAAAGGCAACTGCCTTTCGCATCTGGGCTACCGAGCGACTGAAAGAATACATCATCAAAGGATTTACCATGGATGATGAACGGTTGAAAAACCCAAATAACATTTTTGGCAAAGATTATTTTGAAGAGCAACTTGCACGTATTCGTGATATACGTAGCAGCGAACGCAGGTTTTATCAGAAAATCACCGACATTTATTCGCAGTGCAGCGCCGACTACAACAAAGATGCAGAAATCACCCAAAGATTTTTTACAACTGTCCAAAATAAACTGCACTGGGCTATTACCGGCCAGACTGCTGCTGAGATTATCCATTCCCGTGCGGATAGCAGGAAGGAACACATGGGATTGACTACATGGAAAAATGCTCCTCAGGGTAAAATCAGGAAAACAGATGTGGGTATTGCAAAAAATTACCTGAATGAAAAGGAATTGGACGGACTGAACCGGATTGTGAGTATGTATCTTGATTATGCAGAAATGCAGGCTAACAGGGGAGTACTCATGTATATGAAAAACTGGGTGGAAAAGTTAGATGCTTTTTTGCAATTCAACGAGCAAACCATTTTGAAAGATGCAGGAAGGGTATCGCACAAAATAGCACTGGCTTTAGCCGAAAAGGAATATGAAAAATTCAACAAAATGCAAAATGCACTGTATGAAAGCGATTTTGATCAACTGACTAAAAAATTACCTGCTCCCAATAAGAAACAGAATGAAAAATAAAACAAAAAATATAAAACCCGGATATAAACTAAGTGAGTGTGTTTTGCCTTCGGCAAAATAAAATAAACATAGATAATCACGGAATTTGTAACACGTAATCCACCCAGTACCCCCCCCAGGATATAATTTTGTAACTATCAGATAATCAGCCTACAGGATGTGTCTTCATATTTTTCCAAATTAAAAGATAGCGTATATATATTACAATATCTGCCATTGCTGTATCTGGCAAAAATATATTGAAACAATTGATTGATTGCTGTAGAAACTGTTAATAAAGGTGTTGATAATTTATTCATTTAGGGCATTGCAATTTAATGAGTATTTATATATCTTTATCACGGCATTATAAATACGCTATATTATGAAAGCAATTGATTTTTTTCTTTCGCCTTCCACGATTGCCCAAAAGCAATATGAAGCTTTAAGGATGTATTATATTGATGGTAAAAGTACCAAGGAAGTGGCAAGGGCATTTGGCTATAAACATAGAGGGTTCACCACTATAATCACTGAGTTTAATAAAAAGCTGAAATCCTGTGATGTAGAAGACTTGTTTTTTAAGCCAACTCGAAAAGGAAGGAAAACAACCGACAAGGTTTCTGATGCAAAAGACACAATAATCAGCTTAAGAAAAAACTACCATTCTGTTGAAGAAATAAAAGCCATTCTTGATGGAAAAGGATATGGGATTTCAGAAAGGACCATCTATAACATAATAAAACAAGAAGGGTTTTCCCGTTTGCCACGAAGGACAAAATTAGTAAAGCAAGACTTAAAGCTGCCTAAGATGAAAGCAGAAAAAAGTTGCCAACTATCTTTTATACCTGAGAAGTTTAAAAGTACTTCAGCCGGGGTATTGTGCCTACTTCCCTATATCAAACAGCTTGGAATATCAGATGCTATTATTCAAAGTGATTATCCTGAAACACAGGCCATTGACAGACTCAATTCAATATTGTCATTTATTACCTTAAAAGCCTCCAGTATCAAACGCTATAGTTCTGATGACCGATGGTGCATGGATCGGGGCCTTGGCTTATTTTCAGGATTAAACGTACTGCCAAAAGCTGCATGGTACACATCGTATTCACACAGGGTAACATCTGAGATGAATTTGAAGTTTCTTAAATCATTGCATAAGATATGGGTTAAAAATGATTTACTTGGCGATACATCAAACCTTGACTTTACAACTATTCCATACTGGGGGGAACATGATCATTTAGAAAATAATTGGTCGGGAAAAAGAGGTAAAGCATTGGCAAGTATGTTGGCTATTCTTGCTCATGATCCTGATACAGGAATCATAAATTATAGTAATGCAAATGTTACACATGAAAATGAAAGCGGGGAAGTCCTTGAATTTCTGGATTTCTATAAAGCAGAAACCCTCCCACAAGACAGCAAATTAAAATATCTTGTTTTCGACAGTAAATTCACGAACTATGAAAATTTGAAAAAACTTGACAATGATCAGGTTAAGTTTGTAACCATTCGCCGTAGGGGGAAAAATATTATTGATAAGATTGAACAGATACCGGATAAATTAAAAAAGACTATAAGGGTTGAAATGGCCGGGAACAAAAAAAGAAGCTTAAAAGTACTGGATGAAGAAATATACCTGAAAGGCTATGATGATACAATCCGTCAAATAAGCATAACCGGACATGGTAAAATAAAACCTGCAATTATTATCACAAATGACTTTGATTTGAAAGTCGAAAAGATCGTGAGGAAATATACAAAACGATGGATAGTAGAAAAAGCAATAAGTGAACAGATTAATTTTTTTCATTTAAACCTGGTGTCGTCATCAATGGTGATTAAAGTTGACTTTGATCTTACTATGAGCATACTAACTCATAATATCTTTAGGGCTTTTGCTTTAGACCTGGAAAGATATTCGCATATAGCTGACCAGAAACTGTTTGATAAGTTTATTCTAAACGCTGCAGATATTGAAATTGAAAATAATAAAATCAAAGTGTTCCTGAAGAAAAAAAGGAGCTTGCCATTAATCCTGGAAAATATGAAGAAGTTTGAAGATTACAGATACGAATGGATGGGTAATTTTAACATGGAATTCCATGGGGCTTCATATTCATAAAATCACGCATAGATCTTTTCCGTGATATTCTATGTTTATGGCATTTTCTACCAGGTTATTGTCTATTTCAAGCATTCCATCATAAAGAT
>CAYWBC010000247.1:0-3016 GCA_964456285.1 uncultured Bacteroidales bacterium
CATTTTTATATGCTTGAATACACATTCCCAGAATCTACATTCTCAAGGGTGACAGAATAAAACTGGGCGGTAGTAATCTGCAAGGTACGGTAAATAGTCCCGATCTTTGCGTCTTTGATTTTGGAACAAATGGATATTATACCATGCGACTTGTAACAAGCAGCAAGTAGTTTAACCACACCACTGCCATAAGAACTACAAGTCCGACGAAGTAAAAAATCGTGCAGCACTGGGGGTAACAAGAGCGACTTTTGCGGTATAGTTAGTAAGAAAAAGCGGCTTATGTTCCTATCTCCCTACATTAGAGTATATGCATTATATCTGCTGTGCTGGCTATTTTTCGTCAACAGTAAATCTTTCTGAAATCATTTTTGAAAAATCTCCATATTCTCTTTTTGCAATAATATTCATATCAATCTGCCATTCATTCTCGTTTATTTTGACTCCTTTTATACATCCACTCGTTATCCAGTGATAGCCACCATCGGGTAAAAGACTAAAAACGCCCACTACTGCATTACTCTTCTTGAGGTCATCACCACTAATAATAAAATTATCAATGCCTGATTCAATTTCAAATTTTATTATCTCTGAATATTCGTCATCAATAATAACAGAGTCATCATCAAATAAATATTTGTACTGAAAAACCAAATTACTTCCTGATTCAATACCTGCACTAATGCTATTGTTGTATATATAAATATGGATTTTAGAATCTCTATTAAAAGTAAATTGATAGTAATCATTATTAGAAATCACAACAGGTTGAAAATTTTCATTGTTGTCAATACAGTTGCATCCTGAGTAGTTGATTTTCCCATCATTTTCATTTTTTTCACAGCCACAAAAAATGATCAATGCCATAATAATAAATGCGTTTCTCATATTCTTGGTTTTTCTTTTATTGACGTTCTTTTTCCAAAATGGTTGCGTCAGCTTGCACATAGGCAGGCAGATAATATAATCAATTTAAAACCCTTACCAGCACTTCTTTTATCTCAATACCCTTGACTACATTATAAGCAAAATGTATATTAAAATAATATTGCTTTTGTTTAGTTGTATCATATGATTCCATTATACTCCAAAGGACAGAGTTTGCAGAATTTGAATCATATATAGTATCTAAATCTTTTATTGTATAAATAATCTTATTCAATCTATCAGCCAATTATCCTTCAGACTTTAAGATAAGTAATTTGTCAAATACTTCTTTTTTATCATCACCTCTTTTAATGGCATTTAAACTTGTATTATCAGGCCATTTTTCCAAAGCCTTAGGGCCATCTGTTAAGTGGCTTATAACACTTAGATTATATAGTGATTGTATTGTATCTTTTTTGAATGAAAAAACAATTGTATCTCTGTGATTATCGATAATCCAGAATTCAGAGTATAAAGTTATCATCAAATCAAAATTATTAATTGAATTAAACCCATCATTCTTAACATACATGTAGTTAATAATCTGGTTTCTTTTATATAAATCTTGAATTTTTTGAAAACAATTTTTATAAGTGTCACCTGTCTTTATAGTATAACAACTATCAATAAGAACTGTATAGGGATTATTCTCATCTTGGTTAGCGTTATCATTGATTTTTTCACAAGATAATAATACTGAGGATAATACAAAAAGTAGAATGATTAGTTTTTTCATAGAGCCAGTTTTTCTAATTCCTTATCATGATGCTGAAACAAACTAAAAAGTTGCGTGCTTGCCTATAACTAATCAATAAAGTGAAAGGAAGTTTTATTTTCATTATGTCGTTATTCATGATAATTTGCGTTTTGTGGGACTTTATGTATCTAAAATAAGTTTTTCCTTAGAACTTTGTTGTGCTTAGTACTTATTTGATTTTCTTGTATTCTTATAGTGTTTTATCATTTTTCCGAAATCTTTGTCTTTCTTACGTTTTTCAGCAACAGTCGATTCAAAATGCTCTTTTTCCTTCTGCATCTTTAGGTAGTTTTCATAAGAGTTCTCATCAATTTCTCCTTTGCTCACAGCTGTTAAAACGGCACAGTCAATTTCTGTCGTATGTGTACAATCTTTGAATTTGCAATCTTTAGATAACTGGACTATTGTTTCAAATGTCTTTTCCAATCCAGTAGCTGAATCTACAATCCCCACTTCTCTCATTCCTGGATTATCAATTAAAATTCCGCCATTTTCAAGTACTAACAATTCTCGGTGACTTGTAATGTGACGTCCTTTGTTTGTACTTGTACTTATCGTGTTTGTTTTCATCTGTTGTTGACCTGAAAGAGTGTTTAAAAGTGTAGATTTCCCTACTCCAGATGAACCCAACAAACAGTATGTTTTACCCTTTTCTATGGACTTTTTCAGCCCTTCGATTCCTTTTTGGGATTCATTGCTTATAGCAATTACTGGAATTTGTTTTACTCTTTTCTGAACTTTAAAAATCAGATTTGATAATTCAGTATCATTTATCAAGTCAATTTTATTGAGAATGATAATAGGTTTTACATTTGATGTATTGCAGATTGTCAGATACCTTTCTATTCGATTAATATTAAAATTCCAGTCAACTGCCTGGACAATAAAAGCAAAGTCAATATTTGTTGCTATTATTTGCTTCTCTCCTTGCTTACCAACCGCTTGTCTTTCAATGATAGTGTTTCTTGGAAAAATAGAGTGAATTAGTACTTTGTTTTCATCGTAATCAGAAATGGCTACCCAATCGCCAACAGCAGGGAAATCCGACCTTTTATGCGCCGAAAATCTTAAGTTCCCAATTATCTCGGCATCATATTCATTCTCACCAGTTTTTACAGTGTACCTTTCCTTGTGTTCTGAAATAACACGTCCTACTCCAAATGAATCAAAGTTTTGATCCTTTCGGTAATTTTCTAAATCTTCGTTATATCCTAAATCTTTAAGTGTCATTTCAAGTAAATTAAAATCTTTCTTTGTATTAAGCACAATATCTCAATAGAATGAAAGGTAGATCTATTTTCCATATGTCGTTATTCATAATAATTGTGGGTT
>CAYWBC010000248.1:0-3008 GCA_964456285.1 uncultured Bacteroidales bacterium
AAATAATACTTTACATTTGGAATTATTTTTAATAAAAACCAAAATATAAACTGGCTATAACAACCAATGCTATGAAACATAGCTGAGACAAGGGTTTGCTAGTGTTTTGTTCACTTACTCAAAGTATTTTGTATCTTGGCATGAAAACGCTTTGAATGCCACTACGTTTCTTATTGGCAAAACGTTATGCACCACCATACAATACAGTTTACCGAGTAAATATTATGTTTTGCCTATTAATCGTAGGCGGAAAAATATGTAAATAATATTTTTATCCAAACTTATAAGATAAAATATGAAAAATATTAAACAGCGTATTCCAGAAGGAGGAGCAATAGAAGATAGCTCCGAAATGACCATGGAACAATACAGCGAAACAATGAAAAAACAACTTAGCAGAGAATACATCCGTTTTGCTGAGAATGTAATAAATAAAGTTTCTCCCATACAAGATTCAAGAGTATTAGAAATTGGGCCAGGACCAGGCTGGGCAGGAATAAATCTATTGCTTAAACGAACTGATTTACATTTGGAGGGTTTAGAAGCATCACCTGACATGATTAGGGTTGCTAGTGATAATGCAGATAAAGAAGGTTTATTTGATAGAATTAAGTATATTGAAGGTATTGGAGAAGAAATGAAAAATATTCAAGATAATCATTATGATTTGGTAATATCCCGAGACTCCTTGCATCATTGGATAAATCCTGAAAAAGTATTTCTACAAATAAAGCGAGTATTAAAAGAAAACGGGAAAATTTATATTCATGACCATCGAAGAGATATTAACCTTTTCGGAAGGTTGATAGTTAATATTATTGGAACACTTGTGGCAGGCAAAATGGCAAAATATTGGAAATCTTCAATCGCAGCTGCTTATACCAAAGAAGAAATTGAAAAAATACTTAAGAAAATTGATTGTAAAAATTGGAAAGTTGAAACGGAATTAATGGATTTGACTATACGTAAGAATTGATTAAAATATTAATAAAGTACAATGTACGGTGCATAAAGCGGCGTATAAATAAAAAGCATGAAAAATGTCCCACAAAACCCAAATTATCATGAATAACTACATAAGGAAAATAAAGCTATCTTTCACTTTATTAACTAGTTGTGCGTTATGCAAGAGCAATCTATAAACACTATAATTATGAGGAATATATTATCAATATTTGTCATACTTCTATTTGCATTTTTAATCATACCTCGTCCTTTGTATGCACAAGAATCCATAAGTCAGAGGGAACTTTGGTTAAAATATATGGATAAAGTGGCCAGGCCTGTGATACTCAATCTTGCTGAGGATAACTTAAGGAAGAACATGCCTGTTATATTATCACCTGAGATCGATAATCCCGAGTCTCGGACTGAATGCGCTTATCTGGAAGCTTTTGCACGCACCTTATGCGGAATATCGCCTTGGCTGAATATCGAATCTGGTTCAGAATTTGAATTAACTCTTCGCAATCAATATAGAGAATGGGGTATTAGAGGTATTACAAATGCAGTTGATTCTACAAAAAATGATTACATGCTTTGGATTGGATATCAACCACTTGTTGACGCTTCTTTCTTTGCGCTTGCATTAATTCGTTGTCCATGGTTATGGGAAAATCTGGATAATAAGGTTCAACAAAATGTTGTCATTGCTTTGTTAAAAACCAGGAGTACTATTCCAGTGTATACTAACTGGATTCTTTTTAGTAGTATGATTGAAGCCTTTTTCTGCAAATATGGAATTGAGTATGATAGAATTAGAATAGAATATGGCATTCGAGAATTCTCCCAACATTGGTATATCGGCGATGGCTTATTCTCAGATGGTATGAGTTTTTCTCTAGATTATTATAATAGTTACGTCATTCAACCATTTTTAGTAGACATAATTGATGCAGTCCGGGAGAATGATCAATCTTTTGATTGGTTTTCAGCCGATTTGACAAAAATTGCATACAGATATTCCGAGATTCAAGAACGATCAATCAATAGCGATGGAAGCTTTCCAGTTATTGGCAGATCTATTGTTTATCGGGGAGGCGCCTTTCATCATCTAGCAAACATGACCTTAAAAGGGAAATTACCTTTGAGCTTAACTCCAGAGCAGATACGCTGTGCTTTGACAGCAGTGATAGTTAAAACATTAGAAGCTCCAAATGCCTTTAATGAAAATGGATGGCTTAACATAGGTCTTTATGGGTTGCAACCTAATCTTGCTGATTTCTATATAAATACTGGAAGTCTATATCTGTGCTCAACGATCTTTTTACCACTGGGACTACCTGCTGATGACCCTTTTTGGATAAATCCTGATGCTGATTGGACTTCAAAGAAAGTGTGGGGAGGGAGAGATTCAAGTAGAGATCATAGTTTTGATGATTGAGAAAATAAACCATATTGCTTATAAAGCGCGAACGCACATCAACCAATATAAGTCATAGGCTGGTTTGTGGCACTGTGGATAGGAACGCCTGCCTGCCGGCAGGCAGGTAAGCCGCGATTTCTTATCTTGCTAATCAAAAACAGTGTGGTGCAACGCCTAGGCCTTATATTGGCAATACGTCAGACTGTCTAAAAACCCCAATGCTGCCGTGCGATTATACCTAAAATCCGCAGGTCTCATAAGAATCACATATTTCACAGTTATTTTAAAGCGATATATGATTTAAAGAGCTGCTGATATGCATACGCTAGCATTTTGTATGCGCAAAATAGTTTCCAACAGTAAGGTTATTATAGTTGTAAGCATAAAATACCTTTTGGCCAGAACCATTACTATTTGAGTATGAATGAGATCGAAGGTTGAGACTAGGATATCTAAGTTTTAAAGGCTATCTGACCATAAATCCGTAATTTTTTTTCTCTTCCGCTATATAGCCATTTTGCAGGAATGCAGATGAACCTGAAAATGAATTTTTTAATCCTAAAATTGGGGGATAAAAACTTTACAATGGTAGAGAACTTTGCAATTATATGTACATATAAGTTCTTACACATAGCCATAATCA
>CAYWBC010000249.1:0-2995 GCA_964456285.1 uncultured Bacteroidales bacterium
CCCACCTTGTAATCCACTTGTATAATTATGGTCAATAGTTGAAGCAAAAGCAATCCAATCAGTACCATTATAGGTATAATTAATATCCACATCCTCAACCCAGCAAGTCCAGCCCTCCTCTGGTTCCTCAAAATCCCAATCCAAACCATTGAATTCTGCTATATCATCATCATGTCCACTCCAATCCCCAGTACCAACTCCTATTATATATCTATCCCCTGTAATAGGAGCTACTGGGGGATCATTAAGAATATCTAAAACAGATTCTTTCCAGTTTAAACCTAACAGAGCAGATTGCAATTGTTCAAGTCTTACAGCTTCATTGCTATTCGTAGCAGCAGTGCTTAATGTAATTTGATTAAATGTAGGAGAAGCAGTCTGAATTAATGATTGGTCTAATGTTCCTAAATATCCCCATTGCGTGTTACTAATTGTGACTAAATTGATGTTTTCGAGTTGCTGGATCTCAGTAGTGACTAAGTTCTTTAGTTCATCGGGAAAGCCATTCACATCTGTCTCCAAGGCACTAACATCTACGCCATCAACTAATCCAGTACCAGTAACAATATTATAATTATTCATATCTAGGTTTAGTTGCATGGGCGTGTATATTCCCCTTAACGTGTCAGTACCATTGTTAGTATAATTAGATGTAGAATTTGAATATAATTGGTTGATATCAACAATAGTATTTGCAACATAACTATTAGCTATCTGAATGCCATGATCATTATCATAACAAATATTATTTGATAATGTGTTTCGAGTAGCATTATTAAGTAATGAACCAGTCATATAAATCCCAGATCCTCGATTTCCAATGCTTCTATTATTATTTATATTGCAGTAACATGAATCTTCTACATGTATTCCATCCCCATTTCCTCCCAGACCAACACCACAATTTATGATCTGATTCATGAAGATATCATTATAATCTGCATCATCAAGATGGATTCCCTTGTCATTGCAATCGTCAATATCATTACTGAAGACAGAATTGTAGCTTGCTGAATTAAAATAGATTCCCTTATCTGTAATATTATTCAGTTTATTATTATATATCTTATTATGATCCCCAGTAATACTAATTCCATCATAAATCTCAGAAATAATGCAATTATATATGGTGCAATTATTGCTTGCAATAACAATTCCTCTTCCTTTATCATTTCCAGTAATGATTAAGTGCTCACAAATAATATCATTATTGGAGGATTCATTTATTTCAAGAATGTTTTTTGCATCAGTTGTCATGTTTGATGCATCAATACTAAAGTTCCTAAAACTTGTTCCTTTTTTTGCTCCAGTGATTTCGAGGCATTGTACATCGGTGGTGGGTTTTAGAATGCTTCCACTTCCTTGACCAGAAATATCATACAATCCATTTCCAGAAATTGCAATCTTAGAAGAAATAGTAATGGTCTGATTAGCTAATAAAATGATTCCAGCTTTATTTGCAATTGACGATAAAGCATTGACTAAATCATCTTCAGAATATACGTGATATATTATTTGAGTATCAGTACCCTCATCTTTTAGAGGTTCATCATTTCCTTTTATCTGATTATCAGATATTATGTTTTCTAGACAATTAGAGTCTTCGATAGATATGCCATATTGAGTACCCAATCCACTATTATTATTATTTATTATTGTATTTCCATCAATTTTATTATAGTTAGAATTAGTTTCTAATTGGATTGTTCCATATGAGCTGATTGAATTTGAATCGTTTCCATTGCAAATATTATCAATTATTTTATTATACGTACAAGCATGTAATAGAATAGCATTTTGAGCATTGCCTTCAAATAAATTATTACTCAATTCATTATAATTGGCAGAGCTTGCATAAATTCCCACTTTATTATTTTTTATGGTATTATGATAAATTGAGCAGCTATCATTATTTTGATATATTCCATAACTACTATTATTCTCTATGCGATTATCATTAATATTATTATTCTCATTAAGATTGCTAATCCCTCTCTTTAGATCATGAATATAGCAATTCTCTACCCAACAGTTTTCTGAATTTAATTCTATTCCATACCCATAATTTCCATCCCCCTCAATCTCAATATTATCAATAACAACAAGATTATTATTGCTCTCATTTACATAGATGGCTTCTTTTTCAATTCCAAGTAGAGTATAATTAGTAACATCAAGCTTTATATTTTGTAATATGAAAGATTCACAATCAGTGATCTCAAGAATCCTATTATTGCCCGCAGCTTGCAATATTGTATTAGCACCATGCCCATATATAATTATGGAGCCTTTCTGGTTTCCCGTGATAGACACTGATATGCTATAAGTACCTGCCTCCACAAATATCGTGCCTGCTCCGTCTCCAATAGTATCAATCGCATCCTGCAGTTCAATCTGGGAGCTTACAGAATATACATCCCCAATGGTATTATAGAGGTCTTGCAATAGCTTGACGATATATGCGGAGAGCCATTCTGCTTGATCTTCCATCGATTTATTATATTTTGTATTATTTTCTTGCTTCCCATTCATCTCAGCTCATCATATTTGATATAAACATCAGTAAATGTAGCAGAGCAATCAAATAATTCTACTAATAAGCTCTTAGTATAATTAATGTTTTGAAAATGAAGTACATAATTGGAATGCTCGTCGTCCTCAAATGCGGTGGCATCCGTTTCATTTAAAGAACGCTCCTCGTAGTTGTCCCAATTATCTTGGTAAAGAACATCTCCATCGACTATGATTCTTACTCCATATTCTTTATTATTAGAATCAGAATTTGATGATATAAACTTGATTTCATGCACGTATCCCTTTCCATCCAAGCTGAATGCCTTGTAGCTTTTAGATGGAGTCTTCTTTCCTATTCGAATCATCCTTGTTTGACATGCTCCTCCAAATGCTTCTTCGATCAATGATAGATCTATCTCACTACCCGATCCCATTGTTGATATCCGTGCTGTTAATAATGCTGCTAAGAGCTTGTTAGTGA
>CAYWBC010000250.1:0-2992 GCA_964456285.1 uncultured Bacteroidales bacterium
GGTAAAATGCAAATTGTCCATTAGTCCTTTGATTTAAGTAGACGTGTTGAAAATTGTGGGTTTTATGGGACTATTTCTGCATCTTTGGCGCTGAATTTTATTCGTTTAATAATAAATCCAATGCATAATCAAAAACTGGGTCTTTCCCGGCTGCTATTTCAGTTAAGTTCCAATCTATAAATGTATGTGGTGCAATCCCTCTATTTTCGACTATTTTTTTGTCTGTATCAAATATTAATTGATCAGAGACAGAATAAATCGTTCCATCTGATAAACTAAACTGTCTATTGTTACTCAGACCACCACCTGTTGTATCACCAATTACAATGCAATTATCTAGTTTTGTCATACCTGCTGCAAATATTTCTGAAGTACTAAAGCAAGCTCGCCCAATAAGTAATACAATAGTTTTAGTAAATTGCCAATCACCTCTTTTTGGGTATTCAATTGCTACCATGTTTGTAAATTCACTATGATCATCTCCATTTCTGTATTGAACATAACCACAATTAAATGTATCATTAACAAATCGACCTCCAATACTGCCAGCAAGTGGGCCATAACCTCCACCATTTGTGCGAATATCAATAATAATGCCTTTGCAAAATCGCATGCTATCCAAGGCTGCATCAAAATCGTTTAATATGATTTCATCTGCATTCCAATTAGATATACTAAAATATCCTATGGAATCTTGTTTAAACCAACCCCAGGAAGAGTTTTCCTGATGCCAATTGTAATCTGAAATATAGCTCTGCCATATATTATTATCCCAATTAATTGTATATGTTGGAAAATATGGATGAATCCGTTGACCATTAGTTTCCTGAATCCAAACATGTACATCTTTTAATGGAGCAAGCATATTTTTTATCAGGGAAATAAAATCGCTATGGTTATTAATTTCTGCAACCTGAGATACATAATTATCATAGGTTTCAATCCAATCAATATTTTTGTAATTAAAAAAGACATAATGCCTGTCAAAGTTTCGCCAAATTGACTCAAAGTCTAGTTGATATTGACTTTTATTCTCTGAAGGTTCTTCGTCTTTATGACAGCAATAAAGGAAGATTATAATTATTAGAGAAAAGATTGGTGTTTTTTTCATTCTGAAATATTTTCATTATTCTAAGGTTCTCAAAATTTTTCTGATCCTAATATATGGCTGCAAATTAAACAATAATTTATCATGCGTTTTGTGGGACTTCATTTATAAATAATAAACCTTTTTTAGAAGAGTGTTTGGTGTAATTTAATATTCAATGCCTAAAATCCAATTTTCAATCATTTTTTTACTAAAAAGTTTTCCAACAATACTATATGAAGAGTATTTTATCGGACTCTCTGAATTAAGATCTTGACTTAGTACTTTTCTATTAGACCAGGTATAATTTGAGTGTATAAAATTTATTTTATTGTTTGAATATACCAGAAATCCAACATGAATATCAAGACCAATTAGATAAATACCTTCACCATTTGTTTTAACAAAGCTTTCAATCTCAGATACAGGTTTATTTCTATATCTCTTCACATTATCATTGGTTAAAGCAATAATAAAAACTTCAGATGCAGATTGTGCCCATTTAATCCTTGGAATTCTAAATCCAAGATCACTTAATACATTTGTGATAAAATACCCACATGAAATTGAACCGCTATTTGGTACCCTTGTCATACCCTCATAACTCCATTTTGTACCATACCAAGCAGGTAATATTTCATTTTCTAACTTATTTATAAGATATTCTTGCGTCCTAAGAATAATTGAATCTTTTGTAAGAGTATCAGCTTTCAAATATGAATTATGTATTCGAATTCTTTCATTATCTATACTCTTTAAATTTTCTGTATAAGATATATTTTGAGATTGAGCATTCGTGTTGAAATAATAAATCACAAACAATATTATTTGTATTGCTTTCATTAAATATTTTCTTTCTTAATATTTTATGTAATAATCGAGTTCAAAAATATGACCACAAGTTAAACAATAATTAATACTACATTAGCGTGCGTTTTGCGGGACTTTTTGTATGTTTAACTGTTTATGGTATGATATCGTGCGGGATTAAGAAGCGATTTCTTATTAGTTTACACCAACTTTTTTTATGAGCCACAAGACTTCAAAAACCTCTAAAATCCGCATGTACTATACCATGTGTATGGGGTTGTTATTTATTTTTTCTAAAGGTTAATCCTGCAAAATCGATTATGTCATATTTTTTATCTTCCACAAATTTGACTGTAAAACCGAATCCTGTGCCCAATCCGGATGTAATAGCATATTCATCGGAAATTACATTAAGCGGAAAAGGGAATTCACCATTATAAGCAATTAATTTCAATATCAATACTCTATTTTCGGCTAACGATAATTCCGCTCCTTTAAATTTCGTGTCCCCAAGTAATAACTGGTAACCGAATTGCTCATATTCACCAAGCCTTTTACTATAAAACGAGGTATCAAATTTGTTAAGTTTATAACCTAGTCGTGATTCGTTGTTTCCGTCTTCATGAAACAGCATATGAAAATTATCTGAATCTATAAAACAATATCTTTCGTTTTCTTTTTCAAACAATGTATCCTGTCCGACTTTCTCAAAAGGTATGAATTCACTTTCAGTTAGCGCTTTTAATACGTAATGCTTGTTATCCCTGACAATTAACAGGTCGTTGTCTTCTAAAGAAATCGTTAAAAAGGAAAATCCCTGAGAATAATCTCCTGCATGCTTCTCTAAAATATGCTCAGTCAAACCTATGGTTTCAGCTTCTTTATGGACTTCTGTAATAACTTTTTCAGGAATTATATCAGCAGTTCTCAATCCGAATTTTTTTATGAAATTTGAACAAAACTTACTTTTCAGTGATTCGCCCTCTGCTGAATTTATTAAAATTATGGCGGTTGCATTTTTTTTGGGGATCAGGCATATTACGGCATGTCCCCAGGCTGCGTCGCCTGCATGAGTGACAGCAAATACCGAATCAT
>CAYWBC010000251.1:0-2991 GCA_964456285.1 uncultured Bacteroidales bacterium
CTGTTACAGATGCAGCAACTCTTCAGGGCACCACCGCAGGTGGTTTAGTTCAACAAAGTTTGGCCGGCTGCGCCTTCGGCTTGGGCTTCGCCACATTTTTGCGTTGCAAAAACGTCATATAAATCCGGAACGTTATGTGCAATGTGTGGCTGAGCTTTTTTAAGTAATTCAACCGGGCATTCATGCCCGGTAAAAAATATTTAAAGCATAAATAGTTTTGACAAATATTTTATGTTTTTTAGGAGGGTAAATGAGCATATCACAATTTAAACTTGAGAATGGTTTATCCGTTTCAATTAATGATTTTGGTAATCCTGATGGATTCCCGATTATAGTAAATCATGGTCTGATTGCTAGTATCAAAGATGAGTATTTTTTCTCTAAACTCCTTGAAGCTGGACGAAGGATAATCTGTATATCTCGCCCAGGATATGGAAAAACATCTCCATTCATGCTCGATAATATTCGTATGTGGGGATCGATTGTAAATAAAATCGTAATTAAATTCGGTTTAGAAGAATTTGATGTATTGGGATTATCATCAGGCGCACCCTATAGTTATGGAATCGCCTGTGAATTAAGTAAAAGAACTCGAAATGTATTTATCTTTAGTGGAACACCTGCCTTGTTTCATAAGGATGTTGTTGCTTTATGGCCTTACCCACTTAATCCTGCAGCTAAAATGCCAGAACTTCAAACACTTTCGAAGGAATTATTTTTTCCGAATGGAGTTGATAAAAATGTAAATTCGTCTGTGGATTCATATATTAATGATTGTTTTGGTATTGCGCTTGATTTGAAAATACGATGCAATAATTGGGGATTTGAGTTATCTCAACTTAAAGCAAATATTTTTATGGAGCATAGCGTAGATGATGAAAATGTTCCTTTTGCTACTGCAGAGATTACAGCAAAACTTTTTAATAATTGTAAACTTAAAAAAAGAAGTATTGGAGGACATTTTTCTGAAGAGCTGCTAGATCAATTCATTATTGAGACAGTTTTGAAGCAGTAACCGGTGTCCCGTCCATCCGTGGGCGGGACAGACAGCAACCTGATCAGCCACACACTGCAACAAGAAATTGCCGGTTGCAGTGTTTTACACCTTCACCCAAATTGGCCGTTGGCCAACTTCGGTAATTTCTAAAACGATATATGAAAGTTTGTGAAAATCATATATACAGTTGAATTTATTTTTTGTATAATTTATTTGAGGTTTAATATGTCCTATACAGCTATTACAAAGAATATTGATGGTTGGTGGATCGGGTGGATTGAAGAAATTCCAGGTGTAAACTGCCAGGAAAGAACTCATGATAAATTGTTGTCTTCTTTAAAAGCTACCTTATTGGAAGCTCTCGATTTAAACAAGTCTGATGCCAGGAATGCAGCAGGATCAAATTTTACAGAAGAAAAAATCATGGTATGAAGCGGAACGCATTTATAAAATATTTAAGAAAACATGGCTGCCTATTATTAAGAGAAGGCGGAAATCATTCCTGGTGGCACAATCCTGAGAAAAATTTACGTTCTGCTGTTCCTCGTCATTCAGAGATTGTTGATATACTTGCTAATAAAATATGTAAAGACTTGGGAATCCCCCGAATAAAGTGACAACCACACAAAGCATCATGTAACACATATTAGGACCCGATCTGTCAATGAGTTTAGCATTTTTCTTAATGGAAAGAGAATGGACTATACAAAAGAAGAATATAAAGATTTCTATAATAAAGTCGGCAATTTAATAGGCTGGGATTTTAGCACCTTGCAGTATACAGCTGAAGGTGTTGAATGGGAGCTTTATGATGTATTGAAACAGAGAAGCAAAGAAACCGATATTTTACTAGATGTTGGTACTGGAGGAGAAAGAATTCTTAAAGTCTCTTCAAAATTGCAATTTGTATTTGGTATTGATATTTCTTCGAGTATGATAAAAACAGCAAAGAAAAATATGATTGATTCTAACATCAGCAATGCTAGATTTTTTAAAATGGATGCAGAAAAAATAAACTTCCCAGATGCAATGTTTAATATTATTACATGTAGACACTCAGATTTTTACCCAAATGAAATATATCGTTTACTTGAAAAAGGGGGTAGCTTTCTTACTCAACAAGTTGGTGAAACTGATAAAAAAATCTAAAAGAAGAGTTTGGGCGCGGTCAATCCTATGGGATTGAAGATGGCAGTGCAATGAGAGAGTATGTTGAAGGTCTTAAAAAAGTTGGCTTTTCACAGGTAAAAACTTTTGAATATAATGCTATTGAATATTATTCCCGTGCTGAAGATTTAATATTTCTACTCAAACATACTCCAATCATTAATAATTTTGGCAATGAAAAAGGTGATTTTGAGAGATTAGAAAACTTCATCGATAAAAATAACACTAGCAGGGGGATTGAAACCAATTCTAAACGGTATATGATAATTGCGATAAAATAAACGAAGGTAAACTATCTTCGCATAACATATAGAAGTCTTAACGTAGCTGCCGAAAAAAAGCCTGATTCCGAAATAGCGGATTTATCTGCAGCTATGTTAAGACTTTATTGAACGAAACCACTCTGCCCGACTACAAGGAAATTGAAAGGCATTTTTTAATTCCAGGACAGAAACAACTATGGAAGTTTTTTTTGTTTTTTCTTTTACTGATGTATTTTGCAAATAAATTCCCCTTAAAAATATAGCCTGATGCTTCAGATCAGCC
Organism: uncultured Bacteroidales bacterium; assembly: GCA_964456285.1. Classification (GTDB taxonomy): domain Bacteria; phylum Bacteroidota; class Bacteroidia; order Bacteroidales; family UBA10428; genus UBA10428. Next base: position 2,711 of record CAYWBC010000251.1, read on the forward strand.
GGATTTCCTCAAATGTAAAAAGCACAGGATACAGATACAGCCCGAAAAAGAACAGGAATGAAATACTCAATAAAAAGAAACAATAAATACTGTTCTGATTATCCTCCTTTCAATGGCCCTTTCTGAATGGAAACATGCCCTTTCTCACAATCAGGACATTTTGTAATATCAATACGGAAGTATTTCCAGAATAAAAATGCTGTATCTTCACAAAACAGTTTGTCAGCTTCCTGCTGTTCTGACAGAGTCTGTCCCATATGCATACGGCAGAGAACAAGCAT
>CAYWBC010000252.1:0-2970 GCA_964456285.1 uncultured Bacteroidales bacterium
GGGCTTATCAGGATATCTCACAGCAATTCCCAAAATAAGGAAATTTTATAGAAACGGAGGATACAATCTGGTCCATGCACATTATAGCCTCAGCGCTTTTGCGACTTCCATGGCAGGTTCCTTTCCGATCGTAGTTTCACTAATGGGTTCAGACATATATATGTCAGGATATTTACGCAGTGTGGCCCGATTATTCTATAAACACTGGTGGAGCGCGACAATTGTTAAAACACAGCTGATGAAAAAGCTTTTAAAAATGGATGAAGCTCATGTTATTCCAAATGGTGTTGATATTGAGAGGTTTAAGCCAATAGATAAAGCAGAAGCCATGCATCGGATTGGGTATTCAACGGAAAAAAAACTGATCGTCTTCGTTTCAAATCCTGATCGTACTGAAAAGTGTTTTGATCTGGCCGATAATGCAGTTAAGGCAATTAATAACGATAATGTTGAACTAATGCCGGTTTTTAATGTACCAAATGAAGAAATCCCATATTATATAAATGCAGCAGATGTACTATTACTTACATCAAAATGGGAGGGAAGTGCAAACGTGGTTAAGGAAGCAATGGCATGTAACTGTCCGGTTGTTTCAACTGATGTTGGAGATGTCAGATTGATAATTGGTGACACAAAAGGTTGCTATATCTGCTTAACTGATTTTAGAGATATCGCAGAAAAAATAAAATTGGCTATTACTTTTAATAAAAGAACTTTCGGGAGAAACCGGGTAATAGAGCTCGGGCTTGATTCAGAAACAGTTGCATTAAAGGTTCTGGATGTATATAAAATGGTTATACGGTAGATACAAGCAAATACGGGTAAGCCATAGGTATCACTTCATGAGAATACATTTTTACAGATCTAATATTCTAACTTTGGAAGTGTGAGGAGATAATTTTTATTTTAAAATGGCCGTAATAGTACTACACAATAATGAAATCCCTCGAAACCTTTGGAAAGAATTTGTCGAAAAGAGTTCTTTTTCAACCCCATTTCAAACACCAGAATATTTTGATTTTTATAACTCTGTTCAAGGGCTGTCGGCCATTGCAATAGCAATTGAAGAAAACAAGGATTTAGTTGCCTCTGTAGTAATTTCAATACAGAAAGAAAAAGGTATAAAAGGTTTTTTTTCAAGAAGAGCAATTATTTATGGGGGCCCGATAATAAAAAAGGGATCAACAAGGTCTTTTTCGATGTTACTTCATGAGATAAGTAAAGTACTCAAAGGAAAAGCAATTTATGCTGAAACCCGAAATTTGAACAACTATTCCGAATATAAATCTCTATTTGTTCTCGAGAGATGGAAATATAAACAATATCTGAATTTCAAAGTAGCATGTGAGGATGAGACTTCTATCTGGTCTAATTTAAACAGGTTAAGGAAAAGGCAGATTAAAAAAGCGCTCCAAAATAATGTGATTATAAATGAAGCGGGAAATATAGAAGATATTATTGAACTCTATAAGATTCTTTTTGATATTTACAGGAATAAAATTAAGAAACCCTTGTTTGATGATAGCTTTTTTCTAAAGCTGTTTAATACAAAGTTTTGTAAAGTTTTTGTTGTAAAAGCTAATGATAAAATAATAGGTGGTCATTTTTGTTTAGTTGATAAAAATATAATTTATGATTGGTATGGATGCGGCCTGGATAAAATTTATAATGATTATGCACCAAGTACTATGGTTGTATATGCTGCTTTGCAATATGGAGCAAGACATAATATGAAATATTTTGATTTCATGGGTGCTGGAACTCCCTCTAAAGTCTATGGTGTAAGAGATTTTAAAGCTCAGTTTGGAGGTGAATTAGTTGAATATGGTCGCTTCATCAAAATATTAAATCCTATTTTATTTTGGATTGGTGAATCGGGTATGAAAATTATCTCAAAACTAAGCAGGTGAAGATTCTGATTGATATTGGACATCCGGCCCATGTTCATTATTTTAAGAACCTTGCCAGGCATTTTATTTTAAAAGGCGATCAGATTCTATTTACTTGCAGAAACAAAGAAGTAGTTACAGATTTACTTGAAATTAACAAGTTCAATTACATTTGTATTGGTAATCCTTTTCGAAGCATCCTCGGTAAAGTATTTGGATTAATAGTATTTGATTTGAAAATCCTTTCAATCTCTTTACGGTTTCACCCTGATCTGTTTTTGAGTGCTGGTTCAATTTATGCTGCACATGTGGCTTTTCTTCTTCGGAAACCGCATTTAACTCTTGAAGATACTTTTAATATGGAACAGGTTCGTCTATACTTGCCATTTTCAAAAGCCGTTCTTACCGGTATCTATAAGCATATTAAACTTGGAAAAAAGGAAATTTCATTTAACGGATATCAGGAACTAGCCTACCTCCATCCGAACTTTTTTACACCAGATCTATCAGTTAAAAATGAATTGGGCATTCTTGAAAATGAAAAATATTTCATAATCCGTTTTGTTTCATGGGATGCGAGTCATGATTTTAATCAAAAGGGATTGACAATAGAACAAAAAAGGGGATGTATTGAGACTTTGTCACAATATGGCAAGGTGTTTATCAGTTCAGAAGAAATGTTACCTCCTGAATTTGAAAAATTCAGATTCCCTCTTACTCCTGATCGGATGCATCATGCTTTAGCCTTTGCTGAGATGTTTATCGGTGAAGGAGCAACCATGGCTTCAGAAAGTGCGATCCTTGGAACTACTTCAATATATGTGAATAGCTTACAAAGAGGATATACTACAGAACAGGAAATGTATTATGGACTTGTTTATAATTTTATTAAAGGGGAGGGTGTAGTTGAGAAAATGAGAACTCTTTTAGGAAGGGAATCTTTAAAAGAGACCAGTATTAAGAGAAGCAAGAAATTGCTAAATGATAAGATTAATGTTACTGCATTTTTGATCTGGTTCATTGAAAAATGGCCTGAGAGTTTCAGGATCATGAAGGAGGATCCGGGGTATCAGGAGAGGTT
>CAYWBC010000253.1:0-2883 GCA_964456285.1 uncultured Bacteroidales bacterium
GAATTTTACACTCCTGTTTATTCCTGGTTAGAACAATATGTTGCTGACCCGAATTAAGAAACGGTCTTTAAGGTCAAGATTGATTATTTCAATTCTGCTTCTCAGCGTGCGATTAATGAAATTTTCACCATTCTTAGCAGAATAAATATGAAGGGTAAAAAAATAAGTATAGAATGGTATTATTTCCAGGATGATGATGAAATGAGGGAAGCAGGTGAGGAATATGCAGACATAACTAATTTGAATTTTCAATACATTAGTTCTGTTCCTGAATAATTTTTTTCTGTTGTTCCTGAATTTTTCTAATTTAATGCAAAGAAAATACGCCCAAAAATTATGATTAAACTTAAATTGATTATTTGTTTGATGGGAATAAGTGTTGCTATTCTGGGACAAGAACCGCTTAATCATCCCAAAAAGACCTATGTAGCTCCAGACGGGAAATTGTATGTGCAGAAAGAATTGCCCGTATATATTTGGATGTCAACTTCTCCAAACGATAATTCTGTGAAGTATCGTTTACATAGTGAAGAAACTTATAAGTATTCAAATCCAATGTATTTTGATACTGAAGGATATAATACAGTGCGTTCTCCTTCGGCTGTTGATACTTCTACAAAGAAAGTTGTTTATCCAATGCGCGATATAATTTATGAAGTGTATGCCGATAGTAGATCGCCTGTAACAAAAGTAGATTTTGGGGAAGGCGTATTGTTTAAGGAGGAAGGAAAGCTTCATGTGGGATCCGGAACAATTATTACTCTTTCTGCAAAGGATGAGCTGTCAGGTGTAGAAAATATTTATGTTTCAATGGATGGCGCAGGGTACAAGCCTTATACTGATCCTATCCCAATTCAAGTAGAAAAGGAATACAAGTTGAAGTATTATTCTGTCGACAATGTAGGCAATGTAGAAAAGGTACATGAGTATACTCTGGTTTTCGATAAAACTGCTCCGGTTTCACAGCTTGAAATTGATAAAGATCGCTACGAGAATATTATTTCCGGGCGCTCAAAAATAATTCTTAGTAGTGATGACCAAGGGACAGGGATAAAAAGCATTTACTATATTCTTGATAATGCTGATGAAAAACTATATAAAGTACCAATATTATCAGCATACCTTAGTCAGGATGAACATGTAATTAATTATTATGCAATTGATAAGGTGGGTAATAAGGAGGAAATTAAAACATTTACTTTCTATGTTGATAAAACTCCACCTACAATTATTGAGGAGATATTAGGAAAAAGTTTTTTTTCAGGCGGCAAGGAATTTTCCTCGGGCAAAACCAGGCTTAAACTTACATCTTTCGATAATAAAGCAGGCGTAAAGGAAGTACGTTATTCTGTTAATCAGGGCGAATACGAACTTTACGACAAACCTGCATTTCTTACACAGGCATCGGGCATTCTACAAATTAAATCATATGCAGTTGATAATGTAAACAATCGCTCCAACAGCCAGGCTGCAAATGAAAAAACATCCATCCCATACATTGACCTTACAGGGCCTCAGTTAAGTTATGCTTTCAATGGGCCCCAGTTTAAATCGCGCGACACTGTTTTCATTAGTAATAAGACTCAAATTGTTTTACGCGGAATTGACACTGAATCTGGATTAAACAGAATAGAATATAAATTGAATGAAGGCAATCCTTTTGAATATTCAACTACAGTTAAGGTTGAAAAAGAGGGGTATAGTAAGGTTGATTATACTGGATTTGATAATGTTGACAACACAAGTACTAATTCTGTAGGATTCATGGTTGATAATACAGGTCCGGTAATTTCTCATACGTTTGGGACTTCTTATTTAAGGAAGGAACAAGGAATGGAAGTTTATCCGGTGCATGCTGTTTTGTTTATTGTAGCCAGCGACAATGTAGTTGGGTTTAAAAGAATGACATATACTTTAAATAGTGGCACTGAGAAAGAATATACCGGAATATTAAAAGGTCTTCCAAAAGGCGCAAATAAAATGATTATTAAAGCTTACGATCAATTAGGGAATCTTACACAATCTGAATTACAGTTTATCATTGAATAATGGCAGTACTCATAGAATCTCCAACAATTGTAAAAGCTGCAGGCAATAAACCAAAAGAGATCAGAGAATATTTTGGACTAGTCAATTCTTCAACAGATATCATTAGTATTGCTCATATGAAAAGTCCCGGAGGTTGGAAAGAACCCGGGCAGACTCCGGAATTTGATGAATATACTTTGGTACTAAAAGGAACGCTTAAAGTGGAAACCAAAGACTCCAGCTATTTCGTAAAAACAGGTCAGGCAATTATGCTTAGAAAAGGCGAATGGGTTTGTTATAGTACACCTGATGAGGCAGGTGCTGAGTACATTGCTGTTTGTTTTCCGGCATTCTCTCCCGACACAGTCAATCGAGATGAATAGCTTTAACATTAATCTTCATACTTAATAGAATTATTGAGGCAACCTAGAATGAAAATCCCTTCCTTGTTTACCAAGGAAGGGAGCAAATATATTTCTTCGGATAGGGATGATATTACATCATTCCACCCATTCCTCCGCCACCCATTGGAGGCATTGCAGGAGGATTTTCTTCAGGAAGATCAGCAACAACACATTCGGTTGTTAAGAACATACCGGCAATTGAGGCTGCATTTTCAAGAGCTATACGAGCAACTTTTGTTGGATCAATAACTCCAGCTTTCAATAAGTGATCGTACTTGTCTTCATTTGCGTTATAACCAAAATCGTCTTCTTTGCTTTCTTTTATCTTCTGCACAATAACAGATCCATCATGACCAGCATTGGTTACAATTTGTCTGAGAGGTTCTTCAAGAGCACGTTTTACAATCTGTATTCCTGTATCCTGATCTTCATTTTTTCCTTTCAGTTTCTC
>CAYWBC010000254.1:0-2871 GCA_964456285.1 uncultured Bacteroidales bacterium
CTGCACGTTTTGATTTCTCTATGTTCGCAATGACTAACTCTGCTGCACGTTTTGCTTTCTCTACGTTCGCAATGACTAACTCTGCTGCACGTTTTGATTTTTCGCTTTTTTGATAAACAAGTTCTTTGTTTGCAATAACTAACTCTGCAGAACGTTTTGCTTTTTCTACATTTGCAATAACTAACTCTGCAGAACGTTTTGCTTTCTTTATGTTCGCAATGACTAACTCTGCAGTACGTTTTGCTTTTTCTGCGTCAGCAATGATTAATTCTGCTGCCCGTTTTGATTTTTCTTCGGTTTGAAAAGAGAGTTCTTTGTCAGCAATGATTGATTTTGCTATTCGTTTTGCTTTCTCAATCCTGGCAATGACCAACTCTGCTTCACGTTTTGTTTTATTTACGTTAGCAATGACTAACTCTGCCGCAAGTTTTACCTTTTCTTCGTTTTGATATACAAGTTCCTTGTCGGCGATGATTAATTCATCTGCCCGTTTTTCTTTCTCTAATTTCGCAATGACTAACTCTGCAGCACGTTTTGCTTTATCCGCTTTGGCAATAACTAATTCTGCAGCACGTTTTGCTTTATCTGCTTTGGCAATAACTAATTCTGCTTCACGCTTAGCTTTCTCTTCCTCAGCAATGACTAACTCTGCCGCACGTTTTGCTTTCTCTTTCTCAGCAATTGTTGACAAATCCGACTTTAATCTTATACTCATATCATATTTCGATTAAGACGTATGTAATTGAAAATCAATCATTATTAGGCGAAACTAATAGTTCTCAGTTGCGAATAGATTTTCCCATAATAAAGGTAAATGTGTTAATTCCAATAAACGTTACATAATTTCAGAAAATAGTTACATAAATCACACATATTTAAGTGTATACTAATGAAATATAATAGCGCCTTGTTTTGTAACGGAGTAAAGACCTTAAAGAAACTATTTCAAGCGTTAATTTAAATATATGAACTTCAGGAAGAAAAATGTCCTTGATGGGCATATGTTCATAGAATATAATCTCTCCTATTACTTAGGTCTTTACATTTTTGTATTTGTAGTATTTATTGATTAACTTTTCTCGGTGTATCAATCAGATAATTCCTTCCATATGAAATTAATCCGTTACAAATACAGTCTTTTTGTTTATACTCTAATTGTTATACAGGTATATTTTATAACTTCCTGTAATACAAAATCATACGATGCAAAACATCAAGTCGAGAAAATTGGTTTTCTTGGTTTTTATCTTGATATGAACTATTTAAAAGTAAAAAGTATAATGGATTCTTTGCTTAACATTAGTGAATTACATTATTTTGAAACTACAGATATACTTGGGAATAAACAAAAAAACTTATACTATGATTTTTCAGGAATAAGTCCTTTCCTTTGTGCAAAAGTTAATCTTAGAGGGACTCTTATAATTGATGAAAGGTTAACAAGTATTCAATTAAATCTATGCAATAGATCAAATATAGGAGAACAAAGATTTTCATATAATTGTGACCTGAATGAACTTAAAAGATTATTTGAATTATATATAGAAAAATATGGATCACCAACCTTACTTGACCAGGGAGAAAAATATGATTGGTTGTCAAAAAGAATATCAAATGTTTATTCCCCGGGTCCAAAAGGAAGATGGGTAATGGATAAGATATTTTTTTGGGAGAGGGGAAACTATATAATATATTTTGATTTTGGGTATCCGGAAAGATTGACCAATGCAAATAATCTAATTACAGAATTTGATGTTCCTGAATTGCCTGATTCGACAAGTGCTCCTATAATATACTATGACTTTACACAAGACTATATAGATAAGCTACTTGAGAAAGCAAGTAGAATGAAAGAAGAAGAATTTTATTAAAAACTGTGATTCTTCAATTTTAGATACTCTGTGTTGCACCTTAAAATAAATATTAAAAGACCTTGAATAGAAGCACCTTAGGGTAGCTAAAAAGTGCGTAGATGGGATATTCTCAGATTATCTTAATAAAGTTAAAAGGTACATCTAAGTCCGAAGAAAAAAATCTCCCTTTCTCGAGCATATCTTCATCTTCATCATTGTAGTACCAGTTAATTATGAATTTTTTCTTATTTTTCTTGAGATGAATAAGTGTAATTTTATTAATTAAATCAAGTAAGTACATAGTGCCAGCACTGTTAATATATTCAAGACAAATTTCAACACAGGTAATAACAGCAGGATTGCAAAAATACTCCTTTATCCATTCCTCTATAGGATTAAAGAAGTCCTCGGCATTTTCAGGAATTAACCGACCAGTTAATTTAATAGTCCCTTTTGGGTCAAGAATGACTTCTGGAGAAATTTTTGTGGGTGATATTATTTTCTGATTTTTACTCAAAGTATTATCTTTTATAGAAAATTGTTTGCGGATAAACGTATACCTGCACGATGGACATGCGTCCAAAGTTAAAAATTTCCACCGTGTTTTTCTTTCTCTTCCTAAGCAATTGTTGACAAATCCGATTTTAATCTTATACTCATATCTTATTTCGATTAAGGCGTATACAATAGAAAATAAATTACATATAGGCGCAACTAATAGTTTTCAGTTGCGAATAGATTTTCACATATACAAAGTAAATCTGTTAATTCCAATAAACGTTACATAATTACAGAAAAAAGTTACATACATCACACATATTTAATTGTATAATAATAAAACAACGATAAAAACGCTTGTTTTAAAAAAGAAACCCTGTTATAAATTTGACAAGGTTTCTTTTTTTGGTTTAAAACGTGATTCAAGATGTTGTATCTATTAGCTATTCACTTCTTTTATGTCGGGGTGGCAAGGTTATTTCGTGATCCTGGTCGGGAGGTAAACAAAAGAAAAAGCCCT
>CAYWBC010000255.1:0-2858 GCA_964456285.1 uncultured Bacteroidales bacterium
AGTCAAAAGAGATAATCGAAGAATCTACAAAGACTGGTGGTACAGACGCAGAGGCATGGGCCGGCGTTGCATTACCATTAGTTCGTAGAATTTTCGGAGAAATCGCAGCTAAAGAATTCGTTAGCGTTCAGCCTATGAATCTTCCAGCTGGTTTAGTTTTCTACCTTGATTTCAAATACGCACAGGGAACAAATCAAGCAGGTTTCACACCTGGTACTTCCGTATTTGGAGGTAGTAACAACTCATTAACAAATAATACATTATTCGGTAGAACAGACGTTGCAGAAAATGGTCTTTACGGTGCAGGTCGTTTTGGTTATACTATTAACGATTATACACAATCTATTACAGGTTCAACTGTAACCGCAGCAACATGGTACACAGTAGACTATAACCCAGATTTATCAGCATCAGTTGCAGCTAACGAAATCTTTACATTAGATATCGTTGCGCCTACAGATGCAGATACAGAAGGTGTTAGAGCATTTGCAATTTCAGGTTCAGGTACAGCAACTATCGTTGATTATTATCCACAGAATACAGCATACTATCTTTCTGGTACAACTGGTCACATAGTATTTGTTGTTTCAGCATCTTCAGCAGATGCAGCTAGTGGTTCAGCACAATTAACTTATCATGTACAACCAACAAAAGAAACTCGTGGTGACTTCGAAGATCAATCATACTTATTCAACTATCAACAACTTGATATTCCTGAAATTGACCTTCAATTAAGAAGCGAACCTATCGTAGCTAAAACCAGAAAATTGAAAGCAGTCTGGACTCCAGAAATGGCCCAAGACTTAAACGCTTTCCATTCAGTTGACGCAGAAGCAGAATTAACTTCTATGTTAAGTGAGTATATCTCAATGGAAATTGACTTAGAAATACTTGACATGTTAATTCAAAATGCATTAACAGAAGATTACTGGTCAGCAAGAGTTGGTTATGAATTTGACGGTGTTAATTCTTTCACAGCTCCAGCAACGGGCGTTGGTCAGTTCTATACACGTCAAACATGGTACCAAACACTTGGTACAAAAATTCAAAAAGTATCAAACAGAATCCATCAGAAAACAATGAGAGGCGGTGCAAACTTTATGGTTGTATCACCTGACGTTTCTACAATCCTTGAATCTATTCCTGGATTTGTAGTAGATACAGATGGTGACAAAATGCAGTTCGCTATGGGCGTTTCCCGTGTAGGTAACTTTGCAAGCAGATTCACTGTTTACAAAAACCCTTACATGTTAGAAAATGTAATCTTGTTAGGTTTCAGAGGCACAAGCTTCTTAGAAACTGGCGCAGTTTACGCACCATACGTACCATTAATCACTACTCCTCTTGTATACGATCCTAACAATCTTACACCTCGTAAGGGGGTCATGACGAGATACGCAAAACGTGTTGTTCGTCCTGAATTCTTCGGTAGAATCGTAATTGAAGGATTACAAACTTTATAATATGATTGTTGGTTAAATAATGACAAATGATTTAAGGCGGTTCGTTTAGAATCGCCTTTTTTATGCGGAAAACTTGACTTTAAAGTAGAAATTTCGTATTTTAAAGCATGAAAATTTAATGGAATATAAAAGTCTTAACAATATTTAGAGGATTAAATGACAAAAGAAAAAATTAAAATAATACAAGATAATTTTAATATCACACCTGAAGAAATAAAATCTATTTCTGAACTTAAAGATAAATATCTTTATTCTAAGTTAGTCAATTTAGATTTTAAAGGTTTAGGAAGAACTAAATTTAAACTTGCTAAGAAATATAATTTAGATGCTATGGTAATAGCATTTGGAAATCCTTTTGATAAAAAAACGAAAACTACAATTCAAATTATTGATGAGACTGGTGATATTTACAGTTCAAATTATTATAGTTTTAATAAATTCTTAAAAGAATGTAAAGAAACTGATTCTAATGAAGTACTAATTGCATTAGGCAGTGAAACATGGCACAATGGTGATATTGAGAGAACAGTTATCGATGAAATTTATTGGATTAATAAAAATATATTATAAGAGGTGATATTATTACAAACAAAAAAAGTTATATTGAATATTTGGAAACAGTTGTTGAATCTTTATTAGAAGAAAGAAATTCTGATATGGATATAAAATGCACTGACGCTACAACTAATCCATCTTTTAAAGATACTTCATTCTCTGTTTATAATCTTAAAAAAGAAATCAAATCACACAAAGGCAATAAATTAAAAAATGATGATGTGAAATTAGAATTATCCGAAAAAGATGTAGCTATTTTAGATAGAGTTCTTTGTGAACTTGAGGTTGCGGGAATAGATTCATATGAAGGATTTTTTATGGACTACCCAAAAAGTGATGAAATATTTCGAAAATTAAAAAATAAAATTGCGAAATTTGCAGAGCAATCAGATATAAATTGGAGGGTGGAAAATGAATAAAATTGATACAAGAGAATTTCACAAAAACAGAGCAAATATATAATATGAAAAAATTGACACCTAAACAAGCATATGATATGTGGATGAAGCATCAAAAAGGGCGTTTATCCTCTGCAGATTTAGAAAAAGCATTACAATGGTGTATTGACACGAAACCATTCGGATGTCTTACAGGAAATTCTCAAAAAGATTTAGAAGCTCATATTAGATATGACTTAGAAAAGATGAAAGAGAAAGAAAAAATAAAATGCCCTCATTTTTAAAAATAATTATTGTAAAAAATATTAAAATAATACAGGCATTGAATTAAGCATATATTTAAGTTTCATTCCGCTTGACATTTATTGGAATTTTATGTATATTGCAATATTAAATTATTTATTAACAAATTAAAAGGGTTATAAAATGAAAAAAATATTTG
>CAYWBC010000256.1:0-2856 GCA_964456285.1 uncultured Bacteroidales bacterium
ATACTATTGTAAATAATTCGGTAAATAATAATGATATTAGTGGAATCGTTATAAGTGCAGGTGCTAATACAGGTACAGGGTATGGTAGTAATCATAATGTTATTTTAAACAACACAGCAAATAACCAGATGTATGGGGTCTGGATTTCTCAAAGTGATTATAATGCAGTTGAGGGAAATATTTTAATTAATAATTCAAAAGGAACAGCAAGTCTTGGAAATGGAATACGTGTTTCCTATTATTCAGGAACAGATGCTAATTATAATAACTTAACTAATAATTTTATCAGTTCATGCCGTTATGGCATTGTATTAATAGTTGCTGATTATAGCATCATCTCTCAAAACACTATACAACAGAATTCTGTAGGAGGAATTGCAGTTTGGGATGCCAGTTGCGTCGACAATATCCTCATAGGGAATAATCTTACTAATAATGGCATTTCAGATAGTGGAGTTGGTACAGTAAATGCGATGAATTGTATAAATGGTGTATGTACCCCGATTATAATTGATGATAATGGGGGAACAACGGGAGCATTTATATGGGATGAGGCAATTAAATTTGTTCCTTGGTTTTATGGAAAGGGTTCTTGGAGCAATCCTTATATGATTGAAAATCTTACGATTGATGCTACTGGAAGATTAAATGGAATTCGTATTCTTGACTCAACCAAGTATTTTATCATAAGGAATTGCACAATTCATAGTGGAGGATCATCTGGATATGATGGAGCAATTAAATTGGAATATACAAATAACGGAATGGTTATAAATAATACGTGTTTTGATCAGGTCAGATACGGAATTTCTCTTGTCAACGCGTATAATACTAGCGTTATTAATAATACCGTAAGTGATAATACTTGCTCGGGCATAGTTTTATCTAATAGCAATAATAATAGTGTTATTGGCAATAATGTCACGGGAAATGATCTTGATGGAATACTTTTAGGCGGCAGTGATAATAATACTATCCAAGGAAATATCGTCAGCAATAACGGAGATGAGGGCATAGATCTTAATGGAAATTGTGACTGGAATAAAGTATTAGGCAATACTATTTTTGATCACCCTGCATCTGGAAGTGAAGGGATTCAAATCTATAATAATGGTCATAATAATATAATCTCAGGTAATTGGTTATATAATAATGATAATGGCATACGACTTCATACTAATTGTCATAATAATAATATCACCGATAATAATGCAACTAATAATCTCTATTATGGGATATACCTAACTTTTAATTGCGATAATAATTACATCACCAACAATAATGCAAGTAATAATCTCCATTATGGGATACATATTTATTCTAATTGCGATTGGAATAAAATTCTAGATAATATAGCGAGTAACTCCCTATCAAGTTCACAAGATTACGGTATTGTTTTATCGACGAGTAGCACATATAATCTAGTTAAAGGGAATACAATCAAGAATAATACCAATAATGGCATTAATATTTGGGATCAAAGCAATGAAAACAATTTAACTCAAAATCTCATTCAAGATAATGAGGGTTATGGGCTATATGTTAGTGGAGATGGTGAACAAACGGGAGGTGAGGCCGAATCGTATAATAATCATATTTGGAATAATTCCTTTATAAATAATGATAATTATGGATATCAAATTTATGATGGTGCTTGGGAATTGGGTACTTATTGGCATATGTTTGGGATTGGAAATTATTGGGATGATTATTATACGAGGATGGGCGCAGGAGCGGTGGATGCGGATGATGATGGGATAGGAGATACTTATTATATAGGGCAAGTTATAGGAGGCCCTGAACCTAATAGATTTTCCGAGGCCAAGGATCTATACCCAATCTGGTGGGATCCCCTTACTATCACGGTAAATTCACCCACAGATGATCAAATAATTGGAAATGAGACGTTTAATTTTGATATTGACATAACTCGAGGGATAGTGAATGCGTCATGGTATCGATTATGGAATGGTAGCGTGCTTACCACTAATCAAACCTTTAATTATGCTACAGAAACCTTATTACTGCAAAGTATTTGGGATCAAGTAGGAAATGGCACGGTGACATTAACATTTTTTGCTAATGACAGCAGAGGAATAGTATCTTCTATAAACATAACAGTTATAAAAGACATTAATATTCCCGTCATCAGTATTACTAGTCCTTCTCAAATGAAAATTATCGGATTAAATTCTCCCAATTATACGATTTCGGCGAGTCAAGGAGGTTCAATTCCAATAGATACCATCTGGTATCGACTATACAACGGGTCATGGTCAGAAAATTACACTATTGGTAGTACTCCTGGAATTCACACGGGGAAAATTGATCAAACGGCTTGGAGTTATATCGGAAACGGATCTGTCTGGATCTATTTCTATATAAATGATTCGGTAAATGAAAAATCTTATGGAGTAGAAGTCCGGAAAGATATCATCGGCCCTAATATCACCATCTTAGCCCCGATATCATATACTGTTTTTGGATTATATTCGCCCACAGTTTCGCTCACTATTATTGAACCTCATTTAAATATATCTAAATATCAGTTATTCAATACCACAATCTGGTCTTCGAATTATTCTATAGACAGATCTGGAGGAACGCTTAATCAACTTACTTGGTCGAATTTAATCGCTAGCGGATTTATTGTGAACGGAACTCTTACGATACGAGTGTATGCTATCGATTTAGGAGGGAATCTCAATTATACGGAAATTACCATTAGAATCGATTTAATTCTTCCTATTGTTATAATTAATGCCCCGATCGTTGGAACCAAATGGGAGAATGTGCCGCCTATTTATTCGCTCGCTATTACAGAACCTAATATTGAAGAAATTTGGTATACATTTG
>CAYWBC010000257.1:0-2828 GCA_964456285.1 uncultured Bacteroidales bacterium
TAGTGATTTTAAGAGCTATATTAAAAGCTAAATCTTTGTATTTGTTAATTATTGCAGAATAATCATAATCCTGATTGATATTTTGGTTAGTCGTCATAGACAATCAAAGATCTATTCAGTTTTTGATTTGTGAAAAAATACTAGTATAATCCCACTAATAACCAAAATCAAAGTTGAATAGGCAACAAAATTTGGAATGCCCAAGGTTAAATTTAGAATATATCCAACCAATACTCCAAGTGCAATACCAATTAACAATAATCCGATTTTCAAATTGTTTTGCTGATTCTTTGGTTTAGAATCAAGAAGTGAAGGATCGATTCCCTTTTCAATTAAGGCAGATTTTTCTTTGTTTTTTAACTGTTTATTCCTGTAATCAAGGTAGAAAAGCCAACCGACGAAAGCCATTCCAAAAATTGGCATAAAGTTTAAGTCATTTATTATTCCGAACATAGCTTAAAATTTTAAAGTTTATTCATTAGACGCTATCATTTATCAATCGGTATCATTTTGGCGGTAGTTTTCTTGATTTATTAAACCTAAGGTTACTAATGTGGGGCGTTGGGCATTTTGAAACACCTACCTGGAAAACCGCTATTTTTTTATTAAATGAACTCATTTTCAAATATAGCACTATCCGCCCAATGACCTATATTGTTGTATGCAGTGTCATAATAACTTACTCCCATTTAAAGTATACAATTTTATCTTTAAAATTATTATAAATATTAGGGTAGTTTTCATTTAAAAATTCCAAATCTTTTATGTAATCAGCGTCATTATATTTTAATTCTTGGTTCAGATCATATAAATAGCCTTCTTTTATGCCAGGAGCATAGCTAGTATATGTTTGCTGTATTGTCTTTCCAGAGTATTTATCTGTTTTATTAACGTTAATAGAAAAAGTCCCTAAATAATTGATTTTATTAGGTTCAACCTTGAAATTTTTATTAATTAATATTTTTAGCCAACTATCTCCCCAGAATCGCAAGTATAAATTATCAATTACAACTAAATTCATTTTTGATTTTACTTCAAAAATTACATATGAATCAAAATATTTTTTATCTTTTTGGTTATTGAGGTCATTCCAATTATTGTAAACATAATACTTGAACCATCTGGCAAGAATACCCCTTCTATAAATCTCATTTTTGACTTCTTCATCTGAGTTAATAAATGCATCAGTTAAACCAAAATGTAACTCAGGGTAACCTTTAATCTCGTCGGGTTTTAATTTAGGGTCAACGGAATATGTCATTTTTAAATGCATAAAAATAACCGCATCAAACCCTTCTTTATGATTTATAGAATCGATATATGCAAGATTACCATTATCATGACTAATTAACTTTTTAAAATAACCTGCGCCATCGTAATTATTAACAAATGCATCTTTAAAAATGCCACATGAGTATAAAAGAGAAATTAAAATTATTAATAAATATTTAAGTGTTTTCATAATATTGTTATTGAATTGTTTATTAAATCATTTAATGAATCTGTTGCAACAGCACTGTTCGTTAAGGGAGATAGTTTACAAAGTTAAAGTCACATGCTTTACACCAAATTAGGACTTAACCTTATTAATTGTTGTTTATCTATTAATCGAGAATTATGTATTCCAGTTGGCAATTTAACAAATTAGAATTGCAATACATATTCAATAACCATAGAATCGGGTCTGTTATCGGAAACCAATTCGAAGCCAAGTCTTGCTGTCGTTGAAACGGGATAATCATGCCAATAATCCATATCCTTTAGCAAGTATATCCATTCTGTATATCCAGTTATTGAGGAATTTTCCTCAGCACCATAAACCAAATCAAGATATTCTATGTCGTTATTAAAAAACTCTCTGCGTTTGGTTAAATCGCAGGTATGCCATATTCCATCTTCATCGCAAACTTCTGCCCACTGGTGATGAAAATCGTAGAAGTCATCTGCGTAACCATAAACAATTCCCCAGATTGTCCGTGCAGGCAATCCCGCCGCACGACAGAGTGCTACATACAACCTAGAGTAATTCATACATGTTCCAATCCCGTCTTCAAGAGTTTTCGAAGCCTTAATATCGAATGACTTCACGTAACTCTGGTCAAATTCCATATAAGCAATAACATATTGCTGAATTTTTCTTGCTTTTTCCAAATTGGTATTCAATCCTTCAGTTATTTCGATTGATTTGCTAATGATTGCTTCCTCATCACAATCAATATAATAGGAAGCTTTCAGCCAGTTCTTCAACTGAGTAGTATCCTTGAAATCTTCTGTTTGTTGGTCGGTTCTTGTAAAATCTATGATAACTTCAGTATTATCTTCAAATTGTGAAGCATCAAAATTAAGCCAGTATCCGCCACAGTTATCATAGATTATTTTGCAGTTAAATTCCTCATTATTTTTTGTAACGGTTATATTATTATTTAAAACGCTTATTCGCCCTAGAGGAAAATAAATATCTGATTTATCAAGTGTTACTTCTTCCTTTTCACAACTTTGGGTAATAAAAAAGACTGCCAACAGGTTGAAGACAAACAAAATTTTTCTCTTAAGTACAGACTTCATAATTCTCATGATTTTTGATTAATATTTTCTATTTGACTTTCAATGTTGTAGTGCGTTTTTTAGCTTGCTTGTAACAGTTAGTATATGGTTTGTGGCGGTTTTTGAAACACAAATCTTTCAACTTGTACCGATGTTTATTTATTTCTTAAATACTCTTATTTAGTACATCACCGCCATAAACTATATACAACGTTAGCTGCAACAAGGCTTCTGACAAAAAAATACAATAAATGACATTTATATGACAATTAATATTTGATTTC
>CAYWBC010000258.1:0-2827 GCA_964456285.1 uncultured Bacteroidales bacterium
TCCCGCAACAACTATACTCGCAATTATTATGATAAGGAGTATAATCAACAAAACGGGACCATCTGGTGGTGTATCATCTGGAGGAAGACCCCCGGAAGATGAAGATTCTAATCTAATTATATGAAACACAGAAGTGCCAATATTTCCTAAGGTATCATTTGCATATATGTTAAATGTAATAGTTAACTCTTTTGGTAGTGATATCCAAACATTTTCAGGAATGGAAAAAGTTGAACCATTTATAGTAAAATTTGTAATTCCCCCGTCAATAGTAAACCATGAGGAGTTAAAATTAGCATCAGAAGTAGTAATAGTAATAGTAGGATTGTTGCTTCCAGCAAAGAAAAAATCAGAGGGAGATGTAACAGCTATTATTGGTCCTAGAATATCTCTTTGTATTTGAATAGTCTCATTGGCTATATTTCCTAATGTATCATTTGCATAAAATACCAAGATAATCGTACCGTTTAGGAGTGAGTTCCATTCTGATTGATCAATAGAGCTATTAGTAGTAAAAGGAATATCTGTACTTGCATTAAGGGTATACCACATATTATAAATACCATATAGAGCACTCACGGTAACATTAAGATATGGAGCTGTAGGGCCAAAAAGTTGATTACTAACTAATGAATTAATTACTATTCCGGGAACATTTAAAATATCTTTTCTAACTACTACTTGAGTACTGTTAATATGGCCAACAGTATCATTCACATAGAAAACAATAGTAACTGTTCCATTACCGAAATCATCCCAGATAGATTGGTTTATAGTTCCAGAAGTACCTAAAAAGGTTTTATTTGTTGTACCCCCATCTAAGCTATACCAAGTAGTATTTATATTTCCTTCAATAATAGTAAGATCAAATCCAGGGGCTTGGCTTCCAAAGAGCGCATTAGCAGTGGGAGTATTTATATTTATTTGAGGTACAAGTGAATCTTTATATACAGTTATCATTTCTGCGCTTGGTTGTCCTAATGAATCATTAGCATGGAAAATTATTGTGACTGTTCCATTGGGAAGGCTACCCCATCCTGAAAACGTTCCATTATTAGTAAAAACAACTGGAGCTCCTCCATTAAGAGTATACCACGTGGTATTAAGGTCGGTATCCGTAATATAAACATTAAAAGATGGTGCAGTTTCATTATAAACTGAACCTGTTATAGGACTATACAGGGTAATTGAGGGGGCTCCTGCAGGATTAATTACATCAATAGTAATTTCATGTCTAATACTTCCTCCAATACCATCATAAAAAATTATTGTAAAATTAAATGTTGCGGGGACAGATGTGCTAATTAAACCGCTTACTTCTATCTCAATCGCCTCCTCAATACCAGATGTCCATGGCTGAGCTGTTCTTCTTTGAATAGTATCAACCCATATAGTATAAGTTGGAGTAGGAGTGTGAGTATCAGACAATGTATATCTAACTGTTACAGGAGATTCACCTACATTGAGGTTTAAAGTAGGGCCTGGATTTGAAGTAAAAGTTGGATTATCATATACATATACCATGATTTCAATACTTATGGTCTCATTTATTCCATCAAAAGCAATAATAGTAATATTATGTTCGCCTACGACAAGATCATTCAAATTCATAAAATATTCTGAATTTGGAACCCAAGGTTGGGATACATTATAGTCTGAGCTATTATCATATACCGAAAAGGTTGGATTAAGGAATATGTAATCACTAATATTAATGTAAAGGTAATTATCTGCATTAATTTCAACAGTGGTATAAGTTACTTCAGCACGGTTAAAACTCATATTGTTATTGTTGACAATAATCAGGACTTCATCCTCAAAAGTTCCTCCTAATCCATCAATAACTTTAATGGTATAGTTATAAAAACCAATAGAAAGTCCATCAACATTAATCATAATAGGCGAGCTTGATGCCCAAGGTAATGATGTATTTGCTGGTATAGCGGTTGAATTTCTATAAATCGTAAAAGTAGGATTCTCAGTATTAGGATCATCTAATACCCAAGTGAGATTATTTCCAAAAGTACCAATTCCAACAATTACTTGTCTTGGAGGTCGAGTAGAATTAGTAGGATTATCATAAATATATACCCAGATTTGTGTAAGAATATCTGAGGATATTCCATCAGTAGCTTCAATCGTAATATTATATCTACCTGGGGCTAAACTATCAAGATGTATAATAGAAGGAGTGTCTGAGGTCCATACTACATCTTGATATGATGCCAATACTGAGCCATTCTGAAAAACTGTAAAAACTGCATTAGTACCATTAATATCTGGATCTCTAATTGTAACATCAAATGAACGTGGTAGAAGTATATTATAATAATTTGTACTAAAAGAGGGTGTGATAAATGTAGAATTTGTGTTTACAATAACTAAAATCTCATCAGTGTATGTTCCTCCAGTGCCATCTCTCACTTTAATTGTATAATTATAGTGCCCAACAGCCATTCCATCAATATTAACTTGAATCGGAACTCCAGAACTCCATGGAAGCGATATATTGCCAGGTACTGCTGTACCATTTCTATAAATAGTAAATGTAGGAACCAAAATGTCATCATCGGTTAAGTTCCAAACTATATAATTATTAAGAGTATCATTAAGATAAATAGTTGTCCTTGCGGGTCTTAGGTTATATACTGGAGTATCATACACAGAAACTAATATAAAATATGAGGTGGTGTTAACATCATCGCTTGCAAATATTGTGATATTGTGGAAGCCTCGATTTAGAGAATCTAAATCGATCGGAAATCCACTATTATTATTCCATGTACCAGGAGCTCCAAATGCAGAACCATTCTGAAGAACGTAATAG
>CAYWBC010000259.1:0-2816 GCA_964456285.1 uncultured Bacteroidales bacterium
AACAAATTATCATAAGAGTTTATGATATTAATTCCATTATAATAGACGACAGTGGCAGTGGAAATTATACTTGGGTCCAAGCAGTTGCTGAGCCTTGGTGTACAGGGGCTGGTACTCAAAACGATCCTTACATAATTCAAAATGAAATTTTTACTGCTAAAACTGGTATGGATGCTTTAACCATTAGAGATTCTAGCGTCTACTTTCAACTTATAAACCTAACATTAACAAATGCCACAGGAGTTGAAAAAGCGGGTATATTATTAGAAAGAGTAAGAAATGGGGAAATTATCTCTGCAAAAAGTTACGGTAATTGTTATGGGATTTATCTCAAGGGAGATTTTGTGGGAACTAAAGTAATTAACATAAGTATTAGTGATTGTGAGATTACTAATAATGATGGTTCGGGTATTAGAACCGAGAATGCAAATTATTGTAATATCTCTAAAAATACAATAAAAGACAATGGTTATAATCCTCCTGGTTCATCAGACGATGATGGAATCTATCTATTTCGCTCAAGTTATAATATTATTTCTAGAAATATAATTACTAATAATAGCGACTATGGAATATACGCATATTCAACTACGCCTAATAATGATATTATTGATAATCAAATCATTAAAAACTACAAAGGTGGTATAGTTTGTTATGAGGATAACATGAAAATCATAGGAAATAATATTTCATATCATGATCACAGTAATGTTAAAGCAATATATTTCTTAACATCTCATAATTCTATTATTATGGATAATTTTATTGGTTGGAATACGGGTGGAGATTTTTCTGATTATATGCTTGACCTTTCTAGTGGTGTTACTCTTTCTAATAATCTAACGATTGTAAACAACACTATAATAAATAATGATAATGAGTACCAAATAAGATGCTTTGGAAATAGTGATTGTAATATTTCTGATAATAGAATTATTAATAATTCCGGTCATGCTCTTGGATTATCTGGGAATAATCATATAGTCCATCGAAATATCATAGAAGGAAATGCATTTAGTGGATTATATATTTCAGCAACTACAATAAATGCTTCTATTATTAATAATAGCCTCTGTTCAAATGGTCAAACGGGTTTATATTTTAGTTCACCTTCACCCGCACCTAATCATAATTGCTCTATTTATAATAATAACATAACCGATAATCAAGGATATGGGATTCATATAGGATATTCTAACTATACTCATATAATTAATAATCGAATTCAACGAAATGATGATGGTGGAATTTATTTTGATAATTCTTATCAAAATGTGAATTATACATCCATTTTGAATAACACAATAAGTGATCATACTACCAGTGGCGCAGCGTTTATGATAAATGGAGCAGTGTTTAATACCACTATTATGTATAATACCATCGAGAATAATCTAATTGGTATTGATGCTGCCGACTTAAATTATTCTTTAATAGCATACAATAATTTTACTTCAAATACTAATTTAGGATTAAGCTTTACAGGGACTTCTATTTCAAACCATATTTATCTCAATAACTTCTCCGGCAATGGACAGAGTGCCACATCAACTGCGGGAAACTACTTTAACACGACGGGTATTGGAAACTATTGGAGTGATTATACTGACCCGGATGGAGGTGCGGATTGGGATGACGATGGTTTTGGAGATTATCCTTTTGCTATTGGAGCTTCTTATGATTACTGGCCCATTTGGGATGATGGTCCGAATGATCTTCCCACGATTGGAACACCAATTCCGGCTGATCTCACTATAGCTCCTAATTCTACGGGAAATGTAATTAATTGGACTATTGATGATCCTAATGCAAGAGGAGCATATTTTAGCATTTATATCAATGGAACGTATAACTCGACATTATCTGATAACTGGACAAATGGAGTACAGTTTAATATAAGTCTAGATGGATTAACAGCACTCTATAATAATATTACAATTATCGCTTATGATACATTTGGCGGAAATGTAACTGACCAAGTATGGGTCACAGTTAATTTTATTCCTATATTTAATTTACCTGCTAATAATTCTCGATTCTTCGAAAATGGAACAACGGGTAATAATCTTTGGGTAAAAGTTATTGATTTCGAGAAATGGTCTGGAAACTATTACGTTCTTCAGAATGGTTCTGCATTTGGAGCTCCTGGTACATGGAATAATGATACAGCATTTCCAATCGATTTGGATTCTCTTACTCGAGGCTTCCATAACATTACTGTATTTGTTAATGATGATGTAAACACCAGCTCATATTATATGTTAGTTTCTGTATATGACAATCCAATATATAACCTAAGACCTTCAAGAACAACCATCTATCTTAATGATACTCTAAATAATTATATTATATGGAACATAACTGATGATCATGTACAGGGACCCACCTTTACGATATATAGAAATGGTACAGAAGTTCCCGGTAATATATCACTTCCATGGAGTTCTGGAGTTCCGATTCAAGTTAATATTGATGAACTGGCTGCGGGACATTATAACTATACAATAAAGGCTCAAGATGGTACTGGTGGAACTTACATCGATGAGATTCTAGTTATTGTAAACATAAATTCTACTTTTATTACTCCTTCTTTTGAAACCAATTACTATAATATACTACTCCCTCGTACGTTTGATATAACAATTAGAGATCCAGATATTAATGGAACCAATGCGGTTTTTACAGTATATCAAAATGGTTCAGTCCTTGCATCATATCAAAATGTAGTATGGACTTCAGACTCGCCTTCTAGCATAAATCTAGATAGCTTAGCCGCAGGAAGATATAATATCACGATTGAAGCAACAGATGGAATA
>CAYWBC010000260.1:0-2802 GCA_964456285.1 uncultured Bacteroidales bacterium
CGGATTTCTTTCAGAAATCCTTGGGGACGCTGCGCTTTCGGGCTTCGCCCTCACCATCGTATAACAGCGATTAAGAGGAAATTTGCTCGGCTCGCAAATTTCCCAAATTCCTCAGCCCAGCTCGTCACTTCGGATTTTTCTGGGTTGCCTGAAAAATCCTCGTTCCAGAGGGGCTTCGGAACTTCTTTTAAGTGCGATGTTAAATACAATAAAATTTCCATTTCTTAGACGGTAAAAAAAGGGGAGTTCAGTGCTACGCACATATAGTCTCCTACGGAGAAATTTATTTTTAATAGGGGGAGTTCTTAACTAATGGGAGGAGTTCCTTAGTCCTAACGGACATCTACACTTTTTCTTCGAAAAAGATAAATTTATATATTTGCTTTATTATATGATAATATAATGAAAAAAAGAGTGATAAGTTTTCTTTTATTAGGAATTCTTTTAGTTTCATCTCTAGTCTTGGCTCAAGAACAAACCCAAACAGAAGAACAAACCAAAACATATTCTGGTTTTGATAGGTTTGTTGATAATGTTAAAATGATTTTTACGTTTGGAGATAATAAAGTAATGTTAGCATTAAATATTAGAGAGAAAGAATTAGATTCTGCCATTATAAATACAAAAAATGGGAATGAAGAAGAAGCAGGAAAAAATCTTGAAAGAGCAAAAGAAAGACTGCAATTTGTTCAAAATAAAGTTTCAAAAGATATCGCTGAAGATGTAAAAATCAATATTGATAAAACCATTAGTAAAATTGATGAAGAGGAAAATTTACCGGATAATTTTAAAACATATGTCTTAGAAGAAGAAAAAACACAGCTTACAGCAGAGGCATTGACAAGTGACCTAGTTAAAGATGGTGAAAGTGAAAAAAATAATGTTGAAATAGCTGTGGATGATGATAGTGGTAGTGCCACAATTGATGCAGGAGTCATGGAAATTGAAGAAAAAATTGCAGATGTAGTAGATAACCAGATTAAAGAAATAACAGTTCAGAATAATGTTGTTGAGATTGGAGAGAATGAAGTTAGTGTTGGTGTAGACCCAGATGCGACTCCCAAAACTCCGTCACCGAATGATGGTTCTATTTGCTGTAAAAAAATAATAAATGGAAAACCACAATATCATTGGGATCCTGAAGAGGTTTGTGTGGATCCAGAAAGTGTAGAAGGCAAAGTTGTGTATAATGATTTTTGTCTTGCATTAGGAACGGCAATAGATAAAGAAGATGAGGTAATAACTGAAGGTGTTCCTGAACCATGTGCAAAACAAGGGGTGTATGATAAAGAATCTTGCGGTAAGATTATGAAAAAAGTGCCAGTTTGTTGTAAACATACTATAGAAGGGGAAATAAAATATGAACAAACTCCAGGAGATGTTTGTGAAGAAAGAGTGGATGATAATTTTTGTTAAGATAAAATATAAAAAATTTATAAACAAATCTTGTTTCAATGGTCTCCTACTTTAAGTGCAGAGATTTCTGCCTCAATTTTATTTTTTTCATCTTATTTATTTTCCCCTTACATCATTGCCAAGGTTCATCGCAACCTCAACATAACGCGATTGCCTTTCTATGCCATTACTAATTTTATCGCAGATAGCAGTATCTAATTGTATGTGAGTGCAAAAATCACCAATGCAATCGTCCTTTTTTTCTCCAGAAAGCTGTTCACAAATTGAAATATCTTTACTACTCATGGCTCTATCTCTTAAACAGTCTTTTAATACACTTCCTTTGCCAGTACAAAAAGACATTGGTTGCTCAAAGAAAGTTAAGCAATTAACATTATTTTTACAATGAGAAACATCCCTATCTTTGAATGCAAGGCAAGTCTTATCATCAGGACTACTAAGATGGCTACACATTTCAGTAGTTATTTCATCAGACTTATCAAACCAATATAAATTACTTACAAAACTGAAATAACATTGCTCTTTTTCATGTGTATCATATGTGATTTCATCGCAGAATTTAATATTTTCGCTTGATATAGCAAGCATATAATAACATACATGTTTAGCTGCATCGCTGCGGATTTTTTTACAGTAAGATGGATCTCCCATGGCGTGAGCTAAACAAATGTTAACTTGATCTAGTTCATCATCTATCTTTTCACAAAATTTAGCATCATGGTTCACAAGAGCAAAGCAATAAAATCTGCCACCTATATTTAATTCATTTGTTAAAGGAAGCTTTTTACAGATTTCATTAGGAACAGTATTTGGTAGGCCTTTTTCAAGTTCAGATGCAAATCCAGCACTGGAATCATCCTCATCACCTTCATTGTCATCTTCAATATCTTCTTCGTCTTCGATAATACACTCTCCACGATAATAAGCCCATTCTTCACATTCAGATTTTTCTTTAGTTTCATCATCAATAAACACACAATATCCAGATTGACCACCATCAATATTAGTTCTTATCTCCAAAATGCCTTCTTGTTCCTCGCAGTAAACTGAAGCAGGATTAGCTACTTGCATTTCTTCTTCAATCGGTTCTTCATCAATAATATCAATCTCCTGAACTTCTTGAGAATTATCCTGTAGGTTGGTGTTTTGAACTTCAGCCTCGTGTGAAACACACCCAAATAATATTAATGAAATAATCAGAAACAATAATACAATGATTCTTTTCATATATTTCACCTCTTTTCTTTGAAAATAGCAAAACTATTATATAAATATTACTTGTTCTTTGAAAGCTCACCTTGTTCGCATTGATTGAACGGAACTCCCCTAAATGTATTAACTAAAAGAGGCTTCGCCTTTGATAAAAAGAACTCCCCTTGATGTATG
>CAYWBC010000261.1:0-2799 GCA_964456285.1 uncultured Bacteroidales bacterium
GTGTGTTGTTATAGTACGTGAAAATCGAATCCCAGGCATTTTCATCACTTGATGTCCCGGTCAATTTTCGAAGTCCTTCAGACAACATGGCATTCACCACTGCCTGATTCGTATTTTTATCTTCAAACCAATAATCATTTTTAACATTGGAACACTCTTTATTGGTGGCATGTGGGTTATGTATCCAAACCACTCGCCCCGGGAAAGTTCCTTTACCCACTCCAATGGGTTCATTTCCGGGTTGATATCCCTGGTATTCTGCTGCCAGACTTCTGTTGGTAGTGTTAACTATGGCAACAATTCCTGCTGCCAGTCCAAAAAAAATGAACATGAAACCCAGGAGATACCTGGACTGAATGATCCTTTTCCGTGCTTTACGGAAAAAAAGTGTTAAGGAAGTAATTCCAACCAGATACATTACGAAAGAAGATGCCAACGGAGCAGCAGCTTTCATACAGGGGTAAGCTGCCCTGGAGGGCTTTGGAATGACTCTAATCAGAAACCATAGGAGTGAACCAAGTCCCAGTGTAAAGAAAAGCACACGGAACCAAAACTTTTTAAGTAAGGTAATCATTGTTTTCATAGTACTTGTTTTCAGGTGTTGGTTTTATATATAACTCAATAATAGTTAGTCAAATTGTGTATTTTGGGTAAGGAAAATAAATTATCAATTCGAACATTTCCTGATTTAACCCAACATGTTTCCCAAAAAGATATAAATATATCCTATAATTTCAGTCATGTCAATAGTTCGTGTTTTATTATCAGACTGGTTACAAATTTATTGTTAATTGGGGTATGTTGCAAACGTATGGAAAATAATTACCCTGATTCAAATTCGAACGCATTTACGATGCTTACGGAATCTACTTTATTATTGTGACAGCTAATTGACCAATACCACCCTCGCTAAGCGTAGTTTGTAACTCATAGCCGTCAAGTTAAAATTAACTCATTATCAATAACATATAAATTGTCTGGGATGGGGAGACCCAGTTTTCCATTTTTTTTTGAATGCCGGTTAGTTTACCAAGTGCTGAATCCGGCTTTTTACTTCAAACACTTGATTTTATTCAGTTTGTTGAATACAAATGTATATAACTCATCTATTGATAACAATGTTATATTATTGTTTATCAGTAAAATATATTAACAATCAGGTTGTTTAGGCAGCAAATGAAAGAATAACATCCAGACTAAATATTTTTCCTTTTCGCTTCTCAGATAATGCTTTGGTATTTATCGTTATGATCAATTGAAACATTAGATTGTCAAGAGATTTTTTGTGATGCAATGCTTGTCTTAAAAGATCAGCTGCCGTCATGATCATTTTGAATGACTTATACACACTTACTTTTTTCTCTCGGTTATTAAATACATCTGCGGTGATGGCCAATATTATCTTCATATTCAATATAATCCATACCAGTTTTAAATATAGAAGAGTCATTATTCTTTCAGGTTTTGTTTTTTTTATCAAGTGTATTTGGCCAATGGACTTCCATGCTTTGAAGATTAATTCAATCTGCCACCTGAGTTTGTATAAATTATACGTACTTGATAATGGAAGTTGTTTCTCATTCGTATTAGTTACAAAAATATTCAAACTGCACCTGACAGCATGCTTGGGATTGTTATGGCTCATGCGTCTTACAGACTTCCGTTTTTGTTTTGTAAGTCGTTGCTGAACCATTTTATCAGGTACAGCCAATAAAACAAGTCTTACCGGAATATACTTCCTATGACCAATAAAAACCTTCATTTCTATTGCTTGTAACTGCTTATTTCGCATTTGAGCCTCTACTTGTTTTAAATTTATTGGTTCATATTTATTGCCAACTTTATTGTAAATGCCCATGTCTGTTTTAACCCGGTTTAAATAATAAGCCTTTCGTCTGTCTATTTCTTGAAGCATTTTCAAGCTTGAATAACCCAAATCTCTTATAATTAAATCACCTGCAGCTATGCTTTCTCTTGTTTCCCATGCATTTGTGTAATCGTTATTAGTGATTGGGTGTATTCCAAATTCCAGTATTTCTCCATTTTTCAAATCAAATTCATATTGTATTCTGGCCACTGCTTCCGAAGAATGACCTCCATTACCAGGAAAGGTCTCTGCCATAATTTCAGGTAATTGAAAGCTTGTGGAATCTTTAATGCGTAAGCGATTGAAAGAAGAAAAAATTGATTGAAGTTGTTCCCCTTGAGCTTGTCCTAATTGCATTAATAATTTAGAGAGTAATGCTTTAGACATATTTACCGATGAATTGTTAAACCTATTATCAATCGCTTGCTTCGAAATTGTCAAACCATATTTCATCGAAAGATCAACCGATGTGTCATTTAATGATAATGACTGATAATTAAACCTGCTGAAAAGTAAACTTTCAATAAACATCCATGGCTTAATCTTTGAACAACGCTTATAAAAACCAGCTTCTGAAGCAATTTTATTTAATTGTTTTTTATCGAAAAGTTGAAAAAGATCGCAACTTAGTTGCTTGCTAAGTAATGATACTTGTGTTTCTATATATTGATGGAATTCTGAAACTAACAGCCCTTAGCTTGACGGCTATGAGATTGCATCTGCGCTTCAATTAAATAGTAGCCTGCCTTTGCAGGCAGGTGAATTTTTAACTACGATAAAGAACTAACCTTAGCAGATGGCAGTACGAACCACTAATTACCTCAATTCACTATTCATTCTTAATTTTTCATTCTTCATTCCCCATTTCCCTTCCCCCCTCTTGACTTGCATTCAAAAAAATTGTAATTTGCCAGAAATAAAGCATCCCCTGC
>CAYWBC010000262.1:0-2788 GCA_964456285.1 uncultured Bacteroidales bacterium
TATATTGGGCGCCAATGTTGTACGTCTTGTCTTTCGAATTTCCATAATCGCTCAAGGATTGATTTGCGCCATAATATGAATCGCGGTTCAGGAACTGCCCTGATGCAAAGATAGAAAGCATATCGTATTCCCTGAAAAATTGTTCATACGTTAAAGCAACCGTTTTTAAATCGTGTTTCAGCGCTTCGGCCACATCGCGTTCATGTAAGGGTAAATCCTGCTTATTGCCTCCATCGCGTTGTTCTTTTATAGTAAAAAAGTCAAGAGCGAGTTTGCTCTTGTAGCCGAAACGATGAAAGAACCTTGTTCCCAATGTAAGGTTGTTCAGAGGGGCAATTTCGGAAAAATCATCGTTATTGGCATCGAACATTTTACGTTCGCGTGTGAAACCATACAGGGATATACCTGTTTTATGGTCGTCAGATACCAGTGATGTATTAAAATTGGCCGAATAATCAGGGGCTCCGCCACCGGAACCCGTCACCCCAACTCCATTAAAAGAGTAATTGCCACCAATTTCATAAGAATTGGCAACCGGATCCTTTAAAATAATATTGATTGTCCCGGCAATGGCATTACTGCCAAAAAGGGCAGAGCCACCGCCACGTACAATCTCCACACGTTCTATCATATTCGATGGGATAAGTTCCAGGCCATAAACTCCCGCCAATCCGCTGAAAATGGGACGGCTGTTAATCAGAATCTGTGAATACGGCCCCTCCATGCCGTTCATACGTACCTGGGTAAAACCACAATTCTGGCAATTGTTTTCAAGACGCAAGCCTGGTGAGAAGTTCAACCCTTCACCAAGTGTTACGGACTGAGTAGTATTAAACAACTTCGGAGATATCGTATTTACAATAACAGGTGCTTCAGTGCGCTTTTGTGTGCTACGGTCAGCAGAAACCACTACCTCTTCGAGGTGGAGCACATCTTCTTCGAGTTCAAACCTGGCTTCAATTGTTTTGTTTGCCTCTGTTGTTATGGTTCTTTCCTGTGATTTATAACCCAAAGTGGCTACAACCAAAGTAACGTCACCAATAGGTAAGTTAATTAACTGAAAGTGCCCTGTTTCATCGGTTAAAGTACCAATGGTTGTCCCTTTAATTGCTATACTGGCAAAGGGAATATGTTCTCCGCAAAATACCACATGACCTATAATGTTTGCATCGGTTTTTATTTTTTGAGAAAATATTTGCATTGGGTATAATACAATAAATAGGATAATTATATAATTCTTCATTTAAATTTTATTTTAGAATATTTAAAAAATGGCACATGCCAATACCTTTATGTCAAGGTATATTGCAGTATGCGAGAATTGCTCTATTGAGCAATTCAGGTTAAAGCATAGAATATTTAGATAAGCCACTATGCATTAAAATGTATAATAATTGAAATTAACAGATTACAGGAGGTGCCCGTAATGGAGAAATAAAATAATAATTTGATATAATACCCGAAGAAAAATAATTAACCGCAAAGGTGAAATTAATAACAACAGGTTTGGGTGTTTGGGCTATTGTTGGTGCCTCTTTCCAATTGGTTTTGTTAAAACCATGTATAAGGTTATAGGCTGCCGGAGAATGGTTATGTGATTGAAACGGGGACTTATTATTTGGTTCTGATTTGTAAGGGTGAGAATGGAAAATAATATGCCCGTCAACAAGGTGGGCATGATAAAACATAGTTATACTGCTGTAATGATATGAAAACAGAAGTATAAGTAATAGCCGTAAAAAGATAAGTGTGTTTTTTTTATTCTTCATTATAAAATGCAAGTATAGTTAAAAACCACTTACTGACAATCCCTATAATTGGGTATTTCGTTATAGCTTATTCCATATCTTATCAAGATGGCCCAGTGACCACAAAGCTGTGATTTGGGCCAACTTCTCTGTAATTTACTGATAATCAACTATGAAAATTTCTTGAAAATTAGCTGATCTGACAAAATCATAATATCCTATTTGCTTAAAAATCTGCGAATTGTAAAATTGTTGTCGTTTTTAGTGACTATGCGGTCATTGGGCCTCATACTTTAGAACCTTCTATAATTTATTCTGTACCCTAGCGTGGGTGAAATTGCTAATTTTTAGTATTTTTATTTCTTAGCGGGGGTTTTGTCGGAATTGTTGGCAACACCCCTAAAAGGAAATATTGGGATAAAAGTGTTTATACCTTTCTATAAAGGTGAAGATCTGAGTCAAAGAATTGAAAATATCTCGAAATTAATTCTAGCAAAAGTAAATAAACACCTTACCAATGAACAATTAGAGTGATTATGTAATAAATAAATAATGACAGCTTACTTCCATAAATTTATAATAATAATTCTTCCATGTCTACTTATTACATGCGAGAAAAAAACAAATGAATGTGAGAAATACTTTCCAAGCGAAGCAATTTCTCAACTCTCACTTGATAATGTTTGTAATTTCTGGAAATATGATTCAATTAGAGCTATTTCAGATTATGTTTCATTTAGTTTTGATGCAGATTCAAATCATATTAGTTCGATTATGTATCATAGTTATGGAGGAAAAATGATTTCTGTAAGTGTTTTTTCCTCAAAGGAAAGTGCAATTTTAGCTATGGAATATAGGGCTAATGACGTTTCAGCTGTAATACTTCCTGAAGATTCTTGCTATCTTGCTAAATTTGAACATCATTGGTGTAGTAATTCAACTTTGGATATTAATGAAAAATGTTGGTATGGGCAATACGGAAATTTTCAGAGAGCCATCTTTTTAAATAAATGGAATACCATTGTTGAAACAGCTAACTT
>CAYWBC010000263.1:0-2747 GCA_964456285.1 uncultured Bacteroidales bacterium
ACCAGCCGTTTGGCTTTTGCAAGGATTCCATCCGCTTCTGGTGCCATTCCTGAATTTGGGCCAGGTAAGCGGCATCCGGCTGGCTTGTTCTATTTTCATTATTACAACTTAAATGCAGGTTGATTGTAAAAACTATTGTAAAGAGTATGAGATATTTAATAAATGGATTCATTTTCTACTTTCTCTATATTTATCATCTCTTGCATACAGATAACAATCAATACTAACTGAATCGTATTCATCATAAGTATTGCCTTTTCCTTGACCAAGACGAAATGTCATCTGGTTTAACTCTACAATCAGGCTTTTTCTGAATTCATTTTCTGATTTAGGTTTCATAGATCTCCTTTTTGATAAAACGATGTCGTGTTGGAACAATTCCCTGGGCCCATTTAAAGGGAATTTTCTTGCTTTGGGAGAAAGTCTTTTAATCTCATTTGGTGAAAACCTTTTTAATAATCTTTCATAAAAGGTTTTACCAAGAAATGCACTAACGTGTAAAATATTTGATTTAATCATGAATTTATTTGTGGCTTTTAAAATTTCTTCAATGATATTTATTATCTCTGAACTATTAAAATCTTTTATCCAATAAAAAACAGGAACGTTCCGCAGAAAATCGAATT
Source organism: uncultured Bacteroidales bacterium (assembly GCA_964456285.1). Lineage (GTDB taxonomy): Bacteria > Bacteroidota > Bacteroidia > Bacteroidales > UBA10428 > UBA10428. Next base: position 627 of record CAYWBC010000263.1, read on the forward strand.
TTATCTTCTCTAACAATATAGTTTTTTTAATTTTCAACTTATCTCTTTCTGAATATATCCTCCACAATTCACGCTTTGAAGGTAAAAAATTGGGGTCTTTACCTTTTAATGCAATCCAACTTATTATTTCTTCCGCATCGTTTCTTGGTGCCACATTAAAACTCATACTTTTACCTAGTGTTTCTTTAACATCGTCTGAAACCGTTGGATTTTTCATAATATTTTCAATAACTATATTTATCCCCGTGTTTTTTTCTTTACTTATTCCTGCAATTATATCAGCATTTTTTATTCTTTTTTCATTCGTGAGATTCATACTAAAATCTATTAATATCGAATCCTCAATTCCATTATTAGTCAACCTTGCAGTTGATTCTAAAATCTTGCCAATGAATTGTTTTGCGTATTTGGAACTATTTTTTATAGCAGATTCATTAGACAAAAAATCCAAAGGTGAGTATAATTTCTTAAATCCAATTGGAAGAAGGATCAAATTAGATTCAGCGGTTATATCAATATTGTAGTGGTCCTCTAAAAATGATTTATAAAGCAACAAATTTCTCTTTAATAATGAAAAAATGATAATGTCCATCTCTTCCATGTGAAAGTGAGCAATTTCATTTCTAAAGTCGTATAATCTTTCTAAATTTTCTTGTAGTACTTTATATTTTTTATCTAGATTACTAACAACACAGTTAAGGCAGTCTAAGAATGGTTTCGACTTACCATCTTCATCTACCAGTTTCACCTTCTTTAAAAACTTATATATATAAGCTTTGAGTAAAAGCTCCCAAGAATTAATAAATAATAGAACAACAATTTCATATCTGTATAAAAATATTGGCTTATTGTGCACTTCGATAGCAGCAAACATTGCGGCTTTAGAATTTTTTATCAAGGTTTTTGCTATGGGCGGTCTTCTTTTCATAAAATTTCCAATATTTAAAACAAACTATAGTCTTAATGCGAAATAAAAAGATTCATAAAAAATTGAGTATTGTTTACTATACTCGAATATTTTCTAAACCCCCAAGTTTCTTAAGTCAAGTTAAACCTATATCAATCCAATATTATTCTAGAGTGGTGGCAAGCTAGTTAAAATTTTATCTATAGCCAAATTAACTGCATCAATTATTGGTGGTGCACTTTCTAATGTTGTTGTAGTTCCTTTGATGCCGTCACTTGAAGATTCCCAAATTAATTTACCATCTTTTGCATCAAGCATTGTGAATCTAACAGTTACTCTTGTGGTCCCTTTGTTACCACCATAATGTCCATCTTCTTGAAAAATATTTACAATTTCCCCTTGTAAGATCGCATCAATTCCTAATGCATTTCCAATCTCTCTCAGAATCTTGGAGTCGGGGACTCCACTCGTTACATAATTGTCTAAGAAAATAGCCCAGTCATCCGCAAGATCGTATTCATTTAATACTCTAATAGCTTCAGCAGAACTCATTATTTTTATCTGTTGATTTCTTTGTTGTAATGCCATCGATATTTTTCTATTAATCTGCTGGGATTCACTCGGTGCTAATCTTGTATTTCTAATTGGAAATACTGCAATTTTATTTATTCTACCGCTTTGATAATTCGGATCAACATAAGTATTAATTGTTGCTTTCTGAACCGCGCAACTAATAAGAACTATACAAATTAAAGTAAACGAAGTAGTTGCTAATTTCATGTCACCCTCCATGAATTTGTTAGTTTAAGTTCATTTTACATTATGGGCTTACATATATTCTTTGCCCCACAGATCAAATAAGAAATACCTGTGTAAACGCATCAAAATTATCAATCATCCCGATTGCCTTTGTCAGATTTTCTGAAAAATATTGGTTTCCTTTTAGAGGTAATATTAAAAAAAAGAAAGGTTTTAAAGAATTCTCCATCAGACTCCCTCCGATTTATCACCGGTTTCTCCTTTAATCTACAATTTCAAAGTATTTTTGTCAATATTTTATTCAAGCAATCATGCTGCCGGAAGACTCTTTTTCTTCAACCGATGGCTGACCAGAAAAAGAATACCCACCACCACAAATGGAATGGTAATAGTCAGGATGATAACCAGGCTCAACCAGATGGAATCGTTCCGGTTGTAATTTAACATAAAAATAA
>CAYWBC010000264.1:0-2714 GCA_964456285.1 uncultured Bacteroidales bacterium
CCTCTTTTTATGATCTGAATGCTAAACTCAATTTTGAAATCAATAAAAAAAATTCAGTGCAGCTTAGTAGCTATTTTAGTTCCGATTATTTTAGATTAAATTCTGATACTACCTATGCGTATAACAACATGAACGGAAGTCTGATGTGGAAACATTCCTTTACAGATCGATTGTCGGTAACAACCACCGGAATATTTAGTGAATACCGGTACAATGTAGGGAGCACAGCTGATTCAGTTTATGCTTTTAAGATGTTTTACAATATACAACATTATGAAGGCAAGATAGATTTTCTTTATCTCTTGAATGAAAATCATAAAATCAGAATTGGAGCAAATAGTATTAAATACGGTCTGAGCCCGGGAACACTCACTCCTGCATCTGATGCTTCGAACATTGCCCCCTTGAAACTCAATTCTGAACAAGGTGTGGAATCGGCAGTTTTTATTAACGATGAGTTTAATGTAAGTGATCAATTAATATTGAACCTTGGATTTCGATATTCCTTTTATTATTCTTTAGGACCGGCAACAGTATATAAGTATGCTGATGAATTACCGAGAGATTTCTCAAGTCGGATTGATTCCAGCGTATATGGGCGAAATGCTGTTACTGCTAAATATGGCTATCCGGAATTCAGAATATCTGCCAGGTACCAACTTTCCGGAAATAGTTCCGTTAAGGCTTCATATGCTAGTATGTCGCAATATATTCATATGCTAACGAATACCATGGCCATTTCACCAACAGATACATGGATACTGAGCAATCCAAATTTAAAGCCTCAAAGAAGCCGTCAATATTCACTAGGGTATTATCACAATTTCTTTCACAACATAATGGAGGCTTCTGTGGAAGCTTATTACAAGGAATCTGAAAATATGCTGGAATTTAAACCAGGTGCAAAACTCCAGTTAAATCCCGATTTGGAATTAGACCTTTTGGTTGGAAAGGGAAGAGCCTATGGAATAGAATTAATGATAAAAAAGAAGTATGGCAAATTAAATGGGTGGATGAGTTACACCTACTCGAGAAGTCTGATTAAAGTTGATAGCAGGTTTCTGGAAGAGAAAATTAATGGAGGGATATACTATCCTACTAATTATGATAAGCCTCATGACTTTACTGTTGTCTCCAACTATAAAATTTCACGAAGATTTTCTTTGTCAGCAACTTTAACATACAATACCGGGCATCCGATAACCTATCCGGTGGCATGGTATAGTTTCAGGGGGCGGGAGTTATTGCATTATTCAAATAGGAATGAATATCGCATACCAGATTATTTCAGGATGGATTTCGCGATCAATATTGAGGGGAATCTAAAAAAGAAAAAATTGGCACATAGTTCTTTTTCCTTTTCAGTTTACAATCTGACCGGACGTGATAATGTTTACTCGGTATATTTTGTAAGCGATCCGAACAGAAATGTCCAGGGATATAAACTGTCTGTTTTTGCAAGGCCTATACCTTCAATAACTTATAATTTTAAATTTTAATAAGGATGAGCCAGAATTTAATACATACAATGAGAAATCGAGTTGGTTGGCTAAAACTGTTTCTTCCCTTGATGTTAACCGCTTGTGTAACTCCCTTTGAGCCTGCAATTGATAAGTATGAAAATTTGCTGGTTGTTGATGGTGCTATATCTAATATTCCTGGTTCTGGTTATGTTATGCTGCTTAAAACTTCACCTTACAATGAACAAATCAAAAATAATGTGAATGCAGCAAGAGTTACACTAATTGACGATCTGGATAACCAGATTAAATTCATTAATACAGCTAGCGGTCAATACTTTCCGGTTGATTCAAATTTTGCTGGTCAGATAGGGAGAAGTTATAAAATTCATATTGAAACTGCCGATGGTATTATTTGTGAATCTCTGTTTGAAGAACTGAAAGATCCTATCCCAATTGATGCAGTGAAATATGAATACAAAGATGGCGCAGATGATAGTCATAGGGGTTTAGAAATACAGGTTGATGTTGAGAACTTAAATAACCAAAATGCCTATTTCTATTGGCAATATGCCGAGACATGGGAGTTTGAAGTACCTTATGTATCTTCGTATGAACCGGATTCAAAGGTATGCTATAGAACAAACAGGCCTCCTGTTTTCTTAGTAAACTCTACCGCAGACCTGGTTCAAAATAAACTATTTAATTACCCGATCTTTTTTATTGACAATACAACAAACAAGCTTTACCGAAAGTATAGTGTACTTATAACACAGCATACCCTTACCGAGCAAACCTTTGTTTTTTACCAGGATCTAAATGAAATAAATGAAAATCAAGGTAGTTTGTTCGATAAATCGCCTGTTACCCTGGTTGGGAATCTGCGAAGTATTTCTGATCCGGAAGAACCAATATTGGGTAATTTTCAGGTATCAGGGGCAGTTGCTGAAAGGATCTTCATAGATCATAGTGAAATCGCCGATAAGCTTAATGTACCTAGCGGATATGAAGATTGCGAGATTCAGTTTGTAGGAGAGATAACCGAAGCAGGGTATTTGCAAACTTTGCTTGATGCTGGATGGATAATAATGGACAGGAATTTTAATCCGGTTCGAAATGATACAATAGCATCACTTACAAAAGCAAAGAGATGTTACGATTGCAAACTAAGCGGAACAAATATTAAACCAGAATTCTGGGATAATGATTAATGTAAAGTCAATTTGAATGGAGTATTAAGATGCATAGAAATAG
>CAYWBC010000265.1:0-2671 GCA_964456285.1 uncultured Bacteroidales bacterium
ATGGTTGCATGGCTTTCTCTCTTTTTCCTGCTTTTGCAATGCATAATCAAATCACTAAAGCAATTCATAAGTTTTGTTAACTCAATAAAAACTAAATATTTTATACAATGGATAGCTTAAAACAGGCAATTTGTATGTATTCTTCTTTAACTAAAGATTAGCTGTCATTTGTAAGCAAATCTTCAAAATACAACAAAGCTTACCCTCTTTTTTTCTAATTTTGCTCAACTTCACCAAATTCCAAGAAACGCAATTAATATCTATAACGATGAATAGAGCGAATTTATTAGACCAGGTAAAAGAAAAAGCAAAATCATGGTTGGAAGGAAACTACGATACCAAGACCAAAGATCAGGTAAAGAATTTGCTTGAAAACAATGAACAGGAACTGATTGAAAGTTTTTACAAAGACCTCGAATTTGGAACCGGCGGACTTCGTGGAATAATGGGTGTAGGTACGAATCGTATGAATATTTATACCGTGGGTATGGCTACCCAGGGTCTCAGCAATTACATCAAAAAGAGTTTTAGTACACTCTCTGAAATTAAGGTCGCCATAGCACATGACTGCAGAAATAACAGCCGGCTGTTTGCAGAAACCACTGCCAAAATTTTTGCCGGCAACGGATTTAAAGTTTACTTGTTTGAATCACTGAGACCAACGCCGGAATTGTCATTTGCAATCAGACATTTTGCTTGTCAGAGCGGCGTGGTAATCACTGCATCGCACAACCCAAAAGAATACAACGGATACAAAGCATACTGGGATGATGGCGGACAGATCATTGAACCCCATGATAAAAATATCATTGATGAAGTACAGAATATCAAATCTGTTGATGAAGTAATTTTTGATGGTGATGAATCAAAAATTGAAAGCATTGGAAGTGAATTTGATGAATTGTATACCGATCAGATTAAAACATTGTCTCTTTCACCTGAGATTATACAAGAGCAAAAAGACATGAAGATCGTGTACACGCCAATACATGGTACAGGTGTAAAACTCGTTCCAATGGTACTTAAAAAATTTGGTTTCGAAAATATTTACAACGTGCCGGAACAGGATGTTTCCGATGGAAATTTTCCGACAGTGAAATCTCCCAATCCCGAAGAAACAGCTGCCCTGGCAATGGCCATCAAGAAAGCTGAAGAGATTGATGCTGACATAGTGATGGCCACTGACCCTGATGCAGACAGGGTGGGTATTGCTACGAAAGACGATAGTGGAAAATTTATCATTCTGAATGGAAATCAAACCGGTGCTTTGCTTATAAACTACTTGCTAAGCAAATGGTCTGAAAATGGCAAATTGAAAGGCAAAGAATACATTGTAAAAACCATTGTAACTACCGAATTGCTTGCAGATATTGCCCAAAAATACAAAGTGCCACACTTCGATGTTTTAACCGGATTTAAATTCATAGCTGATATCATCAAACAAAAAGAAGGTAAAATGACCTTTATTGGAGGAGGCGAAGAAAGCTACGGATACCTTGCAGGTGAATTTGTAAGAGATAAAGATGCTGTAATTTCCTGTGCATTGATTGCCGAAACTGCTGCCTGGGCAAAATCAATGAATAAAAGCCTTTATGAAATGCTGAAGGAAATCTATAAAGAATATGGATTTTACAAAGAGAAACTTCTTTCAGTAGTAAAAAAAGGAAAAGAAGGATCGGAAGAAATACAGCGCATGATGGAAGCTTATAGATCCACTCCGCCTGCTACAATTAACAATTCGAAAGTTGTGAAGATATGTGATTACCTGAGCCGTGAAGAAACCAATTTGGTAAATGGTCAAAAAACAAAAATCGAACTTCCCAAATCGAATGTTCTTCAGTTTTTTACTGAAGACGGATCAAAAATTTCTGTTCGTCCTTCAGGTACCGAGCCGAAGATTAAGTACTACTTCAGTGTAAAGGATAAACTGGAAAGTATTGAGAAGTTTGAGGCAACGGATAGTTTACTTGATGCCAGAATTAATGCTATAATGAGTGATTTGGGAGTGAGTTAGATTAGGGGTATAGGGATTTAGGGGTTAGGGTTAAATCTTAAAAAAAATAAGAAATGAAATCGTATAGAAAAGAACTGTGGTTTAAAACAGACAAGAGAAGGCAACTCATAAATATCACTCCCGATGTACAATCCTGCCTTGCAGAAAGTGGTGTAAAAGAGGGAATGGTATTGGTAAATGCAATGCACATTACTGCAAGTGTTTTTATCAATGATGATGAGTCTGGTCTGCATCACGATTATGAAGTCTGGTTGGAGAAACTGGCCCCGGAGAAACCCCATTCTCAATACCAGCACAACGGATTCGAAGACAATGCCGACGCACACATGAAACGACAAATAATGGGTCGGGAAGTTGTATGTGCCATAAGCGATGGCAAGCTGGATTTCGGTCCGTGGGAACAAATCTTTTACGGTGAATTTGACGGGAAACGAAGCAAGAGGGTGCTGGTGAAGATTATTGGAGAGTAGGGAATCAGTTGCTGGTTTTCTTGTTGCTAGTTTCTTCTACTAACTACTAACTACTATCTACTATCCAAAAAAATAATCCGGAAAATTCACCAGGTACACCTTCTCAGTAGCCCTGGTTATTGCAGTATACAGCCACCTCAGGTAATCCTTATCTATTCTTTCGCTTGAAATGTATCCCTGGTCAATA
>CAYWBC010000266.1:0-2663 GCA_964456285.1 uncultured Bacteroidales bacterium
GTTTGTGTTCAAATAATCAAAATCGTTTTCATCGAGATTTACAATGGCGTATTCGGTATTTGAGTAATTTATGGCCCAGATACTTTCAGTGTTTTTATCTGCACTTGCATTATTGTCCATAAGCCAAATATCGCTGTAATCATCGTACAGTTCAAATCCACCGTTAGTGATTACTTCATTGGCATCGAGTATTGCCTGCTGGTAATGGTTTGCCCCGTTTATAGCGCTGTAGGTAACTCCATTATAGGAATTCCCTGACATGTATTCTGCTGCCCAGGTTAAATGTGCTCTTGCCCGCAACGCCAGCGCAGCATATCTGGTTGCCCTGCCAAAATCAACACTAGAAACTGAAGTAGGTAAAAGTTGCACAGCAATATCAAGGTCATCAAAGATTTGTGTGTAAAATACATCCAGATCAGTACGATGCATCTCCACCTCAGGTGATGTAATGGGATCTGTATAAAAAGCAACCTCACCCCATGTTTCAACGATATTCCAGTAGTACAAGGCTCTCAGAAAACGTACTTCACCTTCTCGGATAAGTCTCAATTCATCAGAAATAGCTGCCTCAGGCAGGTATTGAATAGCAGTGTTACATGTATTGATTGCTTTGTAGAATTCTGACCAGACCACGGCAAGTCTTCCCGGCCATGCATTGTTGAAATTTGAAGTATATGTTGCCAGTTGTTGCATTTGATCGGCATCGCCGGCATAAGTCCAGCAATCGGTTCCGACAGTTGTTAAATCCCAGCCATATTCTTTGCCGTACCAAACTTTGGTAGGCACGTAACAGGCAGAAATCAGGTTTTCAAAGCCGCTCGCAGTACTAACCTGGAGCGCAACACTGGAACCACTATAATAGTCTTCTTTGAGGTATTCATCACAGGAAGAATACGTCAGAATCAGTATTAATAATAAAATAATATTTTTTGGTTTCATTTTTTCCATTTTTATATGATTAAAAGTCAAGTGTTAATCCTATTAAGAATGTCTTCGGAGTGGGCCAGTTAGTACTCCCGTTTTTTTCAGGATCATATCTTCCCTTATCGAAAAGAGGGCTATATAAAACAAAGGCATTCTGAGCACTTACATAGACTCTCAGAGAACTCACCTTAATCTTATCCATCAATTTTGGAGAAAAGGTATATCCAAGTGTGATGTCTCTGATTTTTATCCACGATCCATCGGTATACTCCAGGGTAGAAGCGTAGGGCATATAGTTGATTGCCGATATATTAGGATCGAGCCTTGGAGCTTCGTTTGTCGGATTAACAGGGGTCCAGTAATCGACTACCATACCGCTTTCGTCATAATCATCACGAACCTGCATTTGAGTCATCACTCTGTCCTGAACCGTATGTCCCATACGTGCCATGATCAATATTGATAAATCAACTCCCATATACTCAAATCGGTTATTCATACTAGCGTACCACTTAGGTAGTTTTTGTCCCAAAATAACCCTATCGTCCTCGCCAATCAGTGTATCTGCATTCTGATCCTTGATTTTAATATCTCCATATATAAAGTCGCCGTTGTAAAGAGCTATTTCCTCTTCATCAGAAAATTGCCAGATTCCTTCCTTCTCATAATCGAACCATACCTGAATAGGTGAGCCTACAAACCATCCGTTTGCCTCATCTCTCAGGAGGCCTGATGCAAGAGCAACAATCTCTTCCTTGTTTCGTGTAAAGGAAATATCCGTTGTCCATTTAAAGTCATTTCTGGATGATGGCGAAAAGTTAACAGAATGAAACATAACTTCAATTCCTTTTGTCTGAGTTTCTCCAACATTATCATAAATATATGGAATTGCCGCGTGCATTGGAAGTGTCCTTTGTTGTAAAAGGTCAGTGGTGTTGGCTATATACATATCAATATTTCCACTTACACGGTTATTGATAATGCCAAAATCGAGTCCCAGGTTGAACGATGTGGTTTTTTCCCAACCTAAATTTGGATTGCCCGCATACACAGGTCGGTAACCAAAAGTAACTACTTCAGGTGTGCCAAATTCATAGTATAATGGATTAGTATTTACCCTGTCGTAAGAACTATAAGTAGGTACAGCGTAATTGCCAGAAACACCATAACTCAATCTGAGTTTCAGCACCGAAATAAAATTGACCTGTTTTAAAAAGTTCTCTTCTGAAATATTCCAGGCAACTGATGCCGACGGGAAATAATCCCATTGATGACCTTTTGCCAGCCGCGACGAAGCATCGTAACGTAAGCTGGCTGTAACAATGTATCTGCCAAGGAGTCCGTAATTGATTCTTCCCAAAAATGCAAGCTGACTTCCCTCGGTATAGGGGATGCGATCATCAGCATCTGTTTTGCTCTGATCCAATTGGAGCGAGATTGAACTGGCATCCCATGAGGTCGGAGCATACCATAGCGAATTATCGATGGAAGGATTTCTACCTGATATCCTGTATTTTTCTGCATAACCCCATAACATTTCATGAACTCCTGTAACCTGTATATGGTGTATCCCAAAAGTTTTATCATAGCTTAGCATATTGGTCCATGTGTTATCTCTTTGTGGTTTAAAGTACGCATATACATTCACATCTTCTTCGCCAGCTCTCTCTGATTTTCCCTCGCGGAAAGTAGAATAATCCACATTAAAAGTGGAACGGAAATTCAATCCTTCAAGTATC
>CAYWBC010000267.1:0-2632 GCA_964456285.1 uncultured Bacteroidales bacterium
GTGGAGATCATTTAATTGATATTGCTCCGCTTTCCGCTATCCACAAATCAACCGTTTATGAAATGGGAAAAATTCTTCAAGTTCCTCAATCCATTTTGGATGCCGCTCCAACAGCAGAACTTTGGGATGGACAAACCGATGATAGTATGTTCGCTAATATTCAGACTATGGCGGCTGCTAATAACTGGAATGCCGATACTGCTTATCTTGTAGCTAATCCGCTTGTCGGATTTGTTTACAATCGTATTGCTCAGTTAGGGGCTGGTAATGCCAAGAACTTACAGGCTCAGACTTTACCAAGAGGATTCTTCTCAAATCGCGTCACTAATACAAGTGGTGTTCGATGGACGGGATACCTTGTAGAAGATGGTTCTATAGGTATTGTTCCTAATTATACACTTCCTTTCCGTATCAGGAAAGATGGTGTACCAGGTTCTATGTATGACATTTCGGCAGCCGCACTTCCGCGTCTTGGAGATAAGGTCATGCTTTACAAGGAAATTGCAAAGGCTACTTCAGCTAATAGCAATGTATCTTGGGTTGAAAAGAATGCTATGTTTTATAATTTCTTTCTATTAAAGAAATATAATTCATCTGCTTCTACTCAGGTTGGCAATATTTTGAAAATTGATGGTTTAAAAACATAATACGATGATAGACAGTAAACCAATGGTTCTGGACGATGCCGAAGCAGGTGGAACCGGAATAACCGACACAGAAGGCGTTTTCATAGTAGAAGTCACTTTAGCTGCAACAGGCGTAAAGCATTCGGCTATTTTTACTCTTTACAATAACGCTGGAACTCCAACAACAGTTATAACTGCTGGTAGTGGTACTTATTTTTCAATCACAGACGCAGACACTAAAACATGCGTTTATTGGCTGACAGATCAAGTATACATTAAAAACCAGCTTGGACAAACTGAAACGTTCTTTATAACAATGCTTTAAGATGAACTACGATTTACAAACGGTACAGAGAGCTTTACATGGATTGGTAAAGTTTAAAAGGGATTATTCCAATACTACTCTTGTTAGTGGATTGGATAGTGATCTTTTAGGCGTATCTGATTCGGGTAAGTATTTTAATTCCGGTGTAAATCCATTGATCACTTTGAAGAATATTGAGGCTTTGATGCCTAAAGACCTAACGGTTAGTGCTTGGAGTGCAGTAACAACTTATAGTATAGATGATTGTTCGAGTTCTGGTGGAAATTATTATCGCTCTATTGTCGATAGTAACCTGAATCACGCAGTCGGACTTACTGATTACTGGTTGCCAACTACGCTTCTTAGTATTTGGATCAGGCATATTCTAAATGGGGTATACGATACTGTTTTAAGCAAGTGTTTGCTTGCCGACAAACTATTTGATCATACCAAACTTTATAATATGACCGATGATTCCGATCTACTGACTAATGCAGGTAAGTATGTAGGATTTGAGATAAAAGCTAAAAACAGCGAACATCTGATGATTGTTCTGAACAGGATAGTAACTCAATTTTCTGAATCACAAGCTAGTCTTGATTTAAAACTGTACAATCAAAATACTTTATCAGCCACAATTACATTAAGTAGTTTAACTGCTAAAGAATTGACATTTACAGATATAACAGATCAGGAACTTTCCGGTGATGGAAGATGGTTTTTATTTTATGATCAGGATAATTTGACAGGTCAGGCTTATAACTGGCCGCTTCTTAATCCATCGCAATTTGTTGATATCACTCCATTTGAAGTTCCTAATACCACAACAGATTTTGTTAATGACGTTTCGGCGTATAGTACGAACAGTTATGGTTTAGGGTTAGATTTCAGCGTTTACGCTGATTTGACTCAGTTTTTGCTTGATAATATTCAGGTATTTGCCGAACCTATTCACCTTCAATGGCAATATGATATTCTCGAATTATTCATGATGAATCCAGAGGTTAAGATTAATCGAAACCAACAGAATATTGATTCACAGAATATCAGGGATTATATCATAGGTGATTTAAAAAGTGATACAGCGCATTCTTTAGCATCAAAACTTAGCAGGTCTTATAAAAACGTTTTAAAATCACTCGATTTTTGTGATATAGCACTTTCGGGTGATAATGATAAATCAATAACATTTAATTCATACGGATAATGAAAAAAATAATTTTTATATTTTGTTTGATCTTATCTGGTTTTCTTGTTAATGCACAATCTCCATGGCAAGACCCTGCGCTGGCAGTTGCTAAAGATGCGGTAAGCGTGTATAGTCTCACTTCTGATACTATTGCTGCTTCTACTACCGTGTATTTAACATTAGACCCGATTTATGGGAGAAAGGTTTTAGTTATTTCTCCCTATGCACTCAACGTAAGTGGTACTACTGGTGTCGCTTATACTCTTCAAGCCTATATTGGCAACGCATGGGTTCCGTTGACAGCCAGTAATTGTGCGGATATGATAGCTGCTAGTGATACTACTACGCATCTGACAGCTACAGCCGGATACTGGTCTATTCATACAGATGCTAATCTATATCGTGTAAAGTGTACCTCAGACGGAACAACGCAAAGCTCTATTGTTAAGGCTTCTTATATGCTAAAAGAAGAATAAAATGAAAAAGGTTGCAATTTTTTTACTTATGTTATTG
>CAYWBC010000268.1:0-2631 GCA_964456285.1 uncultured Bacteroidales bacterium
ATATAATTCTGAAAAGGAATCCAGGCATCATCTCCCCAGTTATCAGGATACTTTAGCTCCCAACCGCCCCATCGTATTCCTCCAGTTTTCTCTATCATTGATTCATAGGTAGTGGGTCCATCCCAATCCTCAGCTTTAAAAATTAATCCTTCAAGAGTTGTATCCGATTCCTGGATGCCAAGTCTTTTTCTATCTATTCTTTCGGTCAGATTATACAATCCAAGAAATTCTCTATTATGAAAAACTTCAACAAACCCGCCATCTATGCCAACCTTATTCAGGTTTAACTCCCTACTATTATTGTGTTGCAAGGAATCCCAAAGCTGAAGAGAGAATGCTTTACGCATTCTAAGCTTATCAATATACATGGCATCCAGTATCCAATCATCATCAGGGATTAATCCAAATAAAGAGATATCCTGTTGAAAATTTCCCTGTTCATCTTGCCAGGCTTCAAAAGCATAGGATTTCTTTGGATTGTAAATTGCCGTTCCCCCCCGTTGTTCAATACCTGCATAAATATCAATTACTTTATGAACACTTTTCGCGTCCGAAAAAACTATTCGGGAACTGGTTTTTATGTCATTAAGAATAGATTCTGAGGTAAACACCTGGACAATAGGTAAAGTAGTGAACTGAAGATAATAAAAATCCTGGTTCCCATTGTTGTATTGAATTTTAACGACATATTCATCTTCTGTATTCAACTCATCAAATTGATAAGTATTCTGGCTATCAATTAATTTACCATCAATTTCAATAATAGAGAATACTTCGCTGGAAATAGATATCCGGAAATTTTCGATAATCGGCTCTTCTATTGAAAAAAGCATCATTTTCTTTACACTATCGTAGGCCACCGGTTGATTATTAAACAACAGGTCATAATCCTCAGAAGAAGGAGGATAAATAGTGATGTCATATTCCTTATAACATGAGGAAAGAAATACTATCGCTACAATTTCAATTACAAAAAATTTATATGTTAAAAAATACTTCAAAGTTGATATCACTTTTTAAAATGCGTATCCATACTCAACTCCCATGGAATGATAAATGAAAGGATATGGGTCATTCAATTGTCTGTCAATTCTATAATATAGCTTTACTTTCCCATATTTGCCAAATGAATACCTTACTCCCAGGGCGAACTTCATCTTCATTGCAAATTGTTTTCCCTTTTCCAAATTGCCATACAATTCAGAGTAAAAATATGGTGTCAGTTTAGATTTAGGGATATTGTACTTTATCTGTATGCGGTTTCTCAGTATATTTTCTGCCGGAGCAGTTTCAGTGTACTGAAAAAAATCATCATCAACATTCTGATACCTTAATCTGTATTCAAACTTAATTCTCTCCCACTTGAAATTCAACTCAAGCTCACCAAATAGTCGTTGCTTTTGTTCATATGTGCTATCCTTTTTTTGATTAAAAGCATAGCGATAGCCAGCACCTAAAGTTACAATAGAATGAGGTTGATAATGTACATCAAGATCAAAATCTATTTCATCAATTCTTGAGGCATCTTTTTCAAGTTTAATAGCACTCCCCAATCCAATTTCCCAGGAATTAAATAATTCTTTTGTTATTCCTAATTTTCCAATAAACCTGAAATCTCTAATAACTTTTGTATCCTGAGAGAGGAGAGAATTAGCAGAAAAAATTAGTACTGTTATCGCAATTAAGATTCTGAACTTCATAAGCAAATTATTCACTGATCACTTCTAATTCGGGATACTGATATACAAAAGAAGAAACCTGGGTATTATTAAACTGCATATTAGACAATTTTGGACTCCAACTCATTCTTACCATATTCCAAACATCTTTCCCATTATTCAAACTTTGAGAATTGTTTATTTCCATTTTTCCACCCACAATAGACCAGTCATAATTATCGCCATACCTTATGCCAATGTAATTATTCAAAAATTTACACTCATTTGCAATCACAAGGTGATTTGTTGAACTGTACCCTAATTCCAAACCCTGTCCGCAATTTGCAAAGATGCAATTATTGAAAGTATGTCTTTTATTTACGTCTCCTTTGCTTGACAATGCTGATCCTTCATGAAAACATGCTTCAAATCTTGTATTGCTAACCGTTACAGTGCCACCCATATCAGCCCCGGAATCCATTCCATCGTCTTTGGCAAACATAAACATGCAATTGTCAATTGTAACATCCGAAGCATTAACGTACAAAGCATCATTATCATCATCCTTGTATACCAGAGTATCATTTGGGAAATCAGTAAAGATACTGTTACTGATTGTAGCTATAGTATAATTCAGTTGCCCACTGGTTTTCACTCTTTGCACAAGAATACTTTCAAAGTTAAGTGTAGCATTTGTCGGATAAAATATCTGTCCGATATGATCCAGCATATAACAATGGTCCAGATCAAGCGAGCTGTTTTCAGTATAAAACAATGCCTGCCTTTTTGCATGTCCCCAAATGTATTCTGAGGAATCATGATAACCACTCTGACAGAAAATCGTATATTTTCCTTCAATGGTACTACTCATTCCATTAGAAATAAATCCTCCCCAATATTTATCATTATCGCTGCAAGTAACAAATATTGGATTATCCTGAACTCCCTGAAAAACAATCGGACCATCGTTGGT
>CAYWBC010000269.1:0-2618 GCA_964456285.1 uncultured Bacteroidales bacterium
TCTTCTGTTGTCTTTCTTCGAGTAAAGTATTCGTTTCATTTAATATTTCATTTTGTTCAGTTAACTTCTCCGCTTGCTCTTCAATCTTCTGTTGTCTTTCTTCGAGTAAAGTATTCGTTTCATTTAATATTTCATTTTGCTCAGAAATTATTTCACTTTTTTCAAGCTGATTATGAATCGATTTTTCAAAAGCTCTTACAAAAAAATATATCACAGCAGAATAAGCTGAAAATAATGTCAACTGAATAAGAATGGATTCCTCCAAAAATTTGTCTTTGGTTATTATTGTTAAAGCAATAAAATTAGCAAGATATAATACGGTAATGATTATACCATTTATTTTATTGGTGATCAATGAAGATATTGTTATCAGGTAAATAATAAATATTGAATTACGCATAAAGTAATTTATTTGCTCATCTCCGTATGGATCTATAAAGAAGTCGAGCAATATACCGAGAAGTATTGTATAAACAATTATGTTAAAACTAAGAGATAATCTAATTACTTTTACAACATATAGCAGTACAGAAATCAAAAAAATGGCGACAGATATCAGATTAACAATTGCACTAGATTTTGATAATTCAGAAAAACTAATAATATCTATGATATAACCTGCAAACGCCATAATTATACTGCCTGCATAAATGAAAATTGCCAACTCTTTTATATGCGTATTTAAAGCCTGTATTCTTCCCATTACTTTTAACTATACTATTAAAGTTACGAAAAACTCTGAATTTTGGATTATCTTTCAAAAAGAAAAGGACTAATACCGGAGAGAGTCCACCAGACTGGCTTGCGCGAGAGTTCGCCCATTCTTTTTTGAGAATAAAATCCAATAAAATTTCAATGATGTATACTTCAAGGCGCAGACTTTATCTAGCCTGTATGTAAAACTTAACTTTCAACTAATATCATCACTTCTGAGGCTAAGGAAGCATGCGTTTTTTTCAAATAGTTTTTATCCTCTTTAATACTTTTTCTAATCGTTTTATTTGTGAATCCTTTTCACATTCATCTATTCTTTTTTCAACGATAGATTGATATATTTCTTTGTTTTTTTTGTTTATTGAGATTAAAGATTTTTCTAAATACATTGGCAATTGCTTTATTGGACATTTCCACAATTCCTCTGCTAATAATGTATCGCTTGTGTTAAAATAATCTGCATTGGTATTTAATTTTGCCAATATCTCTACTCCACAGTCAATTGTAATTACAGATCCCTTTTTCACCGTCTCCATTATCAAATCAAGAGAGGCAAATATTTCTTCAGATCTCAGGTTTGTTATGGTTGATAAAGCAATCATTCCGCCCCAAACAAGACGATTGTTTTTACCCGATAACAATTTTAAAAAATCCGTAGTATAATCAGCTATCAATTCAGGCTTCAGGTATCCTGTTTCATATAGGGTCTTAATGCAATCGCTTTGGATTCTCTTGTCTTTATTTGTTAGATTATCAACTAGTTCTTTTACTCCTTTACGATTGTCGGATAATGCAATCTCCTTTGCCAATTTGATATTCGCGTCATTTCCTTTTAATCCTTGTGATGATGCTAATAATTTTAATATTGTCATAATTTATTTGGTTGGTTGCAGAGTTTTTAAAATTGACTCTGTCATAAGCAAACTGAACATAAAATACGATTAAGTTATGCCCGGTTCAAAATTAAAAAATTGTAATTGAGTATAAGCGACTAATTTAAGAATTTGAATTTATTAAATTCTAAAACGAAATCAACTGAACAGGGCGCAATAGAAAATAGGAGTAATCCGGGGCCTTCGGATAATCTGATTGTGGAAAATCAAAGTATGTTAGTGATAAAATTTAGTCGGATACAATAAAAAAATGGTATTTGGATAAGTGAATAATCCTACTTAAATTGTCATTTATATACCTAACCTCCTAGAATTAAAATTATGAAAGAAAAAAAACCAAACTCAGCAAAAATGGAGCGGAGATGCTTTATGTCAAATTGTTTGAAATTAACCGCTGGTGCAGCTTTACTAGGTATGGGGACAAGGGTGTATGGAGATGTCACAGATTCTTACCTTGATTACGGTTACTGTATATACAAATGCCCTCAACCTTGTAGTTTCACCCCATCCTGTCCTGGTTGCAGAGATGCCACTTCCGGCCCTGCATTATCTTGTACTGCCAGAATATGTGCTTTAGAAAAGGGGCTTCCAAGTTGTGCACATTGTGCCGATTTGGCAACCTGCAATAAAAGTATATATGTTAATTATCCCGGACAAAGAACTTTTGCCTTAAACAAACAAAGTGAATGGGGTTTGCTTCCAAATCTGCACGAAGCAATAAAAGATCAATCAGGATTCAGAGCATATCCGACAATTACCAATAACAATATTACTATAAGCAATGATAATGAACTTGAAGTAGATTTTTACCTGTTTGATATTAGCGGGCAAATTGTTAAGAAAGGTAAAATTAGTACAAGTACCTATCTGCTTAATGTTTCGGATTTGAATTCCGGCAATTACATCCTCAACATTTTTAAAGAAGACAGATTGCTTTATTTGAGTAAAATAATTAAAAACTAATGCATTTGGCATAAACAACAGTCTTGCGTTCATTTCCCATTTTCTCAT
>CAYWBC010000270.1:0-2490 GCA_964456285.1 uncultured Bacteroidales bacterium
ATACTATCATTATTTAAGTCGCGAAAATAATTGAATTATTAGATGTTAACTAATCAACAGGCTTGTCATAAAATATTTCGCACAAAAAATGCATCTTTGTTAGCAAAGAAGTTTTTTTGAAAAAAGTAATTCAATG
Organism: uncultured Bacteroidales bacterium; assembly: GCA_964456285.1. Classification (GTDB taxonomy): domain Bacteria; phylum Bacteroidota; class Bacteroidia; order Bacteroidales; family UBA10428; genus UBA10428. The sequence continues at coordinate 137 of CAYWBC010000270.1, forward strand.
CCTTCCATACTGGTTGATATCTATAAAATAAATGATTTTTATTCAGGTCTGGGTCAGTTTTCCTACAATTTTGCATGGCATATTTCAAAGCATATACCTGATAATTATAATTTAAGCTTATTGGCAAAAAGTGATGTGCATTTCGATAATATGAAAGGATATAGCTTTGTACCAGTTAGCTGGAAAAAAAGGTACATCCCGTCACTCAATAAGAAATATGATCTCTGGCACAGTCTGCATCAGTTTCCATCGCATATGCCTTCCAAATATTCAAAGCACATTCTTACCATTCATGATCTAAATTTTTTAGTCGAAAAGGATGAAAGGAAAGCAAACAAGTATTTGAGAAAACTTCAGAAAAACATTGACAAGGCTGATGCAATTACAGTGATCTCTGATTCTACAAAACAAATTCTGAATAACAATATCGATTGCAAAGGAAAATCTATCCAAACAATTTATAATGGCGTAGAATTAAAAATATTCACTGATGTTGCAAAACCTGCATATGCTGATACCGGGGAATTCTTTTTTACACTGGGAGTAATAGGTCCCAAGAAAAACTTTCATGTTTTAATTTCAATGATGAAGCATTTTCCAGACATGAAATTGATTATTGCCGGAAATAATCAATCAGACTATGCAGGGAAAATTCAAAGCATGATTCGAGAAAATAATCTGGAGGAAAGAGTTATTCTGCCCGGTAAAATTAGCGATGAAGACAAGTTCTGGCTATACTCAAATTGCAAAGCCTTTCTGTTTCCTTCAATAGCTGAAGGCTTTGGCCTTCCTGTAATAGAAGCCATGCTTGCTGGCAAACCTGTTTTTCTCAGCAAACATACAAGTCTGCCGGAAATTGGTGGTGATGCAGCATATTACTGGGATAATTTCGATGCAGATTACATGTCAAAGATTCTTCAGGAAAAATTAAATGCCTTTGGTAAAAATTCGAAGGAGATTTCAGAAAAAATTATCAGGCATGCTCAAAAGTTCAGCTGGCAGATCTGTATCAAGCAATACCTTGAATTATATACACAGGTATTGGAAAATTAACAAAATAGGCAACTTTCAATCCTGTTTTAAAAATTGCTATGTAATACTATGCATTCTTCTGAACAGAATAAATCTCATCAAGAATGTTTTTGTATTTATCTCTAACTATTTTCCTTCTTAATTTTAGGGTTGCTGATAATTCTCCGGTATTTGGAGACCATTCTTCATGAACCAGTCTAAAGCGTTTTATATGTTCTGTCTGGCCCAATTGCTTATTCATTTCATTCACTTCCCTTTGATAGCGTGCAACCACTTTTGGATTGGTGATTAAATCCTTATTGTCTCTATATTTCACACCATGTCGGGAACACCAGTTGTGCAAAAAGGTAAAATTAGGTGAGATAAGAGCACTTGCAAACTTTTCATTTTCACCAATTACCATTAGCTGTTCAATAAAGAATGACTCCTTAAATTTGTTTTCAATAACCTGCGGAGCTATATACTTACCGCTTGAAAGTTTGAACATTTCCTTTTTCCGGTCGGTAATTTTTACATATTTGTCATCAACCAGAATGCCAACATCACCGGTATGCATCCAACCATCCTTATCTATGACTTCACTGGTTTGTTTCGGATCCTTATAATATCCTAACATCACAGAATCACCTTTTGTAAGTATTTCACCATCATCAGATATCTTAACTGACATTCCCGGAAGAGCAGGTCCTACGGTGCCAATCATAAGCTCACCTTTATCGTAGTTATTCGCTGCGATTATCGGAGAAGTTTCTGTCATACCGTATCCTTCAACCAATGGTATACCCGCAGCATTAAATATTCTGATCAACCGGGGTTGCAAGGCAGCGCTGCCTGAAACTATAAGTCGTACATTGTTACCCACGGCTGCCTGCCATTTCGAAAATATAAGCTTTACAGCTATTTTTAATTTCCAATGGTAAAACCATCCGTTTTTCTCATGAAATTCGAAGCGCAGACCCAAATTCACCGCCCAGAAAAAGATTTGCTTTTTAATTCCTTTCAGGTCTTTTCCAACACCAATGATTTTATCGTATATTTTTTCAAGTACACGTGGTACAGCAATAAATATTGAGGGTTTAACTTCTTTCAGATTATCAGAAATTGTACCCAGATTTTCAGCATAGTAAATGCCAACTCCCTGTTTCTGGAAATAATAGTTTATGGTACGCTCAAATACATGGCAGATAGGAAGAAAACTCAGTGTTCTGTCTTCAATACCAAAATTAAATACTTCTGCAGCACCATAAAGATTACTTATTATGTTCCTATGACTTAACATCACTCCTTTCGGATTCCCTGTTGTTCCGGATGTATAGATAATG
>CAYWBC010000271.1:0-2485 GCA_964456285.1 uncultured Bacteroidales bacterium
TCCATTCCGTATATATCAAATGTAAAAGGGTCCGGGCGATCCGTCGCCGGGCGTTTGAATTTGAGAATGCATCCAGGCTTTGATTTTTTTTACCTATCATATACCTGCGTCCGGATTTCATTTTACCGCCAGACTTTTTTTCATCCTCTTTTGTTGCAAAGAAAGTTTCATCATTATTTATCGCCCTTTCATTGATTCTGAAGCGAATTTTTTCATATAAGTCATAAAAATACCCGGTACCCCTCAGAAGACAGTCCGTGATTATATACATTCGACCAAGCAATTTTGTATTAAATCCATTAAATTCTTTTCCCTGCCGGTAATAAATTTCTTTAATCGCATGGATATTTCCTTTAGTTATAGGAATTCCTTCAATACTTGCAAGACCTGAATAAACCATTAATTTTGAGGGAGTACCAAATTTTGAAATGTCTTTAATATGGCACATTATCAGTGCCAGCTGGTAAGAAGAAAATCCCTGAATGCCACTTAGCCTTTGCCATAAAGGATGTTTTTCACATACTTTTTCAAGAAGTTTTTTTGATGCTTCAAAATCCCGGTCAAAAATTGCCATATATTCCTCAATTTTCGCTTTTACATTACCCACAATTTTATCAGGATAGGCTCTCTTATAACCTGCCAGACGGTTAATCATTGCCGTTCTGGATTTAATCTGGTTATCAACCTCTTTCCCGATAAACATTACCAGGATATCTTCAGGTGCGCACGGGATTGATTCTTCACCCAATTTATCGACCTGTGCTTTTTCTTCATCGATTTCAATTCTCTTAGAATTAATCGATTTCTTTACTTGTTTTACTTCTGCTGTTTCCATTACTTTTTTAATTGATAAATTTTTTCTTTAGGCAAGTATTTTTCTTCTATCTTAATGATCATATTAATATTTAATTATGGTATTGTTATTTTGATTTCACAATTTGAATACCCATAAAAGCTTTCACTATTAAAGCTTCCTGATCCATTAATAATACTGTATTCAGGTTTTAAATAATTGATACTATCAATCAAAATTCCGAATAAATAAATATTCCTATCTTCATCATTATCCGGCATCCAGCAATCATTGTCCCAAATAATATCAATTGTTTTAATTTCAGATTGAACAATTTTAAGGGACAATGGATATTGCCTGTTTTCATCACCTTTATCCAGATATAATTCAGAGTTTGCAAGATCATTGATCATTGTATCTGAATTATTTATGAGAATTTTCAGCATAGCATACTGACCCTCACAAATCGTAGAATAACCATCAATTATTAATGAAGTAGAAGCATTAATAATCGGTTGCGGTTCCGGGACCGGTTCCGGGATAATATCTGGAATTATTTTATTTTCAATAAGATTAATTTTTGGCTTACAAGTATTACAATTTAAATAATCTGTATTGTTTAATAATATTTTACTTATTACCAATAAACCGGTATCCGGATCACATTTTTCTATCAAAAAATTAATTGAATCAATCTGAGAAATTCCTTTTTGAATAATGAAAATGTAATTATTATAATTAATCCCCTGGTCCATATAAAATTCACCGGTTTTATTGGTACCGGTAATTTTTATTGTATCCACTCCATTTACTAAAATTTTAACTTTGGCATAGGATCCATTACATATCGTGCTATATCCCTCTAAAATCATAGAGGTCATATCTTGTGGCTGCTGGGTACTTCCGGTTAATATCTGACCTAATACAAGCTTTGTATTCCCGCAATCTAAACAATCTAAATATTTATCACATAATATATGAGCCTGCAGTATCTTTTGACCGCTGGATCCAAAATATATGGAATCGAGAATAATATCTTTATCAGCAAATACGGTATCGGAGACTCTGTATAATGTAATTGTTGTATCAATCCAATGAACATTCCATCTTTTAAAGGTGTAATTATCTTTCTTAAATACAAAAGTATCTTTATTAACGTCGATATATGCCATTAATTTTAAACTATCTTTAGTACTATAAATAGTTATTGGAAAAGAATCAATGACACACCATTTGAAGCAGAATAGTGAATCCTCCGGGATATTTTTAATGCTATCCCGTAAGGAATAAAGTTTTTGATTTAAGGATGTATTTATTTTAGTGAGGGATTGATTCAGTTTATTGGCATTATCCAAATCATTTTGAACTTTAGAACAATCAGTATTGCATGAAAATAATATCATGCATGATAAAATAATAATAATAAGTGTTTTCATTTTAATAATATTTACTTAATTTATAATAAGTTATAGTTTGATAATCAGTTCTTTTTCCAAGTGGTATTTCAGGATTAACTTTCCATTCAACTTTTGATAATAAAACACCTTCATCATAAAGACGACGACATACCCAATCATTTCTTTTTACAGGAGCGGGAATTTCATAAGCCTCAAACCACCTGTCCTTGGGAATATATTTCAGACAATCTTTTAAATATTTTGTAAGCACAAAATCATTTTTTATCCCAATTAA
>CAYWBC010000272.1:0-2460 GCA_964456285.1 uncultured Bacteroidales bacterium
TATTGACCAGGGATACATTTCAAGCGAAAGAATAGATAAGGATTACCTGAGGTGGTTGTATACTGCAATTACCCGAGCAACGGAGAAGGTTTATCTGGTGAACTTTCCGGATTATTTTTTTGAATAGGTAGTCAGAAGTAAGGAGTTGGTTTAAGGAATTATTGAATAACTAGTGCAACATTAATAACGTCCTACCGTATATAAAATGATTATAAAGCCTACAGAATTAATATTATTAGTAGACTAAAATCAGATTAATTGTTAAATGTAACTAGATTCATATTACCAACAAAAATTTATACTCATGAGAATCAAAACATTACTATTGCTTGCAGCAAGCCTTACTGTTAGTGTACTAAAAGCAGAGGATTACCAGATTCATTCGGTTGAACCTGATACCATGACAACAGGGAATAACACACTCGAGATAACCCTCAATAAGGAAAATGTTGATTATGACTCCATTGTTATACATTTTAATGGTACTACATATAATGATCAGTGTGATCCTGATAGTATTTCATGGGTTGATTCAGTTATAACCGCAAAGGTCCTTATTCCATCATTTACTTCAAGTCAAGATGTTGATTTAGGAATAGAATTGATTAATACAACTGACTGGAGCCACGAAGCCCTTATTTATGCTGGGCCCTTCTATATTAAAGAGGTTTTATTTCCTCCAACCTACAATATTCAGCATGTTGAACCCAATTATCTTATTCCTGGTTCGGATAATATTATTACGGTAACTCTTAATAAAGAAATATTAGCAAGTGATTCTGCAAATATCTCTATTTTGGGATATACTAATGGAGTGCTTGCAAATACATACAACCCTAATACTTGTAGCACCGAAATTGATTGGATAGATTCAACTATTACTATAAATATCGATATCCCGGATTTATCTCAGAATGAGAAAGGAGTATTACACCTTGAGATGATCAACGAGATTGATTTGAGCAATCAGATCCTTGTATATGAAGACAGTCTTTTAATCGGAGGAAATATACACTCAATCATGCCCGAGATATGCATGGTAAGTGTGGATTCATCCAATAAAAATATAATAATTTGGGAACCAGACTATGAAGAATATATTGATTCAATTATTATTTACAAAGAAACTACTGTCGCAGATGAATTTGAGATAATTGGCAGAAAATCAATTGAAGAGACCTCCATATTCGTCGATGAGGAATCCGAAAATGCTTCAAATTCCAATCGTTATAAAATTGCTTTCCAGGATACATCAGGAATTGTATCAAAAATGAGCCCACCTCATAAAACCATGCATTTAACCATGAATGTTGGTGTAAATCGTGCAATCAATTTAATATGGGAGCAATATGAAGGCTTTGACTATTCCACATTTCATATTTACCGGGGATCTTCCAGAGGGGAAATGTTGAAAATTGCTGAAATTGCCAGTAACCTGTTTACGTTTACTGATCAGAACCCTTCCTTGTTTAATCTCTATTACCAGGTAGTAATTGAAAGACCAGAAGCTTGTGATATCACCTCAAATAAATCAACAGAAAATACTTACAGTTCTACCAGGTCAAATATTGTTGAACATGCAATTGTATCAAATTCTACTCTGGAGCAAACAGAGTATTTTATAAATATTTATCCAAATCCGGCTACTAACAATATAATCATTAGTGTTGACAACCTTCTGCACAATGAATTTGATGTTGTTATTCATGATCTTACCGGACGATCAATTCAAAGCCATTTATCATTAAGAAATGGTAGCAATATTGATCTTTCGGAATTGAAAAGTGGCATGTATCTGTTAACAGTTACATCAAATGGTATAAATCAGAACAAAATTATTATTAAGGAATAAATGAATTAGTGAATTAGAGAGGCTGGGAATATCAAATTTTTCCAGCCCTTTTTTTTAAACAAATTCAGGAAGGATTAGAAAATTCTTTTACCTCTTGCCAATATCTTGAAATTGGCTCTAGAGAGGAGGACGGAGGGGGGTGTGTTCTAAAACTCAACAACCCAACAACCACTACATAAATAAACATTGGTCGCATGGCGCATAAAATCTCGCTATCCTGAAGATGGCCGGTAGTTGCGCCACAATAATGTATGCTCCTGTACCCCCGGTTAACACCGAGGGCTAATGATATGTCGCCCCTACAGGGCTTTTCCTATGTTCACATTATTTTTGGATTTTTACCTCTTGCCAATATCTTGAAATTGGCTCTAGAGAGGAGGACAGAGGGGGGGTGTGGTCTAAAACTCAACAACCGTTTAAAACCTGCAAGATCACCGCAGTCGTCGTTTTTCCTCCTTCGTGATGACGAAAATAAAAAGCAACGAGAAATAAGTGATTAGTAACTGGTGATTAGTAATAAGTGATAAGTAACAAGTAGCAAGGGACAAGCACAAAACAAGCAAGAAACCAGCAACTAGGAACTAGCAACTAGAAACTAATTCCCTACT
>CAYWBC010000273.1:0-2437 GCA_964456285.1 uncultured Bacteroidales bacterium
AAAAATAATTATTTTTAGGTAATAAAATTTGGATTTGTCTTAGAATACCCAAATTATCATGAATAACTACATAAGGAAAATAAAGCTACCTTTCACTCTATTGACTAGTGTGTTTCATGCTAGGAAAGACCGTGCAATCAATGCCATCGTACATTTGGCACATTTGCAAGCTCTTACCCACAAGCTGATGCTTCAGCTTGCAAAAGAGCCAATTTTTTGTTACCGCACTAATGGATAAATTAAAAATATGGATTTGGTCTAAATGAGAATAATTGAACATGAAGATTGAAAGTATAGAAATAACGAATATAAATTCAACTAGTATATTAGCGTATATTATAAAACCATTTAATCGTTAATTTTCAGTAATGACTCAATTAACCAATAAGACAATAGCAGTTATAGTTTCTCACCCAGATGATGAAACTTTATGGGTAGGAGGTACAATATTAAGTCATCCGACATACGAGTGGTATATTGTTTCTCTGTGCAGAAGTAATGATACAGATCGTGCCCCTAAGTTTTACCAGGCTTTAAAAATTTTAAAGGCTAAAGGTAGTATGGGTGACCTCGATGATGGACCGGAACAAAGACCTTTGAATGAAAAAGAAGTTGAAAATGCAATTCTTGACTTATTACCTAAAAAGCATTTTGACTTGGTAATTTCCCATAATCCGGCTGGAGAATACACAAGGCATATCCGGCATGAGGAAACAGGAAAAGCTGTAATCAAACTTTGGAATACCAATAAAATCATTGCGAATGAATATTGGGCTTTCGCCTACGGGGATGATAATAAAAAATATTTTCCAAAACCTGATGAAAACGCTAGTATTTACCGCATACTTACAAAACAGATATGGCAAAAAAAATATAGCATAATTACAGAAACGTATGGGTTTGAAAAAAGAAGTTTTGAGGCAGAAACAACACCAAAGGCAGAAGCATTCTGGCAATTTACTGACCCTGATGATGCTAAAAAATGGCTTAATAAATGTAATAATAAAACAATTAAATGATATGCTGATGTAATAATTAAAAACAATTATCATCATATAATTAACAGATTAATACATAAAAAAATAAGCTATTAACACATCAATAAATTATTTATCATGAAAGTATTGGTATTATATGATTATCCCCCTTCACCCGGAGGACTTGCAACCCAGGGGGATATGCTATACAAAGGACTTCTTGAAATGGGCGTTGATGCGCATGCAGTTCATTTTGAATCGGCACAGGAAAAGGAATGGTACTATCGCTGGTTTGAACCGGATGTTGTGGTTGGAGTAGGTTATTGGGGCCATACACCCCATCTGGTGCTCCATCCTCAGCGTTATGGAATGCAAGCAGTGCCATGGCTGGTTGCCGATGGTTATATTGCAAACTACCAGGAGATTTTAAATGCGCTACCCCTTATTTTGGTTACATCAAATTGGGTAAAGGAGATGTATGTCCGCGACGGGATCAAGGGCGATAATATTGAGGTATTGCCTGTTGGCTGCGATACAGATTCTTTTATCCCTCACCCTAAAGACGATCCAAAAATTCTGGCTGTTCGTGAAGCATTGGGTATTTCACCCGATCAGATCATGATCCTAACCGTTGGCGGCGACGCTGCATCAAAAGGAGCACAGGAAGTTATGCAAGCACTTGCGATCATTGATACCAAAGCTCCCGATTGGAAATATGTATGCAAGGTTTGGCCACAACCACGAACGAAAGCTCAAAACCTGCTGGACATGGAAATGGCTACACATCTGGGTATCGATAAGAATGTCGTATATACCACCAATACTATTTCCAGGACTTTTATGCCATACTTGTTTGGAGCTTGTGATATTTATGCTGCACCTTCACGCCTCGAAGGTTTCGGAATGCCGCAGGTAGAAGCGGGTGCTTGTGGTAAACCAGTTATTAGCATAAAAGCTATGGGAATGCTGGATACGCTTATTCATAAAGAAACAGCATTTATGGCCGCAATAGCACAGAAAATAGTGGTGAAGGATGTCATGCTTGGTGAAGAATCCGGATTTGAAGATCACCACCAGGTGAAATTTAAAGTACCACGGACGGTAGATTACAGGGCAAATGTACAAGATATTTCCAAATACCTGATGATGCTTATGACCGATGCCGGTTTACGCAATAAAATGGGTCAGGCAGGAAGGGAACGTGCAGTTAAAAATTTTGACTACAGGGTTGTTGCAAAACGATTTGTTCAGATAGTGAATGATAAATTAGGAATCAGGTAAATTATTAAAATGCAAACAATAGACTGGAAAGAAATAGAAAAGGCGAAGAAAGCTGCCCTCGAAGTACTGATTAATAATTCCCACGGACCATATCAAGGACTACCGCGGACTGCTGGTTGGGGATATCCGGAACCTTATACAAGGGATTTGATGTTTTCAATTTTTGGGATTGCTGTTTC
>CAYWBC010000274.1:0-2411 GCA_964456285.1 uncultured Bacteroidales bacterium
GTGATTTGAACAGTTCCGTGTTACAGATCTGCGGATTGCTTTTACACAAGGCCGGGTTATAAATCGAATTGATCCCTACATTCATTTCAGAATTGAATTCAGAGCTTTCTGTACTCATGAAATCATGAACCATTTTTTCTGATTTCCGGTTCTTAATATATAAAGATCCAAGTCCGAGAGAAACTATCAGAACAGCTGCTGCGGCAACCCTGGTTAGTATCCGAATATTGATTCTCCTGACTTTCTTAACTGAAGTATCCAATTCGTCCTTAACCCTGTTCCAGCAATTGTCCGGAGCTTTAAAAGCTGGTAAATCTTCAATAGCCAGGCTCAAAACCGGGTCTTGTGCTTCAATCTTAGCTTCAATCTTTGCCCATAAAGTATCAGGAGCACTAAACTGTGGTAAACTGTTTTTTAGTTTGGATTCCATCATTTGTTTCTTCTCCAATTCAGCCTCTAACCGGTCCCATTGCAACTGTTTGCCGGCATTAAAATCTGGCAGTTGTTCAATCGCTTTCAATAATATGTCCCGATTTTTTTCTTTCATTGCTTAATCCATTAGGTGCTTTAGTTTTTCCTGCAATATTTTTTTTGCTCTTGATAACTGTGATTTTGAGGTGCCTTCTGAAATATTTAACATCTCTGCCACCTCCTTGTGAGTATACCCTTCCACTTCAATCAGTACAAATACACTTCTGTAACCCGGACTCAGCGAGGCAATTGCCTCATCAAGAATTTCCCCGGTAAGGTTCTCATCCCACACAATGGTTTCATCAGCAAATTCATCTTCATAATCTGTAGTTTCAACCTGCTTTTCGAGCAGACGTAATGTCGATCGTACCATAATAGTCTTTATCCATGCTCCCAAAGTTGATCGTCCTTTAAAATTCTTTAAGCTGCCAAATACACTGATAAACCCTTCCTGCAAAGCATCGCTTGCCAATTCTTCATCGCGAAGTATCCGGTATGCTACCGTATACATGGCGTCCTTGTAGCGATCGAAAAGCATTTTCTGGCATTTTCGGTTGTTTTCAAGGCAGCCGCTAAGGATTTCTATTTCTGTAAGGCTTAACTTAAAGTCCATTGTGAATGCATTCGGAATAAAGTGCAATATATGTATTAAATGGTTGCATCAGATTTATAAAACCTTGATAACTCCTCATATATTGCTTTAATAAAAAGAACCCTGAATTGAAATCTAACTGATTTCAAAACAGAGTTCATGGTGAATAATACCATATGCTTATCCGTAAATAGGCCGGATATACTCTAAATATCCTCTCTCACACCCTTATTTTCACATAGGGGAACCGCGTACAAATTAGCCCTTTAGGGTTGGTTGTATCAAAAGTCTATAAAATTTTTAACCGCAGAGTTCACAAAGTTTTCGCAAAGTCCGCAAAGAATTAATAATCAGTTAAAATTGACTTTGCGATCTTTGCGAAAACTTCGCGTTCTTGGCGGTTACATTACTTTTGAAACAACCCCCTAATGATATGTCGCCCCTACAGAGCTTTTACTATGTTCACATTATTTCTGGACTCTAACCCCTTGCCATTATCTAGGAAATGACTCAATAAAGGGGAGGTAATTAGAACTTGATCTATAACTAAAATTAGAAATATATCCGAACAAAGAGTCCGCTATCAAAATTGAACATTTCGGATTTGGTTTCTTCGTTTTCGATATAAGGAGGGTCGATAAGACTCTCGGGGTATTCAACAACACTCTTAGATATAGAATATCGTAAACCTATTTCACCGCCAATACTGAAATTCTTACTTAGAAAGTACTCAAATCCAAAAGCAGGGCCAATTTTTATGGCCGTATACTTCTCTGTAGCTGATTCATTATTAATTATGTAACTTCCTTCTATTCTTGCTCTGTCGAACATGAATCTTCCACCTATGTATATATTTAGCTTTTCGCGCTGAAACATTCCAAACACTCCCAGTCCGCCCGAAAAACCCAAGGTGTTATAATCATTGTCTTTATCATTCATCCAAAGCAGACCTAATTCAGGTTCAAGCCTGAAATGCTGAGTGAGATTGATCGGCAACAAAACGGTACTTGTGTATGCACTATAGAAATTATCAAGCGCATCGCTGATCTTGTATTGTTCGGCATGTAAGCCAATTCCAAAAACAGGCAATTCTAAGCTTGATTCGTCTGGTTGTGCAAATGAAGTATTAGTAAAGAAAAAAAAGCTTATAAGTATTCCTGCTGATAAGATTTTGTAATTTTTCATCGATTTAAGTTTAAGTTAGAAAAAAGGAAAACTAAAAATGTATATTCCAATGCTAAGACTTTGAAATAAGATTTATTAATCCGGAATAAAGGGTGAGAAAGATTCATGATGGTTGCATGGCTTTCTCTCTTTTTCCTGCTTTTGCAATGCATAATCAAATCAC
>CAYWBC010000275.1:0-2382 GCA_964456285.1 uncultured Bacteroidales bacterium
CTGCCTTCCGTTGTTTTATTTATTACCAGATGATGCAGCATTTTAGTCCTGTGATATACGTTACCGAACCACTGGATAACATGGATATGGTTTTAAATGAAAAATATCCCAGGTTAGGGATAGACCAGTTGGTTGATTCACTTATAAACGTACTGGAAGCACTTCCTATCTTGGATTTACAGGACTATGATGCGATATATCTGGGAAGTTCATCCAAAATAGATGGTTATAGTTTAAACAGGTCCTTTGTTGAAAAACGGTCTTTGTTAGGTGATTTGTATATGTGGAGAGGTAACTATGAGATGGCTGCCCAAATGTATCGGTGGAATTCATTGCTGAACAGGAACGTACAAAATAAATTCAAATGCACCTTTTCTCCGTTTGGATATAATGTTTTAGATGCAGCCTCCAATTTCGAGTGGAATGAAATGTTTATGACATCCTATCTGGGAACTTCATCCGGTACACTTTATAATGAATGGTTCTGGCATGCTATTATAGACAATCGTTTTGAACAGACCAATTCAATTGTAAGATATACATCAAGTTATTATGGTGATTATCTTGTAAAACCCTCTCAGCAAGCCATTAATAATTGGAATTCGCAATATCTCATTAATGGTGTAAAGGGGGACTTGAGAGGAGAGGGCGCTTCGTGGAAATATGAAAATGGCAATCCGGTGGTTTATAAATATTTAATGGAAATAAACAGCCCTTATCAGAATGATGCAGATTTATTTCTTTGTCGTACAGGTACTATATTTCTAAGGTATGCAGAGGCAGTAAACAGGTTGGGGAAATGCAAACTGGCGCTTGCTATGTTAAATCCCAACGGAAATAGCCTTGCTCTGGACCCAGCAGTTATTGACAGTAGTAATGCGACTTTTGATTTCTTCGCCATCCAGGACAAAGATAAGAAGAAATTATTTGCCCTGTCAAAAGGAGTCAGGGGAAGGGTCTCTGTAGCACCTGATATAGTTCCTCCACAGGCATCCCTGCAGGATTCCATACTTTACATTGAAAATCTGATTTCTCAGGAATATGCGCTTGAATTAGCCTTCGAAGGCGACCGCTGGATGAACCTGTTGCGTATAGCCTATCGAAGGGAGAAGGAAGCTGCAGGCACAGGTGCTAAGTTCCTTGGCGATGCCGTTGCCAGGAAATTCGAGGCCAAAGGTGATATGGGTACTGCGGCTACTGTTAGGACAAAGCTGCTCAATAAAGATAACTGGTTTCTTCCTTTGGAATAGGAAAAATTAGCATTGTTGCATATTGTCTTTTCCGATTTTAATTTACTTAAACCTCTTAATAATCTGAAGTTTATAAATTCATTTCATTTACGAAAGTAATCATAGATTAATGCTAAAGATGATACACCCTGGTGGCTGTATTTCCGAAAATATCTGCTTTTTCATTCTCAGAATAATCTGAAAAGTAATTTTCCACCAGTTGGATTACCTTTTGATACTCTCCTGCCAGCAGGCAGACGGGCCAATCCGATCCAATCATCAGCCTGCCGCTTCCAAATGCATCCACCACTTCATCAAGATACGGTTTAATATCATCAGGTGTCCATGCATACCAGTCAGTTTCTGTTACCATCCCCGATAGCTTGCAGTAAACATTTTGCATGCTGGCTAGTTGCTGCATGTTTTCTTTCCAGGGTGAAATTTTTTTGGCTTTAATCTCAGGCTTGGCGATATGATCAAGGATAAAAGTCTGATCTGGAAATTGTCTGACAAATTCGATGGTTTGTGGTAAATGACGGGCAAATATAAGTATATCATAGGTTAGATTATATTTCTTCAGCAGACCTATTCCTCTTATAAAATCATTTCTTAACATAAAATTATCATCTTCTTCATCTTGAATCACATGACGGACACCTATAAATTTTTTATGCGAACTATACTTCTCCAGTTGTTCCTCTAATTTGTCAGAACATAAATCTACCCAGCCCACAATACCTTTAATAAAACTGTTTTCTTCGGAAAGATTTAATAGCCATTCGGTTTCCTCAAGTGATTGTCGTGCCTGGATGGCAATTGTTCCTTCAAAACCAGCATCTTTAATCAGCGGACTTAAATTTTGAGGCAGGTAGTCTGTTTTAAGGATATCCATCCTGCCATCAATCCAGGAGTACTCTTTTTCGTTATACTTCCAGAAATGATGATGTGAGTCTATTTTCATACTTAAAGAATTTATATTACAAAAATAGATTTTTAGCATTAAACAGTATCTTTGTGCTTAAATTTAATTGCAAATGAAAGCAGCAGTTTTAGAACAATATAAAAAATTTAAGTGGTTGGATGTTGAAAAGCCTGTTATTTCAGCCAACGATGTGTTAATACGGGTGAAATATGCAGGTATTTGCGGAAGTGA
>CAYWBC010000276.1:0-2378 GCA_964456285.1 uncultured Bacteroidales bacterium
GCGGGAGCATTAAAATTTGGGGAAGAGCGGCGGTTTATCACCGAGGACCCGATCAGGGATGGGTTGAACTGGTATGTTTATACGGGGAATAATCCGATTAATTTTCTTGATCCATTTGGTTTATTTGTTGTTTCTACTGGTGATGGGCGATATTTTGACAGTGAGGCTAATGGAGGTGCAGGATCTGTTATTGTTGAAGAGGAAGCACGAGCTGAAAGAGAGAGAAAAGAAGAAGATGATTTATATAGAGCATTATATAGTAATATTGATTTGTATGTTATAGCAAATACAGGAAAAGATCTGGCTGGTGCCGACATGGCTGCCATTTTATCTGAACAAAATCTATGTTGGCCTTATTCAAGTTATTTATCTAATTGGATAACTGAAGATGGATTTGCCAAATTTATGGTTTTAAATAGCATAAGAAACGGTACGATAGGAGAAAATGATTTAGCAGCACAAAAAGTGGTTGAGTATCAAGCTCGAAATACTTGGGGAATAGATGCAAATCGTAGACACTCAAATTATCTTGGTACTACTGTTGATATGACTATAAATCTTATTGCTGCTTTTGGAGGACTTGGCACTGCCGGAGTCTATGATGGATCAAATTATTCTACAACAAATAGAGAAATGAGGAGAGGAAATGTACCTTTGAATCCGATTTTTCAAAGTACTACATCGTTTTTATATGGTGCAGTTGGCTTAACAAATATTGATTTATTAAATGATCCCTCAAATTCAAAAATTCTTGGTATAAACCTTGAAATGGCTGGTAATAAAAGACCAAATGATACAGCTGCTCATCATATAGTTCCAGGTGATGATCCAAGAGCAGCTTGGGCACGATTTATTCTTGAAAGAGAAGGAATATCAATCAATGATCCAATAAACGGGATATTCTTGCCTAGAAATACTAAATCTCCAAATCCAAATAATGATCCAGTTCATTCAACAATACATACAGATCGTTATTTTATAAATATCACAAAAGAGCTTGTTAATGCAAAACGGGGAACGGTTCGTGATGTATTGGTTGATATTCAATCAAGGATCCTAAATGGAACATTTGAATACTAAATAAAGAGGAGTATTTCTTGAAAATATATAGAGTTAATAACGATGTTAATGATTATCAATCTTTTTATCCTGTAAATGATTTGATATGGAATACAGGGATTTTTGAAATTGATTGCAATTCTAAAAAACGAGATTGGAAAAATATTGAGTTTTATATATTAAAACCTAATTTGCCCAAAGGAAATTTCTTTGGTGCAATCCCTGGATGTACTATTATGGATGGATTAGCAATGGAGAAATTACTAGATTTTTGGGAATCTTCAGGTGAGTTAATTCCTTTTTTATATAAAAATGAGAGGTTTTACATATATAATTGCTTAAGTTGTTATGATTTACTAAATGATGATGAAACAGATTGGGTGTTTGGAAAAACAACCGGAGAAAAAATCAGGATAAATGAATATTCATTTTATGAAAATAGGATAACAGAGACATCTATATTTAAAATTCCACAAACTATGAAAATTGAAATACTTACCACGACGGAGCTAAATGATATAGAAAATGAATTCATTTATCAAGTTAAAAAAAACAACTTAACAGGATTATTATTCAATGAAATATGGAGATCAAAATCCTAATTGCTCTGGCCGCATCCCTGCGGCCGTCCAACCCCGCGGCACATCGCCAACCTGGATATTATCCAAAATACCGAAACGCTTCTCAAGTCGCGTTTTCCATTTGGTACTTCAATACACGGTTGACGCAATGCCGCAAAATGACAAAACAATCGGGGACAGACCCGAAAATATTATAATCTCTGAATTACCATAATTATTGAATATTTCAGGAAAAAGTGGAAAAATGCTGTTTTTGATGAAATGTACGAAGCCGCCAGGCTGCGGTGTGTATTTTAAAAATTATTATTGCACCTGCTTAATGTTTTTTGAAAATGATAATTATTTATTGTATTTGTCTCTTATTTTTTTCCTGGAAATAAGGTATATTATATTTATGGTTATATCGATTGATGAAAAAATACTTAACTGGAAAAAAATTCCTCAGGAAGAAATAAAACTGGATCTTGCTCTTGGATTATTCATTGACTTCAAAGTAACTCTGGCCCAGGCCGCAGCAATTTCCGGGATGTCTCAGGGCAGATTCATGGAAGAACTTGCCGGCAGGAAAATCCCCTTGCATTATGATATTAATGATTATAATGATGATCTTAATGTAATAAAAGAATTAGAATCTGAATGATTGTAATAAGTGATACTTCTGCTGTAAAAGCCTTGTTCAGGATTCAAAGACTCGATATTGTTTATTCATTGTTTAAAAAGATAATAATACCAACTGCT
>CAYWBC010000277.1:0-2335 GCA_964456285.1 uncultured Bacteroidales bacterium
TTTACAACCAACTAAGAAAACATGGAATCTCAAAAAAGACAACCCGAAACATCGTCAACCTCTAGGAAGGATAAAAAAAGTGCCCAAAAATACCTCAAGATCCTCAATCAACAATTTCCTAATAACAAATTTTCGCAATAAACAGTTGATACAAGATAAGCATGTCATAAATTTACATGAATTATGATTATGGCCTATTTAAACCTCTTAATATCTGATGGTATGGATACAATAAAAACCTTTATTGAAGGGATAAAAAATAATAACTCTCTGTCTCAATGGATCATTTTTACATTTGTAATTCTGTTACTGTTTATCTCAGGACGTGTAATGAAAATGATCATAGGTCGGATTTCTATTCGGAAAATTAAGGCAAAAAGTACTGTTTCTGCATCTTTATTGCATGCAATTTCCAAATCCATAACATTTATCTTATTAGCCATCGGTATTTGGATAGGATTAAAACTAATAGTTATTCCAGATAACCATAAAGAACTGATCCTTCTCATCTCAAGAATTATCATCACAATATCCATAGGATATTTTACCTATTTTCTGGCCGATATTCCAAGCGTATGGTTTCAGTTATTCATTACCAAAACGGATAGTAAGCTTAACCAGATGTTTATCCCGGTAATACGTAAGACTCTGAGAGTTATTATTGTAATTCTGACATTGTTTCAAATCCTCCAGATGCTCAGTGATAAGCCTATTACTTCTATTATTGCAGGACTTGGCATTGGTGGTATAGCTATTGCCTTAGCATCGCAGGATACGATCAAACACTTTATTGGTTCTTTTGTGCTGGCTGGCGACCATCCCTTTGAGGTTGGTGAAAGAATCGTAGTAGATGGACATGATGGCCCAATTGAGTCCATTGGATTGCGCAGTACACGAATCAGAACCCTAAACGGACACGTAGTATCCATTCCCAATGGTGAATTAGCTAACAGAACTATACTTAACATCGCCAAAAGGCCTTATATTAAGCGTGAAATGAATATTGGCATCACATACGATACAAAGCCGGAAAAAATTAAGGAAGCCCTCGAAATTGTTAAAGGGATACTTAAGAATCATGAAGGTATGAACGAAGAATTTCCGCCAAAGGTTTTTTTCAATGATCTAAAAAGTGATTCATTAAATATATTTGTGCTCTACTGGTATCATCCCCCTGATTACTGGGACTATATGATTTTTTCTGAAAAAGTGAATTTGCAAATTATCGAACAGTTTAATAAAGCAGGTATCGAGTTTGCCTTCCCAACTCAAACTGTGCATATTGCAGGAGATAAGTAAACTATTATGGGAAATCATCCTGTGAATCTTGCTGTAAGATTTGTACTTGAATTGATAGCCTTTTTCTTTCCGGGATTTTGGATCTGGAAAACTTTAACAGAGTGGTACCAGTATCCTTTGATGATCTTACTCCCCATTCTAGTGGCAGCCATTTGGGGTATTTTTGCAGTACCAAATGATCCCAGCAGATCTGGCAAGACAGTTATTGCCGTTCCGGGTATACTTCGTTTACTTCTTGAGCTTTCTATTTTCACATTTGGGACCTGGACAATATATAAAAGCAGTTACAACAATTCTGCCTGGATTTTTGCCATTGTTGTATTTCTACACTACTTGTTTTCTTACGACAGAATCAGGTGGCTATTGAAACAGAAATAAGGAGCCATTCATCTGTATTTCATGTGACGAAAAGAGTTTCGAGATGAGCATTGAATACGCTACAAAACCTGCCATTTCTTATGTGTCGCTATTATTCAAGGTTTCTATTTATTGTTTTTTCTTGCTAATTACATATTGAAATGCTTGTAGGTTTGACTCAGCATATGTCCTCATTTTTAAAACAATCTCGGGTTTTTCGTCTGCATAATTTTTTAAGTCATTTACTCGGTAATTATACAATCCGATATGTTTATCTTTTCGTACAATTAAAAGCCAGTTATTGTCAATAACCCCAAATTTATCATCGGCATTAAAATAAATATATGGGCGTT
The DNA here is from genome assembly GCA_964456285.1 of uncultured Bacteroidales bacterium. Lineage (GTDB taxonomy): Bacteria > Bacteroidota > Bacteroidia > Bacteroidales > UBA10428 > UBA10428. The sequence goes on from CAYWBC010000277.1 coordinate 2,010, forward strand.
CCTCCTTAAAAAGATTAATCCCTAAAGTACTATTATTGAAAGGGACCTTCAACAAACCCATTATACTGGGGTATACGTCTATTTGACCAGCCATTGAACTATAAACCTTTTTTTCTTTTATGATATCAGGTGCATAGAAAATTAATGGTGAATGATTATAATCTAATGACAGATCATAGATAGCACTCATTGGGACACCGTGGTCTGCAATAAAAACAAAAAGAGTATTATGAAACCATTCCTGTTTTGATGATAATTGAATAAACTTCTTTAAAGAATAATCAGCATACTCAGTCGATATAGAAACACTTTTGTTAACCATAACA
>CAYWBC010000278.1:0-2334 GCA_964456285.1 uncultured Bacteroidales bacterium
TAAAGGATGCTTCATCGGCAGCAATTTATGGTTCGCGTTCAGCAAATGGAGTAGTAGTGATAACTACGAAAAAGGGGACTTCAGGAAAACAAACTGTAAACTACAATGGCTACTATGGATTACAGAAACACGGAAGACTCACACCTATGGTCAATACAGAAGAGTACATTAATATATATAACGAAGCTGCTTTAGCAGATGACAGAGATATAATTACTCCTGAAATAGCAGCAACTTTTGACGATGTTAACCATCTGGAATCAATATTCCAAACAGCCCCGGTTACAAGTCATCAGCTTAGTGTTTCTGGTGGAAATGAAAACTCACAGTACCTCATTTCGGGCGATTATTTTAGCCAGAAAGGTATTATTCTTAACTCGTATTATGACAGATATTCCTTTAAAGCAAACATTAATACACAGTTAAATAAAAGATTACGAGTCAATGTAAACACAAACTTTGCGTATACCAAAAAAAATATTATTTCTAATTCGGGTGATGGAGAATCCAGCGATAAAGGAAGTGTTGTCAGATATGCTTTTTTCAGAACTCCCGGAACATCCATATATAAGGAAAATGGTGACTATGTTGATTTGCCACCAAATCCTAAATTCCTTGGAGATGGATACAATCCGGTTGGATTGGCAAATCATTTCGATGACAAGGAACGCAGGTATATCTTTCTTAACAATTTACTTATCGAAATAAAGATACTGGAGGATCTTGTTTTTAGGTCAAACAATGGAATTAACCTGAATACAACCAACCGCAAAAAATTCTACGAAGAATGGGGCGACAGAGGTATTGATGCTCCGGGTAGCGCAACCAATTCCACAGCTATTAACACAGCTCTTACTTCGAACAATGTACTGGAATATGAAAAAACTTTTAAAGAACTGCATTATTTACGAATCCTTTTAGGTTCTGAAATTATTCATGATAAAACTGAAGAACACGGAGGTAGCAGACAAAACTACACCCAGCAATCTGCAAACTTTAGATATTTAGATGCCGGTATCGGTGAACAAACCAGCTATGGAAGTGCATGGGAATGGGCTCTGACCTCCTATTTTGCAAACCTAGAGTACATTCTCAACAGCAAATACCTGTTGACCTTTACTATACGCAGAGATGGCTCATCAAGATTTTCAGAAAAGAATCGATATGGCGTATTCTATTCAGGATCAGCAGCATGGCGTTTAGACAAAGAATCCTTTATGGAGAATTTTGTTGAAAAAGCAAAAATAAACATGCTTAAGTTCAGAGGTTCTTATGGAAAGCTTGGTAATCAGGAAATTGGTGACTATCCATGGGCTACAATCATCAGTGGGGGCTATGACTATCCCTTTGGAGGACAATCTCAAAGCCTGCAAAAAGCTTACGCAATAAGTAAACAAGGTAACGATAATGTTAAGTGGGAAACTACAATGCAAATGGATTTTGGTCTCGATTTAAGGATGTTTGATAATAAATTAATTTTTAATGCTGACTATTTTCAAAAGCTTACCAGTGATATGCTGATTCCGTTTCCAGCCCCTTCAATTGGTGGCTCGGCAGAATACCCCTGGGTAAATGCAGGTAGTGTCGAAAATAAAGGATTTGAAATTGAGCTTGGCTATAGGAGCAAAATAGGTGAATTTAAGTATGAAATAAGTGGAAATTTTGCCAAAGTAACTAATGAAGTTCTTACACTAAGTGGTCAGGATGCAAAACCCATTATAGGTGGTGAAGTTGACAACAATACATTTGTTACGGTAACTGAAGTTGGATATCCTATTGGTACTTTTTATGTGTACCAGATGGATGGCATTTTCCAATCGACCACTGAAATATTAACGCATGCATACCAGGGATCAAATATTAAACCCGGCGATGTGAAATACAGAGATATAAGCGGGCCTGATGGAATTCCTGATGGCACAATTGATGCTTATGACAGGATACATGCCGGTAGCGCTATACCTGATTTTACTTATGGTCTGACAATCAATCTCTTCTATAAGAATTTTGATTTTTCTGCATTCATCCAGGGTGTACAAGGCAACAAAGTATATATGCAGATAAACAAAGACATTGAAGGCTTTTACAGGGCATTTCCTGTAACAAAACGCTTTTATGATGAACACTGGACACCTCAGAATCCCAACAATGAAGTTCCTCGTGCAGCGTGGGGTGGAGCAACGAATAACAACCGACCTTCAACGCGCTTTATTGAAGATGGATCCTATGCAAGACTCAAAAATATTCAGCTTGGATATACCCTGCCTGATCGCTTAAGTAATAAGATCAAAATAGAAAGATTAAGAATTTATGTGAGTGCACAGAATCTGTTCA
>CAYWBC010000279.1:0-2317 GCA_964456285.1 uncultured Bacteroidales bacterium
TATTGTCTATATAGAATTTTAGTTTTGCTTCAAAAAAACCATGTGTTGCATTGTTTACTATTAACTTCAAACTATACAAGCCATTGTTAAGACCATTGATATCCAGTATATAATCTGTTATTTGTGAAGGTTGGTTTCCCAAATTATATGTTTTTTCCAGGGAGTTAGTTTCATTGTAAAGTTCAAGAATTACATCTGCTGATTCTGCCAGATCAACGTATATATTTGGAGGTTGTAATAGTGATGTATATTTATTTTCAATACTATAGTTTTTGATAAAGGTATCAGTATCAGGATCACGGGTAAAAATAAAACTGTCTTCCCTGTGATTACCTGCTTTATCCCAGGCTTCCAATGTAATTGTATAGTCCCTGTCAAATAAACATTCCAGTGTATTAAAATAATGGATTTCTCCGTTAACACAATTTCCTTCCATTATTTCAAGTATTTTTATTTCATTATCCGATAAAAAACTTAAGGTATAGTTTTCGATATATGCATCAGATACAATTCCGGAAATACTGAAATTCCTGTCGTTCGTATACGGGCTTGTATCAGGATTGATTATCTGTGTAATAAGATTTTTTCCTTCCGGCAGGGAATAAATATCATAATGACGAATATTAAAGAAGTTTACATCATTTTGCCAGCATATGGTTAATGTATTTTCAGAGGAAGATGCAAAATATAATTCAGGATCGGAATTATCTTTGATATTTAATGATAATTTCTCACTCATTATATCCCCATTTATAGAATATAATTTGGCAAAGGTAGTTTCTTCCTTTTCTGCATTATTTATAGTATCACTTTCTTGTGACCAGAGAACTAAAAAATTATTTTGATAATCCAGTATATATAAAGAATTTATTTCTTCAATAATATAGTCATTTACGACCATTTCATCACTTAAAGGTGTGCCATCAATATTAAAAAGCTTTAAATATATATGAGAGCCAGCATCATCAGGGTATTCATTCTCCAGAATCAGAGCAAGGGTATTATCTATTAGTTTGCAATTCAACTGCCAGATATCGCATTCATCATTCTTAAAAAGCAATAAACGGCTTCCTATACTGTTAAAATCAAAATCATAACGCTGAAAATAAACCTCTTTATTTTCAACAGTGAATAGAATGAATCCATCCTCTGTTTTTATAGTGCGAAAATATTCTTTTTCACATTTTTCATGACTGGAATAATAGTTTTCATGAAAAATGAAACTTCCACCTTTTTTATTCCAGAACGTATCATATTTTTGAGCAGCTATGGTGACTATATCCGTACTTAAATCGATAAACTTTAGAAAAATAATATAACCACCATCCACCTCTATCATATCATATCCATGTATCCAGTCTTCCGCTTCAACTAATTTTATATTAGCACCTGCTTTATTGCCATCATTATTAAATAATTGAGAATATAGACTCCTGGAATTCCCTATCCAGAACACGACAAATCATTTATTGGTCTTTTTTACAGTCGGATATCTTTGGGTTCCCCCTGATTGTTCATCAACTTTGATGTATTTCATGCTGGAACCATCATTGTCGAAGAATTGTACAAATATTCCCTGGTTATCCGGATAGTATATCATATCCAATTGCTCCCATACAGCAATAAAATATTCATCATAGTGTTTTATATCGATATTCATTTTATATGAATCAAAAGTAATTGGTGGATCATTCAGCTCTATCCCCAATTGACCAAGAACAAAGATATTATAATCAGTATTTTCATCTAACCTATTATTATCAACATATACAGGTAAGGAATTTTTACCTGCATTGCCGAACTTGTCCGTGGTATTAATTTCAAACCTGTATCGCCCGTCAGGGACAAATATATTATTTTCATCACTTCCTGTCCATGTACTATATTCAATATAATGAGTGGGTATAAAAGAGCTGTTTAATATTTTCATTATTTCATTCACATTATTTTTGATAGAGCATTTAATTTCCACATCCTCATTAAAGCTGAAACCCACGGATAACTCATCTTTCACACCTATACTTGACGGTTCATCCGGTGAAATGTAATACACTGACTGCTCATTTTCAAAGGTAATCTGCGCAGGAGTCGTATCCAGTCTGAACAAATCGCCCTGTTCCTGAAATTCCAGTTGATTATGATCCTGTTCTGCTATTACAGTAAAATAATAAACACCATCCCGGGCTGTTTCATTTTCCGAAATATACCCATCCCACTCGACCTTTTTTTCCCCTTCTGCAAAAAGTTCATGATCGCATATCCGGGCAACTTCATTGTTATCATTATCCATCACATCGATGGTGATGTAAGCACCTTC
>CAYWBC010000280.1:0-2287 GCA_964456285.1 uncultured Bacteroidales bacterium
CATTATTCTCAATCAGAGCACTCCTGAATTTCTTGAAATTTTCAACACTTCAGGCATTGTAATAAGTAAAGGACAAGGGAATTTCGAAGGATTATCTGATTGCAACAAACAAATTTTCTTCTTGCTAAAGGTAAAATGCCCAATTATATCGAATCATCTTGGCGTAGAAGATGGTTCTATTATTCTTAAAGAACATCAATACGGATAAAAAATATAAATATGTATAAGCATCTTTTCGGACCCGTTCCTTCGCGTAGATTGGGTATGTCATTGGGCATTGATTTAATACCTAAAAAAGTTTGTTCATTAAACTGTGTTTACTGCGAAGTCGGTAAAACCACCAAACTCACTCTCGATAGAATGGAGTATGTAAAATACGATCAGGTGATTACTGAATTAAAGCAGTTTATGAGCAATAAACCTAAAATCGATTACATTACATTTTCAGGCTCAGGAGAACCAACACTCAATAGTCGAATAGGAGATGTACTGAATTTCATCAAAAAAAAATATCCTACGGTAAAAACAGCAATATTATCAAATGGGACTTTATTTTCTAATCCGAAATTAAGAACAGAGCTGTTACAAGCCGATGTTATTTTACCTTCTTTAGATGCGGCAAGTCAATCGGTTTTTGAAAAAATTGACCGTCCGCATTCAACTTTGAAAATAGAAACTTATATTCAGGGTTTGATTGATTTAAGAAAAGAATACAAAGGAAAAATTTGGTTAGAAATATTCTTATTGAAGGATTATAACGATTCAAAAGAGGAGTTGGATTTGCTTAAAAAAGCCATCCTAAAAATCAACCCCGACAGTATTCAGTTAAACACCCTTGATCGTCCCGGAACAGTAGCGGACATTGTTCCCTTATCAATAAATGTATTGCAGGAAATTATTGATTACTGGAACCTGCCAAATGTTGAAATCATTTCATCAACTCTGGAACGAACATCTATTGACTCCTATAGTGGCGACATTGAAACTGCCATTATGGAAACCATAGCCCGTCGCCCATGTACGCTTGAAGATTTACATCGTTTTTTAGGTATTCATGTTAATGAAATAAATAAATATTTGGGAACATTGGAGGCAAATGATAAAATTGAGACGGTTCAACTTGTGCGAGGCGTTTTTTATGAATTAAAACACAAATAATTTTTCATTTTGTAATGAATAAAATGAAATGAGGGTATTAAAGTTTAGAAATTGTGGAAGCAATTTATAAAATGTTTTTAGAATCTATCATGATAACCGGCTTCGTATTTATCATGATGCTGGTGATTGAATATATAAATGTTCAATCAAAAGGGCTGTGGCAAAAGCATCTCACCGGAAACAAATGGAAACAGTATTTAATTGCAGGCTTATTAGGGGCAATCCCCGGATGCCTGGGAGCATTCACCGTTGTAACCCTGTTCACACACCGATTGGTTTCTTTTGGAGCTTTGGTTACTGCCATGATTGCAACAAGCGGCGATGAAGCTTTTGTTATGTTCGCCATGTTTCCCCAAAAAGCAATGCTGCTTACCGTTATCATTCTCGTGGTGGGAATACTGGCAGGCTATCTTATCGATAAATTTTATATACCAAAGGGAATATTGAAAGATATTGCCACCCATGACCTTCCTTTACATGATGAACCGAAATGCAAATGTTTTAAAAAAGAAAAATTCTGGTCAAATTTATTTCATCCTTCGCTTTATCGCTTGTCGGTAGCCGTCATTATATTAGCACTTATATTGGGTGTGGCTACGGGAGTACTTGCAGGGAAAGCCAATTTATGGATTAAAATTACCCTGCTGGTATCCTTTTCTTTTGCCCTTTTTGTGGTGGTTAGCGTTCCTGAACATTTTCTTAAAGAGCATATTTGGAATCATATTGTCAAAGAGCATCTCCCTTATATTTTCTTATGGGTTTTCGGAATTTTACTAACCATGCACTTTTTAATAATGTATATTGATGTGGAATCGTGGATATCCAATAACATGTTTGTTGTGTTGCTCATTGCCGTTTTAATTGGCATTATTCCCGAATCGGGGCCACACCTTATCTTTGTCACTCTTTTTGCTGCAGGCACCATTCCTTTTAGCATATTATTGGCGAGTTCAATATCACAGGATGGACATGGAATGTTACCAATGCTTGCCGAATCAAAAAAAGGTTTTGTGGCTGTAAAGGTCATTAATATGATTTTTGCCTTTATCGTAGGCGCAACAGGCTTATTATTTAGTTTTAAACTTTAAAAAACCGAAGTATGAAATTAGTATTGTTACGACACGGAGAA
>CAYWBC010000281.1:0-2284 GCA_964456285.1 uncultured Bacteroidales bacterium
ATCGATTTGGATACAAACAATGCTTCCAGCTACTATGATGAAAATACAGTTGAATTAAGATTTAACAGAGGTGAAAAAGGTTTTACTTATTTTACGGGAAGAGCAAATGCTAGTGACTATGAATTTATTATAGTCAATAATCCGGATACCGGATGGATTTCCGAAGTTGCCATACCATGGAAAGCTGTCCTTCCTGAAGGCTCAACCACTTGGGATATATTGAACTATATTAGTAATTATATTGGATTTGATGTAGTCTTTAATGATTCGGATGGTTCTGATCCCATGTTTGGAGACCGTGATGCTCAAATGGCCTGGGATCTGGATGGTATGACCGGTGACGAATATACTATGTATATGAACACACATGTTCTGGGAATTATTACACTGGAATGTGATGATATGCCGGAAGCAGATGCTGGAACGGATCAGACTGTTGATGAAAACACATTGGTATATTTAAATGGAACAGGCTCTTCAGATCCGGGAGGAAGTGATATTACTTATACCTGGACTGCGCCTTCACCAATAGTATTGTCCGATATTCATTCACCAACTCCAAGTTTTACTGCCCCCGATGTACTTAGTGATACGAATTTTCAGATATATTTAGTTGTTCGCAATGATACGATGAATTCTTATCCTGATCCTATTATAATTACAGTATTAAGAGTAAATAATGAACCCGTTGCAAATTCCGGACAGGATACCTCCGTATATAAAAGTGATATAATTTTCTTTGATGGCAGTCTGTCTTTTGATCTGGATGAAGATATATTGTCATATATATGGCGATCTGCTGATGACATTCCTTTCAGCGACTTTACAAGTGTTAGTCCTATAGCTATAGCACCTTCAATACCAACAAAGAAACATTACAGTTTTTCACTTACTGTATCAGATGGAGAATCATATTCCGAACCTGATACAATAATTGTTACAATAATCGACTTTACTTCTATAGAGACTCCTCAGTTTAGTTCAGGTGAAAGTATACTTATTTATCCGAATCCGGCCAGTCAATACATACATATCGAATCTGATGCATTAATTTCTGAAATCGAGATTCTGGATCTTTCAGGGAAGAGGCTTCTCATTGAAACTCTGAATTCAAAAAAATCTGAATTAGATTTATCAAGTCTTTCAACTGGTTTCTATCTCGTAAAACTTAGGACTGAAACAGGATATATTCTTAAAAAGATTCTTTTAAGAGACTAAGTAAGTTTATTCAAATAGGTGAAACTTCGATTTCAAAGAAATGATATATTATCCTTTGGAGATTTTTAATTCGCTGGTTTATAAAACGTTTGCTAACACGGCATATAAACAATAGCGGTCTCAGTGTTTTGCAAATGTTTGTATATTTAAACCAAAAACGTTGCACCGGGGACAGCAACGCAGCGCCGAAATCCGCTACTGTTCATATGGCGGGAACGTAAGCAAGCGGAGGAAACATCCTGCAAATGAATAAATTGATTGAAAGAACATTAATAATCAGATTCGTATATTTGAGAATAAATGAGTTTATAACTGATAAAACAACATTTTAAACAATGGAATTTGACGACCCTTATGGATTAGAAGACTGGGAAGGTGATAAGATTCTTTTTGAAAAGGAAGATTGGATCAATTTATTAAAACTACGAGAAGGAAGAGCAAAAAAAGATCCTTCTGATTTATACGCTCAACAAAGATTTGCGGAAGCTCTTAACTTAAATAAAAGATATACAGATACCTTGGAATTTATTACACCTGTATATCAAGCTAACTATGAGGTTGGATTTGGAATATATGAAATAATGGATGCCTTGCATGGACTAGGTAAATCTGAGAGTGATTTTGATTGGATTGTAAAGCCGAAAATAATAAAGCTTGATTCGGATGCATTGAGACTATGTGTTGAATATTTGAAACCAAAGAGAAAGCCCAGCAGCATTATAGACATATATTGTGATTTAATGATGCAAGGGGATTATACTGATTTTAATGAAGAGCAATTGGGAGAGTTCTTATTAAAGAACAAAGACACCTTTGATATAAAATCAGACAGTGAATATCTTTTGGATATTGAGATAAAATTAAAAAGGAATTAAAACCGCCAGATTACAACATGCTGTAAAATTCATAGGCTGTGTTTTCCCACGGGAGATATGAACGTAAGCAGCAAATTTGTATATTGCCAAATAAAACAAGGTGCGATGCAACGCCTACGAAATCTTACAGCAGGAACGTTAGGGGTAAGTTAACCTGGGAAGATGCCTCTTGTATTATACGGACTTTATTA
>CAYWBC010000282.1:0-2241 GCA_964456285.1 uncultured Bacteroidales bacterium
AGTTATATCAGGAAAGCTGCTTTCCAGGTCATTCATTTGTTCAGTAAGAGCTTCCTGAACATTAAAGATATCGGCTTGATGAAATTTTAGGAGAGCTGCTACTTTATCTTTTCTATGAGGCCAGGCATTGACACCATCTTCTGGCGTATTCATTCTTATGTTATAGGTAATTAAATTAAAGGGGATATCCTTTTTCCCTTGTCCAAAAGAGGTATTGACAAAAGAAAACGCCAATATCATTCCAAGGACCAAAACAGAAAGCGCTTTTGATATTTTCATTTTATTTTATATAAAAATTCTTAATAAATTTTAGTGATATTTAGCAATCCTGTTGACCTATTGCAACAGGATTGCTTTTCAACTTTCTCTTTAGTCAAGCTAAAGCTTAACTGGAAATTCTATGCGAAAATTACCAACCTGGATTCTGTCCAAGCTGTGGGTTTGTTATTAAGTCTGTTGCCGGAATGGGATAGTAATACATCTTGTCTTCCCATTTCCTGGGTATTTCATTCATCCAGGTCAGTTCACCGTAGATACCATTCTTCAACAACTGTGAATTTACTTTACCGTCGATAAGGGGAGAAACGTCGACATACGTAACTCCTGATACAGCAGGTGATGGCTTGGTTCCCTGATAGAAAGCAACATCCAGAATACCGTCTTCATTAAGATCCATAGGTGTAACAAGTTCAGGAACATAAAAGCCATTCCATTCCTGGTTCATGAGTTCACCTCTTTTCCATCTCAGGATATCGCTGAAACGGAACCCTTCAAGGCACAATTCAATACCTCTTTCTCTCCTGACTTCCAATATGACCGGGTCTGTAATGTCGGGGAAATAGTTTGCAACAAGATATGGATCAGCAACTATCGGTTTTGTTGTTAATCCATCTGTTATTCCACCCCTTGCACGAAGTACTCCGATAGTGGAGGCCCAATCATCATCAGTAAGTGTACCAAGCTCGGCTTTTGCTTCGGCATAATTCAGTAAGACCTCTGCATAACGAAACTCAGAAATGGAATTATCGCTGAGAGTCTCCGAATCGTAATACATATCGTCGAGTGTCCATTTGATAGGCATATAACCTGTGAAGGTATATGAAAAGAGTGGTGGTGCAGGAATTTGTATTCCTCCGCTGATTCTTTTGTAATCACCTAATCGGATGGTCTGCTTGAGCCTTAAATCCCTATTCTTTACTTCATCTTTAAATAACATGGATGGATAAGCCGGGTTGTTTGTAAATGGGGTACCGTCAAGATTTAAGTAAGTGTTGATAAAAGTCCTAGTAAAACTTGCTTTGTCACCAAGAGTACCACTGGTCCAATACCAGCTTGCTTGATTCAGAATACCTAAGCTAAGATCAGAAATTGCAGAAAGCATTATTTCGCTGGTAACCGGTTTGGGGTTTATAAATAGCGTGCGGTATGATTTACCTGCTCCGCCAGAGGTATTAATTGAATAAATACCGGCATCCATTACTACTTTAGCAGCTTCAAAAGCTTCATTCAACCATGTATCGGCTGAAGCTGTAAGCCCGAGTTCTGTATGATATTTTCTGAATGTTCCCTCAAAAAGGCAGATTCTTGATTTTAAAGCATAAGCCACATATTTAGTGACCAGACTACGGGTAGGATCACTGCCTGATTTGATATTTTCACAGGCATAGTTAATGTCAACTAAAATAGAATCCATAACCAGTGTCCTTGGATCACGTCCGCCATATAAAACCGGATCTTTTACGTCAAGTGGTTTCCCGATCCATGGTACATCACCAAATCGTTTAACTTTTTCAAAATAAAAGAATGCCCTGAAGAATTTTGCAATACCAAGATAATTTTTTCTGACATCCAGAGCAACTTGGGGATCGTTACAATTTGCAATAAAATAATTAACGTTCCTCAAATTTGTCCAGTCCCATCCAGAACTTAAGGCTGGAGTGAAAGCACCCTGCTGAATAAATGTAGGAATAGATTTAACTGCCAGATAATCAGACATTGCATCGAGACTGGTGATTCGCCCCGGTAAGATAGAATAAAAGGAATTGATATATAAATCCAATCCACTTACGCTGCCAAATACTGAAGATTTTGTAGCGCTAGCTTCCGGCACTTGTTCCAGCTTTTCGCAGCGTACAATTAGGAAGCTTAAAAGAAGAAACCACAAATATTGTTTTTTCATAACTGAAATTCTTTAATGATAATGTTAAAATGTTATACTTAACCCAAATGTAAAGCTTTTCA
>CAYWBC010000283.1:0-2218 GCA_964456285.1 uncultured Bacteroidales bacterium
TAAACATAAGTGATCCATGACCGATAAAATGCATTTCCACAACACCTGCTGATGTATTTATTTTGTCAAAAGCAGGTATTTCCTGAGAAAAAGCCGGATTAGTCATAGTATAATAGATTACGATTAATATTGAAACGTATTTTTTTTCAATTGTCATTGAATATTTCATCATCATTGTTTTTGGCTTAATTAATATGTAAAATATCAGGACACATTCCGATAAGGTCAACAATCATTACTAGCAGGAAACCAGCAACAGCGAACCTTTCCATAAAAAATTTGTTATAACCTTACAAAATCAAATATAAAATTAGCAATCTTATTATTTTAATCAAATTTATTATTTGCACTTTCGTTATATATTGAAATTTTAATAACTTGCTGACAGAATTTAGGGTACAGCGTTAATTATTTAACACTGATGTATTTAGGGAAAAATTATTCTGCCATAACAGCAGCAATTATTATGGCCTTTAGCTTGCCGGCTAACAGTCAGCCGGTTAAAAGCCACAAGTATCTCTTTGATAGTGAGTTACAAAAAACAAGTGTTTCTGTTGCCGGCCATTCCCTTACTATAAATTATTCCTTAACAGAAATTAAGATCAATAATGTTATGAACGAAACCGGAATATTCTATAAAATAGATATCCCGGGACATATTAAATCCACGGAACCGGGCAGACCGGAAATGCCTGTATTAAGCCGGCTTATTTCATTACCAAAAGATGGCTCATACACAATTAAGATCACTGATGTTAAGACAACAAGGATAAAACCTAAAAAAAAGAATATAGAAGGAATATTTTTCCCTGCACAGCCCGAAGAATCCAAAAAAACACAAACCCAAAGACCGGCCTTTATTATAGACAAGTCTCTTTATGCAACCCGTGGGTTTATTAAAAAGGATACTGTTAAAATTGAATATATAGGAACAGCAAGAGGTGTTAATCTTGCCACTATTCAGATTTCACCTGTAAGGTATAATCCGAAATCAAACATACTTGAGGTAATAACCTCAATGAACATTGAAATCACCTTTACAGGAGGTGAAGTAAAATCCGTTCAGGCGGAGTCTTCCCTTTTCACGGAAACACTTGCCAGGGGTATACTTAATTATGCTGCCGGAGATGTGATACCGGGATATTCCGACAAACCGGTCAGAATGATTATCCTGACTGATACTGCGTTCAGCCGTCATCTCGAACCGTTTATCAGATGGAAAACACAAAAAGGATTCAAGGTCGAGATGCTTTTCAAAGGAGCCGATTTTGCCGGGAATACATACTCTGATATCAAAAACACACTGTCGGATATTTATAACTCATCAACTCTCGATAATCCCCCTCCCGAATACCTTCTCATTATTGGTAATACCGCTAAAATACCCTATTACGGCACAGGTCAGGTAACTGATATGTATTACGGGGAATTTGACGGTGACGGCGATTACATACCTGAGATGTTCATAGGAAGGCTGCCTGTTGCAGACATAAATGAATTGAAGGCTGTAACTGAAAAAATAATCCAGTATGAGAAATTTGAGTTTGCCGACACCAATTTGTTCCATTCAAATGCAATTGCCACAACCGGATATGATGTCACTCATGCGAATTATATGAATGGGCAAATCAATTACGTTGTAACAAATTACCTTAATACTGAAAATAATATAAATCCCTATGCTTTTTTTTATCCCATTGATATCGAGCCCCCTGGTCTTACAAGTGACTCTGTAATCAAATTGGTAAATGAGGGTATCTCTTTTTTAAATTACACCGGACATGGAACCTCTGCAAAATGGCTTCATCTGGATATTGATAATGATGCAATAGATACCCTCGATAATCAAAACATGTATCCTTTTATAATAAGCAATGCCTGTGAAACATCAAGCTATAATCTGCCAAATTCTTTCGGGAACAAATGGGTTTTATCGGACAAAAAAGGTGCCATTGGCTTTATTGGTGCCTCAAACGATACATACTGGAGTGAGGATTTTTACTGGGCTGTAGGACTTGGAGCCCCATCTGAAGATCCCCTGTACGAGGATACCGGACTGGGTGCATACGACAGGTTATTTCATACTCATGATGAGGTTCCATCTGACTGGTATTTAACTATGGGACAGGTGGTTTATGCCGGGAACCTGGCTGTAAGCACCAGCACCAGCTCAGGAAAAAAATATTATTGGGAAATATATAACCTTGTCGGCGATCCC
>CAYWBC010000284.1:0-2191 GCA_964456285.1 uncultured Bacteroidales bacterium
CCGATTAATCCAAAAATTCCAGTCCATTTAATAAGTCTGTTTTTGTCCATAATAACTTTAATTTCTTTTCATATAGGGTCTATAATTATCGTGTCGCATTGCGCGCAACGTTTTGCCAATAACGTCGAAGACGTTGCATCGCAAGGATTTTGATTAACAAGATACAAATTTGTAGCCTGATTTTTTTGTTATAAACCTGATTTTTCCTTAGAAGAGTGTTGTGTGCAGGTGAGTGAATATCCTCATTAAAATAATTTTTGAAGTTTATCTAATATATCATTGTCTGATGTTTTTTCATTCTCAATAATTGTATCAAACTCTAGCTCAACTTTTATAGCTTCTTGATTTATTTTTTCCAACAGATCATCGGAAACCGGTATATGAATTGAAGCATCTCTTGATTTTAGTCTTTTATAACATATATCACGCGAAGTTTCAATTTTAACAAGTTTCACATCATATTTACTTTTTAATTTTTGCAAGAAGGATTTAAAATATTCTGTCGTACCTGTTGATTCAATAATTATTCTATCAGAATGCAATAATAAATTGTCAATTTCACTTTCAACCAGATTAAATCCTTCCTTCATGTATTTATCTGATAACCTCTCAGATTTAACAGTTAACCATACATTTTCTACACGAAAGAATTTAATTCCAAGTTTTTCTTGAACTAATGTACCAATATAAGTCTTGCCACTTCCTTTTAAGCCGATCAGAATTATTACTTGTTTCATTACAGTCATTTTACAAATAATGTTATTTTTTTCAATTGTGCACAACCTTTAGATTAGCAATATAAATTATTTTTCATCTAATCCTGGCTCTTCGTATGTTGAATACTCCAAGTACAAAAAATACAAAAACCATACGCCATTAATATTTTTAAAAATCATCCCACCAATCCTTGCTTCAGTATCAGCTTTGAACTGAGATAACTTATTCAAATGCTTGATATAAATATCTGGTGCCCTATTTAAATAATCTAATTCAGTTTCATTAAGATTGTCCGGACTAAAAACTATTAGTTATTTGCTTGAAACAACAGGTTGCCAGAAATTCCCGGTGATAGGTAATAAATATAGTGAACGGGTACTTAAAGTAAACCAATAAGTCTCATTTAGCCTGTCACTTCCCATTTCTGTTCCGAAGGCATCTGCTATTGTCTGACTATTACACATGGCCGCAACAGCAAATCCACCTACAAAAGCGCTATTATGATAACCCTGGCTATTTTCGGTACCATCAAGGTTATATCCATCTTTAATATGGGCAGGACCAATGTGGTTTGCCCAATCAGATACTTTTGTACACCACTCCTTAGCGAGTGTATTTCCATTCCATAAATAATCCAAAGCTATACGCCAGGGAACACGGCAGGCATCATAACGAAAGTAGGGAATACGATCAGAATTTCCCCCGGGAATCCCACTTACCGATTGCCAATCAGGAACCAGACCAGTTTCCGGATGAGCTGCAGCATTTAAAATGGTATAGGTATCATTTGCCAGTTTATTCCAATCATTATCACCACTTACTTCTGCAAAAATCCTGAAGAATGCTGGTGTATAATATTGAATATCTGTTAAGTCACATCCTCCCCACATGGGTCCGATATCGGACTCCTCCGAATAACCCGGGGCAAGAACTAAGAGACTATCACAGCTTGTAACAACACTATTTTTAATAACCTGTATTATATCTTTAGCTTCTTCTAAGTAATCCCCTCTCCATTGATTATATGCCACTATTAATGCAAAAGCAACATCAATATCTCCATCGGTAGCGCTTCCCGGATCATTAATCCCATCGCAGCTTACATTCCATGCCATCATATTATTAGCATTGGTGGTTTGTTTACTTTTATAAAACCTGAACAAACCATCAAACTCATCTTTATCCCCGAAATAAGCAGTTAAAAGCATGCCAAAGCCTATTGCTTCCACCCTGGTTTCATCCTGGCTTTCGCATGTTACACGATAACCATTGTTGCATTCAACCAGAAAAAGTTCCTTCCATCTGTTGTAGCTTAGTTGGGCTTTTTCAAAAGTGATTGAATTTGGTGTAAAGCCAAATGAATAATCCACATGCTGAGGGAAAGGTCTGGATGCTTGTCCAAAACCTGTTTCAATAACCATAGCAATGATGGCTGATATCAAATAAAGTTGTTTTCTCATTTTTGTTCGTCAAT
>CAYWBC010000285.1:0-2081 GCA_964456285.1 uncultured Bacteroidales bacterium
TACTTTCGTATGCCCCAAAAAGAACTTCATACCATTCCTTTTTCATATACTTTTTAGAATACATGAGCGTTTGCCTACTTTTTCAAGCTCCCCGTCGCCCTCTCGCTGCGTTGTTCATCGGGCGCTCAAGTTCCGCGTGATCGCTGCATCCGGAACGCCCGGCCTGTGGGCAACGCGCTTCGCCCCGGCTTAGTCCTGCCGATCGCTTCATGCCGAGGCAATAGTTTTTCGCGGCTCGAAGCACCCCTTCCTTCCCCCGCCCGCAAGTGCACGGAAGACGGCTTACCGGGCGCAGTCCGGCCACTTAAACTTAATATCATTAAGCCGGCAAAAAAGTTTTCCTCGTATTTAAGCGGCCGGACAAGCGTACAGCAGCCACGGACGGCCTACTGACGGTAAGCCGTATTCTGTGTAAGCTGCGCGCCACGACGGCAAGCAGCGCCTTACGGGCGGGTGGGATTTAGACCACTTGTTCCCATTTCATTCTTCTATCTTTGTGTTTACTTTTACACTTTGAGGAAAATCAACATAGTAGCCAAAAACCCATCCTTCTTTTCCATCTTTGGTTTTGACTTTATAAAAATAATCGGTTGTTCTGTCTTTTGTTAGTTGTTTTTCACTAACTGAAATGACTTCAATATTTTCTCCTTCGCTTAACTCGGAAATTACTTCACTATTGAACATTGGTTTATTGTAAATCTTAGTTGCTTTACTTGTTTCGCATAATTTTGCCGCCTTTGAATTAATTAAATATTTATTTATTTCTTCAGGGTTTAAATCTTCGACATTTATTTTAACAGGATAAATATCCTTATTCTTTTTAAGTTCATTTTGTAAATCATTTGCGGTTACCTTTATAAAAAAATAATAGGAAAAGAAAGTACTATCTTCTGTTATTACTTTAGCACCTATCCATTTATAACGTTCAATAAATTCCACATATTCGTCATACATTTTAATATTAATTAATTGTGGTTTTGGACCTGCGCCTGCAGGTTTTATTTCAAAATCACTCTCATTAAAATATATAACTCCAGCATTAAACATATTTCCTTCACGCTTAAATGAACAAAAAAGTAACAATTTTTCCTTATTTTCAATAAAATATCTCAACACAATTTTGTTTTCATTTTTTTTAGATAAATCTCTCATATCTTTATTATTATTTTCATTATTACAACTAGCCAATCCAAAAAATATAATTAGGGTAATCATAAATATCTTTTCCTTCATAATTACTATTCACCTCTTTCATTTAATATTCCACCATCCAAATTGGCCAACCTCATAATGCAAGTGTATAGCTTGAGTACCACTATTACCTACCTCTGCAATTTTTACACCAGCAGGGAGGGTTACTCTATTAAAACCAGCCTCTGCTGCTACATCAAATAATTTATTTAGCTGGGTATGAAATGTAGTCTCACCTCTTGTATGTCCATATAGTTTTTGCATTCCGCCTGCTATCTGGCTAATTATTGCATTTCCATATCCTTCATCAGTCCAGAAGGGCCTCATAAGAGTTTCTGTTGTGGTAGTTATGAAAGTAACATTTTTTTCGTATGTATAAATATCAACTGCAGCATTATTTCCTGTTACTGCATGTCGTACTCCGTTAGGATAATTCGGCCCACTAGCAGAAACTATAGCATCGCCCAATGTAGGAAAGGCAGGATTATTTTCATTACCATAGGGAAATAAATTCCATAAATTTGTCTTATCTTCAGCTAATAATTTATTCGCATATATTCCAGCTTGCATTTTACTTAAATTTTCCGTATTCAAACCAGGAATCAAATTCCCACTTATATACTCAACTATCGCATCATAATATGCGTCTATTTTTTTTGCTTGTTCATTTGATACCGCAAGTCTTGAGTCACCCTCATACCCTTCAATCTTAACATACTTACTGGCTTCACTATCCCATTTATACCCCATTTTTGCTATTAAAGCAGATAGTTCAGTATCACCTATAGGCGCATCGGAAGGTAATCCCAATATTTCTCTTACTCTATCCTCACCACCTAAATATCCTACCAATGCTTTACTATTCGAATGTGTGAGGTCCTTATTTACAA
>CAYWBC010000286.1:0-2077 GCA_964456285.1 uncultured Bacteroidales bacterium
GGGACGGGATATTAACCAATGGGTCGACCGCGAACCCTCATTGATATTTGAAATAAATGCAGGTTACCGTATTTCAGATTTTTTTAAATCAGGTGTTTATTTTGAAAAAGAAAATGCAAAATTAAAACTGGTGAATTCAGAACAGGAAACCATTAATAGATGGGCTGTAGGTATGCAGTGGATGGGTAACTACCCCAATTACTTTATACAATGGCAATTTGGTGGCTATACAGGTTTTGGCTTAGCCAACTATTCAGTGGATAATGTGGGATTTTCAGGATTAGACTATGGTATTATTACCGGGCCAGCCTATGAAAAAGATAAGTTAGGCGTGGCTTTTCACCTACATGCAGGGTTTGTCACATATTCAGGATCAGATATACCGGAAGAGTTTTCCATGCATGATTTACGTCTTTTTCTAAAATTATATTACATCTTCTAGTTATCTCTAATTCAAATTTTATCCGATATGAAATCCATAAAAGCACTTTCAATAACTCTATTATTTTTAGGAGTAAATACACTTAAAGCTCAAGAAGGTAAACATACTTTTGGCTTGTCCTATAATGTCGAAAAAGACGAATCTTCGATATATTTAAATGAACCTAATAATGTCTGGGCCGAGTTACAACCCTCTTTAGGGATGCAACTTTTTTATTATTATAATTTGAATACTTACATGAAATTCGGGTCGTACTTAGAAATGACAAAAGCAAAAATAGAGACATATAGGACATCCAATTACGATGCTTCCCGGTGGAATTTTGGTGTACAATGCTTAGGGAAGTACCCCGATTGGTATGTTTTTATTCAAGGTGGAGCATATGTTAGCGCTGCAATAGCAAATTCTGATCAATGGGATGATAGTTTTTCAGGCTTGGACTACGGTATTATTTTGGGACCTGCTGCTGAATATAAGGGATTTGGAATAGCCTTACATGTTCATGCTGGCTATTCAATCCTTAATTCTTATGGTAGTGAACCGGTGAAAATGTGGCTACATGATAGACGCTTGTATCTAAAGCTGTATTATACATATTAACTATACACCATTGATTGGTGAGATGCATCAAAAACTAACCCTGACATTTAGAATATGATTAATCGGTTACTGCAAAAAAACACAAGCTCAAATGTTGATCGCGCGGATTTGAATTCGTCGAGCTCGTAAACTCGGTTATAACCCGGGCGTAAAAAAAACGTAAAACAGCAGTTATAATTTATCGTACTGTAGTTCATGGTGATGATTCAACTACTACGCCTTTGTTAAAAGGTATAGCAAATCCAGTCTGTTAGATAGACGCCCGGATTAGCTTCGCTGAGCTCGTCCTATCGTCCTCGGTTACAAATCCGCGCGATCCTTTGAAAATTTGAAATCCTCGGAATAAATTGTAATTTGTGAAGGGTTTAGAGGAAAATAAAGAGTATACCCAATAGCAGTTACAGAATTAGCGATTTACAAAAGTTTACAAGCGGGTAATAAGGGATAGAATATATTAGTAGCTGGTGAATTATAATAGGGATCGCCTCACGAAACGGATTATATAGTACGTTAAGAAGAAACTGGACGTAATGGCCTAAACTTTCCCTTCTTGGGCTGTTTGTTTTGCTGCCAGACATAATCTCCTGTCAGGTTTATATGCTCCCATCCGAGAGGTGATAAGTATTGTAAAAGATTATCATCAACCTGAATGCCATGCTCTTTTAATGCATTAATAGCTCTCTCCAGGTAAACGGTATTCCAAAGTACGATTGCAGCTGTGACTAAATTTAGTCCACTGGCACGGTGGCGTTGATTTTCGTAGCTTCTGTCTCTCATCTCACCCAACCTGTTAAAACATACAGCTCTGGCCAATGCATTGCGTGATTCTCCCTTATTCAAACCGGCAGTTACCCGACGCCGTAATGCAGGGTCCATAAACCAGTTCAGCATAAATATTGTTCGTTCAATCTTACCAAGTTCACGTAATGCAATGGCCATACTATTTTGACGGGGATAGCTTCCTATTTTTCGTACAATTAATGAAGCTGTAACAACCCCTTGTTGTATAGAAGTCGCCAACCGCAATAACTCATC
>CAYWBC010000287.1:0-664 GCA_964456285.1 uncultured Bacteroidales bacterium
TATGCTCTTATCAAATTCATGGTCACAAAGCCATGAGTTATCTGTTGTAGGGGGCACAGACAAAACAACCTATAATTTGTCGATTGGATATATGAAAGATAAGGGCTTAATGGTAAATGACGAACATGATAACCCTTTAGATGAACAGGATGTAATGAAACGATACAACTTTAAAATAGGAGTTGATCAGCAAATTGCAAAATTTATTAAGGTCGGTGCTGATCTATTATATACCCGTAAGTTTCAAAACAGACGTTCAAGCAGTGTTTTTGGTTATGCCAGAAACGCTGGTCCTATCGGTGAACTCTACTATCCTGATGGTTCTTATTTAGAGGTTCCCGATCCTATATTTTCCGCAAACCAATACAATCCGTTGCTGGATAATGCATCAGGAACTTACAAAGATGAAGAATATACAAACAGGATATTCGGTAATGCATACATCGATGTGAATATATTAAAAGATCTATCTTTTAAAACCCAGTTTGGTTTTGATAATACTCAAGCCAAACGTGGAATATATGCTGATGCATACTCAACAAGACAAATAGCTGTTACAAATGCGCTCACTACCCTGGATAATTATCAAAAAACTGCTTATACCTGGACAAATGTTCTTAATTATAAAAAACAAATAGGCAACCATAATATACAGTTGATGGCA
>CAYWBC010000287.1:674-2064 GCA_964456285.1 uncultured Bacteroidales bacterium
TTCTGGGAAGCGGGCAATCATTAGCTTCAACAGAATATTTTGACTGGGTAGGTTTTGCTGGTTCAGTAACAGCTGATCAGGCCTATTTAACAGATCAAACCGAGCCAGATCAGTGGCAGTATGCACAAACCCAATTGGTATCATTTTTTGGGCGTGCCAATTACGGCCTGATGGATAAATATCTTTTGCAGGCTACATTACGATATGATGGTTCTTCAGTACTTGCTGTTGGAAATAAGGGCGCAATTTTCCCTTCATTTTCTGCAGGATGGAGGCTTGGACAGGAAGATTTTATTAAAAATCTCAACGCATTTTCTAACTTAAAATTAAGGTATAGTTGGGGTATTTCAGGTAATTCAGCCATTCCACCCTATTCTAGTACAGCAAGCCTTGGTGAATTGCCAAATTACTACACTTTTGGCGAGGACTTTTACAGCCAGTATGTACCGTATCAAACAGCCAACACAAGCTTAACATGGGAATTAACTAAAGCACATAATATTGGTCTTGATATAGGATTTTTTAAAAACAGGATAAGCGGTTCTGTTGATTATTATATTTCAAAAACAAGTGATTTATTGTTTAGGGTTCCCTTGCCGGCTTCAGAGGGATATCCCATTGCCACTCAAAATGTGGCAGCAAGTAAAAATAGGGGAATTGAAGTAAGCTTTACTACGGTGAATATTGATACCCGTGCTTTCAACTGGACAACAGACTGGATCTTTTCCGCAATTAAAAATGAAATAACCGGATTAAGAGAAGGTGTAACTGAACTTATTCGAACAGACGAAGTTACTGGTAATACCGGTAGTCAGGAAGAAAGCTGGAAAGTCGGGGAACCTGTTGAGAGCTGGTACACTTATAACCATCTGGGCTTTTATTCAATTGCGGATTTAGATGCAGAACTTGATTATGTAAGACAACAGGAAGCAAACGGTGATACAATTAACATAGCTAACATTCCAATGCTGGCTAACCGTTTTTTACCTGGTGATATAAAATTAGAAGATATAAATAAGGATGGGATTTTTAATGACGACGACAGAATTTACCTCAATGAAGAACCCAAATTTACTTTCAGTTTCAATAATAACTTTTTACTCAAAACAGATGTCGGAGATTTTGGGTTAGGTGTTCTGATGATTGGACGTGCCGGATATACAATCAGGTATAGATTTTATCAGGACGTTAAATTGTCTAGTGATAATACTAATGGATCTTATGTTCCTGCCTGGACACCACAAAATCCCGATGATGCTATTTTTCCACGCTATTACAATAACGGAACTGCAAATACAAGTAGTCTCGTAGCTCCAATAAAGTTTATTGATGGGTCTTTTGTTAAGATTAAAGACATTACTTTGTCATATACATTACCCAATAACTGGAC
>CAYWBC010000288.1:0-2045 GCA_964456285.1 uncultured Bacteroidales bacterium
CGGGTGGCCAGTTTTCCGGATCTGCTGCCTGATGAAGGAAATCATCTGTTCCCGCGAAATGTGGAAATGGTCCCTTGTGCGATGTAGAAGGATCTCCTTCTATAGGATGATCTAAATCAAATTCTTCATACAGAAAATCAAAACATACTGATTGGATGGCTACCGGATCCTGTGAAAGAAACAAAGAATTAGGATAATCTGCATTTGCCATAGTAGTACCTCCTTCACCAAAGGGTGCCATACGCCATTTAATAGGCGGATGTCCCCAGTTTGTCGATCCCCAAATTCCGTCAATCAGATAGAGAATAGTCTTCCCACCAAGGTCTTTATGCCCCATTATATCAACTAAGCAGCGATAAACCCCATATTCTCCATTAGGATCCTTACCTTCCTCATGTGCGTCCGGCATAGGCAATGATTCATGTAAATGCCAGGCATCTCCAACGATTGCAATAGAGCCAAAATGATTTTTACTGGTTAGGGAAATACCTGCACGATGATGCTTTTTAAAAACAGGAATGTTGATCAAATATTGAGCGTCGATATAATCCTGGGGCAGAACATCTGAAGAACTTCCATCACTTCCGAAAATAACCTTACCCAGTGTAGGATTAAGATTATACGGATCCGAACTATTCCAGTAATTAACATCCGGAAATACATGACTGCATTTTTCATAGGTACCTGATATCATCGTACAATTGGGATCTCCAATACCGATATCAGACTGGGAAACTCCGGCTTTATTGATCAATTGGTTTAAAATAGCATAACAAATATGGGGTGAAGTATTTATTCCGTCTTCTCCATAGTAAACGGCATTCATATTGATTTTGATGACAATTTTCTCACCGCTTGTATACCCTTTATCTCCCCTGCCATGTGTGTTGTTATAGTACCTGAAAATCGAATCCCAGGCAATTTCATCACTTGATGTCCCGGTCAATTTTCGAAGTCCTTCAGATAACATGGCATTCACTACTGTCTGATTCGTATTTTTATCTTCATACCAATAATCATTTTTAGCATTGGAACACTCTTTATTGGTAGCATTTGGGTTATGTATCCAAACCACTCGTCCGGGAAATATTCCTTTACCCTCTCCAATGGGTTCATTTCCGGGTTGATATCCCTGGTAATCTGCTGCCAGACTTCTGTTGGTAGTGTTAACTATGGCAACAAATCCTGCCGCCAGTCCTAAAAAAATGAACATCAAACCCAGGAGATACCTGGACTGAATGATCCTTTTCCGTGCTTTACGGAAAAAAAGTGTAAAGGAGGTAATTCCAATCAGATACATTACGAAAGAAGATGCCAGCGGAGCAGCAGCTTTCATACAGGGGTAAGTGGCCCTGGATGGCTTTGGAATGACTCTTATCAGAAACCATAAGAGTGAACCAAGTCCCAGTGTAAAGAAAAGCACACGGAACCAAAACTTTTTAAGGAACGTAATAATTGTTTTCATTGTATTTGTTTTCAGGTGTTGGTTTTATAAATAACTCAATAATAGTTGGTTAAATTGTGTATTTTGGGTAAGCAACATATTCTATCAATTTGAACATTTCCTGATTTAATCCAACATGTTTTCCAAACAGATATAAATATATCCAATAATTTCACTCAAGTCAATAGTTTGTGTTTTATTATCAGATTGGTTGTAGATTTATAGTTAATTAGTGTATGTCGCAGACGTATGGTTAATAAATACAATGATTCAAACTCATGTCCATTTACACTGCGTGAGGAATCTACTTTATTAAAACGAGCTTAGCTTAACTAAATCCTTGCAAGCTGGTTTTAGGACGCTAATAGGCTGGATTTTACAGCAGAATTCACGAAATTTATATATCGGTTCTTTGTATTACTAAATCAGATTATGCTATACTTAACAAAAAAAAACAATACTCTGAAGGCACTGCTATTTCTCCCTGCTAAGCGAAGTTTGTAACTTCGCTTTTTGTAAAAGTTAGTCTTCGGACTAACTATAACTGTCCCACAAAACCTTTAGATTCACATTGTTAATTTAGTAGAGATAATAAGTTAAC
>CAYWBC010000289.1:0-2036 GCA_964456285.1 uncultured Bacteroidales bacterium
TCAAGTACTTTATATGGTACCCCTGGTAGGGAAGATAAAGTAAATCAATACAGAGATAGCCTTCAAATAACTGAAGTATTGGCAAACTCGGAAAACCCATATGTTGACGCTATTGAAGTTTATAATCCAACAACCCAGGATATAGATATAAGCGGCTGGTATCTAACAGACAACAAATATGACCTTTCCAAATGGCAAATACCTGCAGGAACAATAATAGGATCACAGGAATATCAAGTATTTTACGAAGGGCATTATGTAAACAATACTATTGAATATGGTATAAGTGAATTTGGATCAGCCTTTTCGTTATCATCAGGAGGAGAGACAATTTATGTATTGTCAACAGATAGTTCATCAAACCTAACGGGAATGATATGCAGTTACAGTTTTGAACCAACAGAGATAAATACAAGTTATGGTGATTATACAAACCGGAGTGGAGAGATAAAGAAAGTACAATTAGACTCTATTTATTTTGGCATGGATAACCTACAAGCAAAACAAAGCCCTGTAATATTTAAAACGATTATGTACCACCCGTTTGATGCGCATTATGAGTTTATCGAGTTGATCAATAGGACAGATTCTATGGTATCGTTATATGAAGGAGTAGATTCAATGGTAACATGGAAAGTGGAAGGCATAGACTTTATTTTCCTTAAAGAAGTGACATTAGAAGCTGGGGAATCGGCATATTTGGTAGAGAAAGAGATTACTGCTGAACAGTTTAGGGGTATAATGAACTTGACAGCCGAGGATAAAGTTTACACCTATTTTGGGAATTTGAGCAACAGTGGCGAAGCGATAAGCATACAAAAGCCAGTTTTTATCGATGAAGATACATTGCTGAGGTACAAGTTTGCCACAATGGAAAAAGTAAAATATAACGATACTATACCATGGCCGGTAATGGCAGATGGAATGGGATATGGGTTAACTAGGATAGATAATGAAGAATTTTCGAACGATCATTTAAACTGGGGAGTAGAAGAATATTACCTGCCGGTCGCCTATGCAGGAGAAAATAGGATAACCAAGACAGGGGCAACAATAAATTTAGATGGCTCTAGGAGTTTTGATATGAATAGCAATTCGTTGAATTATCAATGGACAATAATCTCATCACCGTCAGGGAGCAATGTATCGTTGAGTAGTCCGAGCACACAAAGGCCTATATTTACAGTTGATTTAACAGGCAATTATGTATTTTCATTAACGGTAGATAATGGGGAATACACCAGTTTACCATCAATAACCAGTGTAATGGCCATAGAAAACAGGGCCCCGTTAGCAGCAGTAGCAAAGTCAATCACCAATTCTGATACATTTGATCCTGTAGATGTAGATGGAAGGGATAGTTATGATCCTGATTTTGATGCATTAACTTATTCATGGGTGATATCAGAAATGCCAGAAGGCAGTGAAGCGAGTTTGCGAAATGCTGAGAGAAGCGTTGTAGAGTTATCACCGGATAAAAAGGGAAGATACAGGTTGGAACTGACAGTTAGTGATGGAGAATATCGTTCAACCAGGGCAGCGATAGTAAACGTAACTGCCGAGGATATTACCAAGATTGAAGATAATATGTTTGCAGAGAATAAATTGATGATGTATCCAAATCCGGCAAAAGACAGGCTGAATGTACGTTTTACGTTAAATATAAAAGTAGAACTTATAACAAGTTTATATGATTTAAAAGGCCGTGAGGTAATGCATAAATCGCAAATGATGAACAGTGGCAATCAATCCTACTCTATAAACCTTCAAGATTTAAATATTGATGGAGGTATTTATTTGATAAAAATTAGTTGTAGTGAATTTACTATAACCCAACGATTCGTTTTTATAAAATAAACAAGAATAAAAACTTTGCTTAAAAAGCACGTGTTTGGCAACTTTTGTATTCGTTGTTTATAACACATGCTTTTTTATGTAATAATTAATTCATTTAGAATAGTAGATTAGTGGTTAATTTAATTTAATTCGTCATATTTTTATAACATTTATATTAAAACCTATACTTATGAAACTTA
>CAYWBC010000290.1:0-1979 GCA_964456285.1 uncultured Bacteroidales bacterium
GAAGGGTACGGTGGTGTGAGAGGTTCTCCGATAGGCTTTTGCCTATCGGCTGCCTACTCGATTGCCAACTGGGCTTTATCTAAATAGTTTAATATAATTATCAAATGCATATACTCTACTTCTTTGTCCTCCAGTCTTTTCTTGCAATATATTAAGTTTCTCTAATTCCGAAATCAATTTGTATGATGATGGCATTGAAACCGAAGCAATCTCACTAACCTTGTCCGCTGTAATCATTGGTTTTTTATACAAATAGTCTATTACTTTTTTAGCCTTTAATGCTCTGCTCCCCAATTTTTGTATGTCAATATCAATTTGCTTTTGAAGTTGTAGTATATTGTCAAAAGTGACAATTCCATTTTTAGCAGTTTCTATCACTCCTACAAGGAAGAATTTATACCATTGCCCTAAATCATTTTTTTCTCTTACGATTGTTAAATTATCATAGTATAATTGCCTGTTTCGTTCAAAAAAATCAGACAAATACAATACTGGTTTTTGTAATATTCCTTTGCTTACCAAATAAAGGGGAATTATTAATCGTCCTACTCTACCATTTCCATCAAGAAAGGGGTGAATTGTCTCAAATTGGTAATGAACCAATCCTATTTTAAGTAATTCAGGTATATGAAATTCTTCGTTATGAATAAATTTCTCAATATCACTCATTAGGTCAGGTACAGAGCTATGAACTGGAGGTATAAATACAGCATCATTTATTGTTGCCCCACCAATCCAGTTTTGACTAATCCGAAATTCACCAGGTTGTTTTTTTTCTCCTCGCACACCTTGAAGCAATACGCGATGAGTGTCTCTTATTAATCGTGATGAAAAAGGTAGTTTCTCAAGGTGCTCAATAGCCCATTCCATTGCTTTTATGTAGTTCTGAACTTCATCCCAATCATCTCGTTTATCTAACGGTAAATCCTCTTTTTCTAAAAGAGCTTCGTCCATATTTGTTTGAGTCCCTTCAATTTTACTGCTCTGTGTCGCTTCCTTCAATACATGCATACTGATAAACAATTCGATATTGGGAATATATTTTGAATACATGTCCAATCGCCCTAATTCTCTATCTGCTTGGCTTAACAATTGCAATATTTCCATGTTATCGACTTGCAATTGCCTATTAATAAACTCTGGTTGAAAGCTCTTATAATAACCTTGACTAATATACTGACCAGATTTGAACTGTCTCATGGTAAATTTTTAAATAAAGATAACTCTTATTTAATTATTTGTCAAATTTCTTAAATAAGGAATCTGGTTATTTAAAAATTAAGTCTGTTTCATGTATGCAGGATGTTTCTCAGCCTTGTTGGCAACGTTTTCGCATATGACTAGTAGCGGTTTGCGAGCAGGTATCTATTAGATTTGTTAAACCTAAATACGTATACCGAAAACTTATTTTACCCCTAAACATAGCTATTTGTTATATGCGGTGTGTATGCCCTGCATGAGCATGAGCACACCCATCTGAAAGCTCTGAATAAATTCGAAAAATACAAATTTATTTTCGGATTAGGGCAATCAGACGGGAGCCTTTTTTTCCAGAGGGTGAAAGGCTCCCGAATCAAGTTCGGGACAGGCTCTTATACGCCGGGGTAACACCCGGAAGTATTAGCAAGTGGCAATGCCTGCCCCGCTTTTTAGCGGGGGTGGTTTTTTCGCTTCGCTCAAGAGATCACTTCGCTAAGTTGGGGTGACCCATGCACTGTACCGAGTATTGGCGAGCTTACGACCGCAGGGAGTAACGAAGCCAAACGGTAAAAGTCTGTACTGACGAACAGGTAGAATAGGTAAATATTACACAGTATTACCAATTCGGCGCATATGAGGCATATTTATCCGGGTAAGCAAACACAACCTTGCGAAGCCCTAAGAATACCAAAAGATAAATATGTAGATGCGACAGGAATAGACAGAAGGAACCGAACGTAGTGAGTTCATGAACACCTTTAAAAATTAATATTATTGTG
>CAYWBC010000291.1:0-1971 GCA_964456285.1 uncultured Bacteroidales bacterium
AGATTATGGCTATATTTATTTTGCTAAAACGGGTTTTTACACAAACTCACGTTAGCGGCAAGCAAGACGCAACTATTCAAAGTAATCTTGCATCTAAATAAAAAATCAAATCTATGAGACACTCAACCATAATACTTTCATTTTTCGTTCTGAATCTCCTATCTGTTCAAGCCCAGGATTATCAAACAGTATTGTCTGAAAGGACTTATTATTACTCTAAGGATAATGAAGAAATAGATGTTTTGGACGTTGATTCAACTCAATTTGAAAGTGATTCAATTTTTTACTTTTCCTCACGAATCAGAAATTTTGATGACTGCTATTCACCCTCTGGACCTTCCTGGTTTGGAAGCAAATTAATCATTAAAGCGAATGGTGATAATTGTTTCCTGAATAGAAATGAGGATTCCATCATCATCCGTACGCAGGGAGATATTGGTGATAGCTGGACAGTCTACAAGGAGAATTCATTAATTATAATAGGCGAGGTTACAGATATTGATACGATGAGCTTTCTAACACTTATTGACTCAGTAAAGACTATACAATTCTCGGCATTCGATGGAAATTTAATACCGGTTGATCATTCAATAAATAATATGTCGATATATTTAAGCAAGAAGTATGGTTTAATTCAAACCCTTAACTTTAGTTTATTCCCCTCATATAGTGAACCAGTCTTTTACAATTATCATGAAATTGAAATGTTTCAGCTGGCAGGTTTATCACATCCTGAACTTGGCATACAAAATTTGGAATGGAATGACATTTATGATTTTCAAGCAGGGGACAAAATTCATACTATTGAAGAATCTTATTATAATTTCCCATATACTAAAATACGCACAAAAAAAACATTCATTTCAAGAACTGATGCAGAGGATAGTATTAGCTATATCGTATCCATTGAAAAAATTGTTAATAGAGGTGTAGTAAATGAAGTCGCATGGAATTGGGGACCACCAGAATTCGTTGCTCCATATATTGATACATTAACGTATTATGCAGATTCTTTACTGTCATTGATGCCAGGTGACCCAATTATTGAGTTCTGGGGATGGGATGCAGCGTGGGCATATAAATTAAAGAAATATGATGAATTCATTGTAAAAACAAAACCTGACATAGAGAATACTATCATACATTTTTCTGATCCGTGTTGGGAGACATGGGAAGGCGAGGTCAATTCATATGGTGAAAGGGATTACATAAAAGGAGGAGGTGGCCCCTACTACCGACACTATGAAAGAGGTGAAAATGCTCCATATTTGGCAGAATCTGTTGAGCTTGTCTACCTGAAAAAAACAGATCTGCTATGGGGGACTCCTCTTAGTTTTAACCTTAACTTCTATTCAGAACCAGCGATAGCCGTAATGCCAAATCCGGCTCAGGAATATATTCTAATTGAAATACCTGAACAATATATACCCAGTACAATAGAGCTTTATGATGTGATGGGTAGAATGGTAATAAAGGAGAATATTCAGGCGAGCAATTGGCGTATTGACTTAGGTGCAAATATAAGGGGACAATACTTTTATAAGATAATGAATGATAGAAATACTCTCTCGAGTGGCCAATTAGTTATTAACTAATGCCAGCCGCTAACAATATAGAATTTAAGGCACAGTTGAGCCAAAAAAAGAGGTAGCAGGTTCTCAAAACTTACTACCTTTTTTTTTGCAGTATCGTTTGTATTTGTTCGCTCAATTGGGTTTTAAATCTTGTTGGGCTAAACCCCTGAAAATTAGAACCTGACTATAAGGGGATTAAATACTTAAACCTACTGTTTTTCAGGCTCGCGCGGATTTTCAATCAGTATTGTACGAAACAGTTATTAACAACTTAATACACAGACATAAAACGACTTATATAATAACGCAAACAACTAAAAAAGAGACATTTAAAGCATTAAACTAGTTTTAGCAATACCAATGTGTTAAAACTATGACCAAACAGACAAGCAAACGA
>CAYWBC010000292.1:0-1938 GCA_964456285.1 uncultured Bacteroidales bacterium
TGTGTACCCTGGGAGATTCCATTGGCAAACCCCTCACTTTCATTAA
Source organism: uncultured Bacteroidales bacterium (assembly GCA_964456285.1). Lineage (GTDB taxonomy): Bacteria > Bacteroidota > Bacteroidia > Bacteroidales > UBA10428 > UBA10428. The sequence goes on from CAYWBC010000292.1 coordinate 47, forward strand.
TGAGATATTACCAATCGAAGAAGTAAGCCAGGAAGTACATGGTTTCCGATTCGGAAAATTCGAGTATGCACTGGAATCAAGCAACATCATTAATAACGATTATCCATTATTGCGTTATGCTGATGTTCTTATGATGAAAGCTGAAAGTCTGCTTCGTACCGGTCATGCCGACGAGGCTGCAGAAATTGTAACACAGGTCAGAGGGCGTGCTTTTGCTTCCGCTACCGGAAAAGCTACTGTTACCGGTGCCGATCTTATGGGAGGAAGTGTGTATGAGTATGGTTTGCGTGATGAAGGTTACCTTGGAATTACCAATGAGGGTGGTGATGATATTGAATATGGTCGCATGCTCGACGAACTGGGCTGGGAATTTAACCAGGAAGGTCGCAGACGTCAGGATATGATCCGTTTTGGTATCTTCACAACAAAGTCCTTCTTGTCGCATCCGGTTCAAGCGGATGATCATACTTCACTCTATCCGATTCCAAGAACAATTTTAGAATCGAATTCTAATTTGAATCAAAATCCTGGTTATTGATATAAATTATCTGTAATGGGGTAATAGGTTAGTTAATGGAGAAGTAAACTACTTATTAATAAGTAGTTTACTTCACGCCTATTAACACATTTAGAGAAGCTGTGCAATGTAAACTTTCTGAAAAACTATTGTATACAAAGAATACTAGTCTTGATGGGTATTTACAGTATTTTGAGTATATTACTTTAATAGAATAAATTGATTATGAAAACTCATTTCCTTCTTCTTGTTTCATCTGTAGTTTTGCTAAGCTGCAGTATTCAGGCCCAGGATAAACTGTATTCCAATACTTTCCCGCTTTCGGATGTCACCTTGTTAGAGGGACCGTTAAAAAAAGCACAGGACTTAAATGTAAATACACTATTGCAATACGATGTAGACCGTTTGCTGGCGCCTTACTTAAAAGAAGCCGGATTGACTCCAAAGGGTGAGAGTTTTAATAATTGGCTTGGTCTTGACGGGCATGTAGGCGGGCACTATTTATCCGCAATGGCTATCCATTATGCCTCAACCGGTAATGCTCAGTGTAAAGAACGTATGGATTATATGATATCGGAACTAAAGCTTTGCCAGGATGCCAATGCTGCAGATGAGAATTTTATTGGATATTTGGGTGGAGTACCTGACGGAAAAGCAATCTGGCTGGCAATCATGAACGGCAATCCTTCAGCCATCCGGGATGGATGGGTACCCCTTTACAATATCCATAAAATGTATGCCGGATTGCGCGATGCATGGTTGTATGGAGATAGTGATACTGCAAAGATGATGTTTCTTAAATTCTGTGATTGGGGAATTGAATTGTGTAAAGAATTATCGGATTCACAAATGGAGGAAATGCTGAACACCGAGCACGGTGGAATGAATGAGGTTTTTGCTGATGCCTATCAAATGACAGGCGAAGAGAAGTATTTGATAGCATCTAAAAGATATTCCCATAAGTTTCTACTGAATCCCATGTCCATTGGTAATGATAATCTGGATAATTTGCATGCTAATACCCAAGTGCCTAAAGCCGTAGGTTTTGAGAGAATTGCCGAGCTTAGCGGGGACGAGACATATGCTAATGCAGGCAGTTTCTTTTGGGAAACAGTTACTGGAAACCGGAGTCTGGCATTTGGAGGCAACAGCCGACAGGAATTCTTCCCAGGTGTAGCTTCATGTATTGATTATATCAATGTAGTCGAGGGACCTGAATCCTGCAACACAAATAACATGTTAAAATTGACAGAGGATTTGTTCCGGGTAAATCCATTGGCAAAATATGCAGATTATTATGAGCGGGCATTGTATAACCATATTCTTTCGACACAACATCCTGATCATGGGGGTTACGTGTATTTTACACCTGCCC
>CAYWBC010000293.1:0-1928 GCA_964456285.1 uncultured Bacteroidales bacterium
GATTTTGCAAGTTATGGTCTTGAAAATACAGGCATCTATGAATTTTTGAATCTAAACGATAAGCTTCTGATGGGAGCTGGTCTAAAATTAAATATGGGCATTGAAGATATTCGCTCCCAGGTGGAAGATAAGGAAATAAAAAAATTCATGATAGGTATGGGAGCTATGGCTCGTATTGATTTATATATAACCAGAAGGTTAAGTATATTTGTAAACGGCTCCTACAACCTGAATTTTAAAAGTGAATTGTATAAAAACAATCTAAGGGCTAACTCTGGATTGAAAATAATATTACTCTAAAACGGCACGTTATGAAAAAACAGTTATCAGTTATTGCAATAAGAATTTACATAATGCTTTCTATTTCAATATTTACTTTGGCTTATGTTAATGCACAAAATGATCTTTGCAATGGAGAAACAATGAGTATAGAATATGATTATGGAGCAACAGATTGTTATCAGATATTGGAATATTATACAGGTGATCTTATTGATCCTTCTAAAGTTGACATTACTCTTTCTGAAAATAATAAAAAGATAGTAATTACCAATAATGGAACAAGAGGAACTTTAAGATTAAAACTAAATAATTGGTGTGAGGGTGAGTATTGGTGGAAATGGATTACACTTTATGAAAAAGATGAAAATTTAATTGTTGCTCTTCCATCTGGTTATACAGAGGGTGAAGAACTAGTATATGCCGGAGGAGAAAAAATAACCTTTCAGGTCAGGCCAGAAAATGACCAGGAGATGTTTTTTGAATATGACGGAGGTTATCTTGGATCCTATACAAAAGGTTGTGGCTATTTCCCACCAAAAGGATGCAGTTATCAAGATCTGGATTACAATATTGAAATTACAATGCTTGGTTTTACAGATTATGACAATCATGTAAATCTAAAATTTAGTCCACCTAATATACCATGCCAAGACCCTCTTGTTATTCCAATATATACAATCAAGCAACCTCAGGCTCCAACAGGACCCTCTGAAGTAAATGGTGAAACACAACAGTATACATACTACATACCAAATTATGATTCAAAAGCAACGGATTATTTATGGGGAATAGAGCCGTCAGATGCAGGAACAATTGTTGCTGAAGATGATGATTGGGTTCGTATATTATGGCATGCAGACTATAAAAGAACTGCATATCTTAAAGTTGCACCAAAAAGCGAAACAGGAACAGGAGCCTTTTCTGAGGAGAAGGAAGTAAATATTACCGGGCAACCAGGGGCGGTTACTATTTATGGTCCTAGTGAAGTATGTTATAGTGAAAGCACTAACGAGATTGAATTTTCAAGTGATTGGACAGGGAATAACATAGTGTGGTCAATAGAAGGAAACGGAGCAACAATTTCAGAAGACCCAAATTATGAACACAAAGCAACTGTTACCATAAATTCAAATACAAGTTATTTTACAGTAAAAGCACAACCATTTCGTGAAACAAATCCTGGTCCAATAACAGAACATAGGGTTACAGTTAATGAATCTGGATTAGACATTGATTTTTCAAATGCAAATACATGCAATGGTCAAGGTACAATTCCGGTAACAGGAATACTTCCAGACGGAGGAAATGCCTGGGTACAAAATTATAAGCGTGAAATTAGCGGAACTCCAAACAAATTCTATTTGATAACAAATGATAATACAGCTTCTACTTCTTTTTATGATGATCAAAATAAAGTAGGAAGGTATGATGTTACAACATGGGATATTTATGTAAAACTTGATTTAAGTAGTTACCCAACCGGGGCACCTGTTAGGAATGCTTATTTAAGTATAACAATGTCTGGAAGCTCTCCTTATGATGGAGAAGATATAAAATTTGGAATTCAGAATAATACAATAAACATAGGTGATGTTTCAAGTGTATGGGCCAATGGAAAAGAAGATGGTATCTATAGCGTTGCGGAT
>CAYWBC010000294.1:0-1921 GCA_964456285.1 uncultured Bacteroidales bacterium
GTTTAAATACTTGAACCTCCATTGGGGCAATAAGCTCTATGCTGTCTTTTGCAATGAGAGTATGGTGAAATGTCGTATCAAATTTACCGACAAGAATTAAATAGATTCCTTCGGGGCGTGAGATAGTCATTGTAGTATCTGCGAGAGTTATTAATGTGTCACCTTCAATTCCATACCTATTATAGAAAAACACATAGTCCATTACAAAATTTGCTGAAATGGTTAAGTCAAAAGAATTCCGGGATATAGAATTTTCGTATTTCAAAATAGTCGTTTTATAAATATCCATATTTGCTGTTTCTACAGATATTTTTCAATTCTTTAAAATTATAGAATTTAATTTATTATCATAGATAACATTTTGGGAAAAACCAAGTATCACAAATATGAATATCAATACAAAAATATTACAAGATTTAAACTTCATTTCACGAACTAATGTTTAATAAGCAATAATTTATTTTAAGAGTATCAGCTTCTTAGTTTGTTTGTACTTACCAGCTTCTAAAACAGAGATGTATACTCCACTGGAGACAGACCTTCCATATTCATCGGTACCATCCCAGGCTGTCCGATAATTCCCGGCAAGCTGTACCTCATCCACCAGAGTTCTAACCTGCCGGCTGGTAATATCATAAATCGCCAGTTTTACATGGCTTCTCTCCGGCAACTGGTAGGCGATGGTAGTACTCGGATTGAAAGGATTTGGATAATTCTGGAAAAGCTGAAATTTGTGTGGCATCGTTTTCACTACAGGCTGGTTTATGGCAGACACGTCATCCATCCGAAAAGCCGGCATCATCTCACACTTAATGGAATTGCCCTGGAGATCGGAAGCTACCAGTTTAAAAGAGTAATAACCCAGCAAAAGCGATGGAATTTGTGCTTCCCAATAGGGGTCGTTATAGTCTAAACTAATTTCCTGCCAGAGGGTATCATTTAAAGTGGAATAATGCAGGCTAACCGATCCAACCTGCTGGTTATCTTCCAGAATAAAACGGACTATATTGGTTTTCGCAGAGTCCAGCACATTAGACAATACTCCCTCCGATAGAATCTGAAATAAAATAATATTCGGCGGATTCTTATCCGATAGGGTCAAATCAAACTCGGCAGTTACCCGGGAAATACCAGCCAATCCGGCTACTTCGTCCTGATTATCGGTTATAACCAATTTATAGCTGTCCGGTGAAATGGGAATGGTTAAATCATTTATATCAAATCCCAAACGCAATGCAACAGGACCAAATAACAGATTAAATTGACCATCTTGAATGAGAATATTATTTCTATATAACCGGTAATCGATTGGATAATGCCGCAGCACATCGTTTGCCTGGGAAAGAAATAGATATTCCCATTTACCATATGGTGACCTGATTTTTACCGTATCATTTTCATTAACAAATTTACCAAACCAGTATGCGGGGGTTAGACCAATCTGTACATTTTTATTTTCGGATATTACAAAAGATGGAGCCTGCCTTTCCCCGTAGAAGAATCCATTCACTTTGTTTTGGCCAATTCGAATTTCAGCGGTATTGATAAAATTATGAAGGATATTAAATACATTCAAACCCTGCCAAAAAATGGAACTATTTAATTCAAGATATGCACTGGTATCCTGATAGACTCTTTGTTGTACAGGATAATTGTAATATGGATCATAAATGCCTAAGAAATGAAAATCCGGCATAAAAGTAAATAATTCTATCTGATAATTTTGCTCCACTGAATCGGGTAAATGATAGTTAAAATCGGCATAGGCAAAATTTCCCGGGTCATTTATTATTACTGTGTCCTTACCGAAATCTTTGAACTCATTATTCAATAAATAAAGGTTGCCCTGGTTGGCCAATTGTTTACCTGTGTTGTCTTAGCCATGTGTTTACGGATTAGTGAAAATAAATGAAGTTCAATG
>CAYWBC010000295.1:0-1920 GCA_964456285.1 uncultured Bacteroidales bacterium
TCTTAATAATCGTTTTGCTTACAACAGATCCGGGCACATATTCAATTATTTCAACTATAATAAATGCTTTTGCCTTTTCGAAATCCTTATTGTCCATATGTCATTTTATTTGTCAGATATGGTAATTATTCACGGGAAGTGATTGATCCAATTATTAGTTGCGGTAAACCATTAATCTTTAGATAAGTTAAAGTATTCAGTTGTCAGCACAATCTCAGAATCCGTATCTTGAAGATCCGGATCAAACTCGGCTGTAATGTAAATTTTGACCGGCTTGAACGAGGATTTAGTTTCCAGGTTTGCACTTAATGCTTTGGATAGAAACTTTTTTGTGGTCTTTATCTGGCCTATGTTTTTTGTAATATTATCCTCGGTCACCATCCATACTACATATGTGTTCTTTGGTGGCTGAAGTCTGCCGGCCTCAGAAAGATTTTTCAGGTCCACTTTAATAACATAATTGTTATACTTATCCTTTTTTACTTTTACAGAACCCCTTGCTGCGGGTACAACAGAGGAAGTTAAAAAGTTTACCTGGGCGTTGAGGGAATTAAATGAAAATATCATTATCCCTACAGTAAAAACTAAAAAGATTTTTTTCAGATGAATCATCAACCTTGTTGCTTCCATAATAAATAATTTGAATTATACACTAATTCTAATCTGCAACAAAGGTTTATAATTCAGCCTGCAAAGTATTACATAACTTCAGAAATTAATTATATCATTCACACATTTTCAAGTGGAATGCGGGGTTTATTCTTTAATTGCTTGTATTGAGAGGGAGTTAGCCCAGTTGCTTTTTTAAACTGGCTTGAGAGATGAGATACGCTGCTATAGTGTAACTTAAAAGCTATTTCCTTTAGATTGAATTCATCGTAAACAAGTAATTCCTTTACCCTTTCAATCTTATGGTTGATAAAGAATTTTTCAATTGTCGTACCCTGGACTTCTGAAAAAAGGTTGGCGAGATATGTATAGCCGTAATTTAATTTTTCACTCAGGTGATCGGAAAGATTCAATTTCAACTGATCATCTGAATAATGTACCAGTTCAATGATAATATTTTTTATTTTTTCAATTAATATGCTTTTCTTATCCTCTATCAGTTCAAGACCTGATTTCTTTAAAGCAATATTTAACTGATCTCTCGTATCTGTTGAAATGTCCTCCATAATTTCCGCCTCCCCTAACTCCACAATATTGTAATGCAATCCCAGGTTGTCAAGCTCTGACTTAACCACCATTTTGCAACGGATGCATACCATATTCTTTATGTAAAGTTTCAATTATATTTAATCTTTATTGAGTATCTGGAATCATGCATAAAAACTCACTGATTTTCAAACGATTTAACATTTTTTGTTCATTATTGCCGATAGTCATTTAATTACTAAATGTTCCTAAAAACCTGATAAGTTGTTATTCTAGTTGGTTTTGTAAAGATAATAATAATGGTACTCTCTTACTAATTTCGATTTTAACCTTACCCAGTGTTGTCTCAATAACCAGGTATTTTCACCAATGTTAATCAGTTTATCCTGATATTGAAACTGAATATGTGAATTATATAACTTAATTAAGTAATTGTGTAATAGTCCAACATCTGTTCACATTTATCTTTGAATTCATTATTCAAACTAAATTTAAAAAATCAGAAGATGAAAAAAGTTATTTTATTTGCACTCCTGTTTATTTTCGCTTTGGGTGCATCAACAGTATTTGCAGCTAATTCTGAACCTAATTCTGCGAAGGATGATCTTGTTGTACCTGACAAGACGGAAAATAAATTATCTGATGAAGAGATGTCTCATCTGACAAAACGTGTTGAAGAAATACGTGATATGGATAAAACAAACATGACGGTTAAAGAAAAGCGGGAATTGAAAAAAGAACTGAAAGGGATTAAGGAAAACGTAA
>CAYWBC010000296.1:0-1894 GCA_964456285.1 uncultured Bacteroidales bacterium
GATGTAGAGTACAATCCTTATGCTTTCAGTTACAATAATTCAGGCCTTGTTTCTCAAACCAGCGGCGAATATTACTCCAGTGGTACAGTTATGAATATCGTACACAGGGAAACTTGTGCGGCTCAATGCAGAAATATTTCTGAGCAAATAAATTTTTCTAATTATACAAAGAAAACAAGTGAGCAAAGACTCCTGGAAAGAAAAGCAAATCTTGAAAAACAAAAAGCTCAATTAGAAAAAAATAAAAAACAAAAAGCTAATGATCCATCAGAAGCTATTCGTGAATTTCTTGAAAGCAACAATATACGATACAAAACAAACAGGTCTTTACGGATTGAAGGAGAAACCGTCAGTGTGAATTTTAATATTGAAGATGCAAATATAATAATAAAATTCTGGAATTCAAAGGCCATATCAGAATTTGCGGAAAATGATGAATATAAGAAGGGTATTTTCGACGATTATAAGGAATCATGGAAAAACTATTGCCTGAATTATATTGGTAACACAAAAAAAATATATAATATAATTTCTGATAACAAAGAAGACATCCTTAAGCAACTTTCATTCGATGATAATTTGAATAGTGATAATGTATTGTATGCTTCTTCACAAAATAAGCATTAACTTCGATAATTCATTAACCTAACCAACTATAATCAAAAAGGCCTGTACCGAATTAAACAGTACAGGCCTTTATTTATTCTTTGTATCAAATCATACTCTTCTTATGTAGCGAAGAGAATCTTTTAATATCATACTACTATATTACTCACCTACCTTTTGAATCAATAAGGTATCCAGTCTTGGTGGAGTTGAAGCATGAGAATCTCTGTAAGCAATGCTAATAGTAGTCGTACCGGCTGGTATTGTCCAGACAACAACTGGATTATTATCAGTAGCTATATTACTGTGAACATCATCCCAGTGCCATGCTGCTCCTGCTGTCAGGAGATTCCATTTGCACCAGCCGCTGGTATCCAGGTCAACATCAGGTGTTGCTCCATCGACCTTAACCCAGAAAGCATCCTGGTTATTAACCGGAATACTAACGCGGCCCCAAATTACATACTGGCCACCGGTCAAATTAACCTCATACGTGGCTATACCTTCTGTTGGAGGAGCGCTGCTGGCATCTGGGGTACCATTTAAAACATTTATGTACTCGTTGCCATAGGCGCCTTCATAGGCATCATTAACTTCCATAGGTGCGCTTATGGTGTCATATGCTTCAGCTTCGATAAATATATCAGGATAAGAAACTAAAGGTTCATCACGTGAAAGTGTAATATCATCAAGATAGATTCTGCCTGAACTGCCTTGAGAACCAACCTTCTCTACTCCAATCGTAATTGTTGAAATACTGGAAAGGCTTACTCCAAGAGTAGTAAGATTAATATCCCATTGACGCCAAATGTCTCTTGATAGTGTTTCTATCGAGCCGGCATAAATTGCCTTCTTACCGCCTATTTTGCAATATAACTGTGAATCTCCAACATCTGTTACATTCGGGTCACCTCTGAACCATATTGTCAGCGTAGTAGGCGAACCTATTGACCAGTCGGAACCATTCAAAAGATCTGCGGTATCTGCTATGACTTCTGAATAACTGGTTGATGTATTATTATAATTCATTGGAGCTGAATGACCGCCGCTATGGTCGATGGTATCCAGATATGGCGGATCTGATCTACCCATCCAGGAACCGTTTACTGATGTATTACCGAGTTCTTGTCCATCTTTCCATGTCAGAAATACGGCATTAGTACCTGAATCATTACCATAACCGCTCTCAAAACCATCAACAAGAATACTCGATGGTGTAGAAAAGCTCCATATATTTCCTTCCCATACTGAAGGATCCATGTTGGTATTGATTTCATCAACACGCCAG
>CAYWBC010000297.1:0-1877 GCA_964456285.1 uncultured Bacteroidales bacterium
AAAAATAAAAAGTGGCTCCCTCATTTATATTCAGTACTAATCGCAATCTTGCTGTTTCTCCCATGGCTTTTTATGTTTATTATTCAGGTTAAAAAAGTTCAACACGCTTTTTGGGCTCCTGAAGTTAGTCTCAATGGTATTCTTTCTTGTATTACAATTCCATTCACCGAACAATTTTGGACAACCAATTATTCCATTTCATTAATTATTTTGATTTATGGCCTTATTGTTTTTACCATTTTCAAAAGTTTTACAAAATCGTTTTCTGAGTATCGGTTAGTTTTGTGGCTGGCGCTGTTTATTTTTATGGGAACATTAATGGTAGTTACAATAATTTCCTTGTTTTTACAACCAATTTTATCCACCAGGTATGTCATGACCATAGTTACTATGCTTGTTATCCCATTAACTATTCTGTTTGTCAAGATGAAGATAAGATGGCTGAAAATTATTTTAATATCGGTTATCTTATTCCTGGGGTTACGGATTTCTATTTCCACTTTTTATTTTTCATACGGGCCCTATAAACAAACCATCGAATATATCTCCACCACTTATCCTGAAATCAGAAAAATATTACACATTACTGAAATAACTGCTGGCCCATTGGTGGAATACACAGGTAATTCGGGATTAAGTCATTATTGGCTTAAGGCAGATATGTCGAACGTTGATGCTTTCCCGGAGGTACATCAATACGATCAGCCCGAAGAATTTCTACAGTCTGGAGAAGTATTTTGTGCAGTTAGATTTCACAATCTGGAATTGAATAAAGAAAATCTTGACCTTGTTTTATCAGAATCGGAACTTATAAAAACAGATACCGTAAGCGACAACAAGGTAGCAAATGGAATCATGATACAGGTTTATCTTCTTAAATATAAAGGCAAGTAAATTGATTAATATTATTCAGAATTAACAGATTTGAAAAAAACAAGAAATGACACAGGCTTTTTAACATACTTAAGAAAAATAAACCTAAGTTAACAAATATTAAAAATGGAGTAAAAAGTAATTTATGGCTAATTGTAAGTATCATTTTTCTGGGGGCCCTTTTTATAGTTTAAGACAGTAAAGGCGCAGCAATTGGGTTCGTTTCTTCAAGATTAGTATTATTCTTTTTTCTTTTTTTAATTGTTTGGTTATCAACAAATAAATTCCCCGCATGGCTAAATATACTTGTATTTATAATAATTAATTACGTGAATATATCGCTCTTAAATATATATTTTAACTCTGTCAAGAACAATAATAGTATTACAAAAGAGATAAGTCAGGCATCCTTGAAAATTGAGCCATTCAAAACTGTATTACCAATTAATAATAGCGATTATTGGTTACATAATCATATTTCCAACTATCTGGGCATTGATAAGCCTATGATAATATTAGAAAATTATGAAGCATCATTAGATCATTTTCCTTTAAAATGGAATAGGAATAAAATTCCTAATCTATATTTTGGAAACATGTCACCTGTAAATGAATGCTTGTCATGGGTAAGCAATATCAATAATGATATTTCTGTAATTGACTATATTTTTATTCTAAATGGCGAGAAAGAAACATTATCAGATAGTTGCAAAAATAATGTTTCTGGCATACTGGCAAAAGATTATATGGAGGTTTATCGAAGTAAGGATAATCAAGTCTTATTATATAGATATTTACAAAATAATTAAAAGCTCTTAACAATGCATAAAAATAATAGCCTGGATAGTAGTGATTTCAAGAGCTGTAGCCCGCTTTCCCGAAGCTTCGGGATAACTTGACAGGAATAAAGCCCGCAATCGGCTACTATTCTTATACTAAACGTTGTGTAAAGTGAAAAGGAATTAATTGTTTTTTATCAAAATATTCTCGGCTTTTATTTTGAT
>CAYWBC010000298.1:0-1872 GCA_964456285.1 uncultured Bacteroidales bacterium
TATACGGCTCGGGCGATAAAGCAAATCCAAAGTCATTTCCTGCTTATTGATTATCGTTTTAAAACTTGCCTGATCTAAAGAGTAGTAGTAGGCAAGCCTGATGGCTTAGGATCGACCGCTATAATCCTCACTAAAATGTTGCGATACTCCAACAAAAACCAACTATCTGGTGTCCCTATTTTTTGCATATATTGTAAACAAACATGCACCCAGACCTGATTGCATATATGCTATTTATCCCAGATCACATAAAAATCCTGATATCAAATATATACACCAACTCTGCCTGTTTTAATCAGAGTATTTGATTCAAAATGATGCGCCACAATATATAGTGCAAGGTCGATCACCCGCTCATTTGAGGCACCCGAAAAGCTTATAACTGACGGATCAATACTTCATTGAATTTAAGGGTGGTAAAGGAAAGGATTTGGCAAGTAGCTTGTATTCCGACTGGGCTTCACCATTCTGATCGTAATCTGCACTTCTGAGCACTGCGAAAAACTGGCAAGCTTGATTTAGTAGTCATAAGCCTGGCAAGTTCAAAATCCTTATGACTTGCAGATGGATACTGGAAAAGCATAGTCCAAAAGTTCAGGTAAATTCTTTTATCTTTCATTTTCAGATCTACCTGGTTTTTATCATTTTCCAAGCTTTAATATTCTAATGGCACCTTGAATGACAAAAAGAAAAACTATTGCCCCAACAATTAAGTCAGGTTTGTTTGAGTTCAACCATACTACTAAAATCCCTGCGATAATAACCCCAAGATTAATAATTACATCATTTGAAGTGAAAATCATACTTGCTTGCATATGGGCCTCTTTACTTTTTGACTTTTGAAGAAGGTACAAGCAAAATGCGTTAGCTATTAGTGCCAAAAATGAAATAATTATCATGGTTGAAAAGTTCGGCATTTCTTCGATCCCTATAAATCTCCGAATAACTTCTACAAACCCCATAATTGCGAGTGCAATTTGAAAATATCCTGCAAGTTTTGAAATTCTCTTTTTTCTTGCCAATGTTCCGCCAACGGCAAACAAACTCATCCCGTAAACAAATGAGTCTGCAAGCATATCTAAACTGTCAGCAACAAGCCCCATAGATTTGGAAATCAGCCCTGTTGTCAATTCAATTATGAAGAATGCAAAATTTATTGCAAGCACAGACCACAGCAATTTACGTTGGTTCGACTGTTCTTTAAAATCAACATGGTCGGATTGTTCAGTATGTAGGCGTTTTCCACCTAAATCTAAATCAGTGACAGAGCTTTCAATTCTGTCCAATTTACCTGTGTGAACAACAGTCAATTTTCTGTTCGGAATGTCAAACTCAAGATTCTTAATTTCCGGAATATCTTCAAGTTTCATCCTTATTAGATTCTCCTCAGAAGGACAGTCCATTTTAGATATTTCAAATACAGTTTTTTCCATTCGTTTCCTTTTCAAATTCGTTAGGGGCGGCTTTGTTCCTTAAATGGAATACAATACATTATGGTTAGTCGGAATGCTGTGTGAGTGAGGATATTATGGCTGAAAACCAATTATCTATGAACCTAATTTATTAGCAAGTTCTTACTAGAATTTGCACTCTTGACCTATTAAACCGACTTTGGTTCAGTAGAATCAGATAAATATTCTTTGTTGAATCTGAATCGCCATAGCGACAACCTACCTTATCCTATTTAAATAGCGTCTCCAAGGGGACATGTAAAGTATCATCGTTGCTTAGATGAACTGAAATTAAGCTATCACGGTTTGACGTTATGATCAAATATGGTGAATAATTCTCCTTGGTGAGTTAAGAGATTGAGAATATACAGCAATAATTCAGCCTCTAAATATTATACAAATTATAGAAAGAGTATGTGTA
>CAYWBC010000299.1:0-1869 GCA_964456285.1 uncultured Bacteroidales bacterium
CCTGTATCAGTATTTGATATCGGTATGTATCGACTGGAAATTAAACTCGAAAAAATAGCGAATGTCTTCAGAGATAGATGGACCAATAAATCATCAAAGCAATATATTGACGGGTTAAAGATTTCCAAGTTTCTGGACTATCGTCAGAAAGAGAATAGAATTTATATAACATTTAATCTTATAGCTGATAATAAATTAATTAATTTCGATCAGTTACAGGATTTGGCGAAGTACATTATTGTTGAGACTCAATCTGAATTCGGGATTGTCCATGGTAAAATCACTAAAGGAGAATATTCTGACTTGGCTGCGTTATTCAGACATACTGGTTATGGTGCTAAACCTCCTAAGATAGAAGCTTTCAGGGAGATTGATAATATAACTATGATTGCAATTGATACTAAAGGGATGACAATGTTATGCCCTTTGATTGGTAATAAAAAAAATATTCGTTACATATATAGATGATATTAACACATCATAATTGCGGGTTTGACATACCTGAGGTACTTATAAATCCGAACACTTCGGTTATAGACTTGCAGTTATCCGGTAGAATCGCACTTTTAACTGTTTTGGCAAGCAGTGTTGAATGTAAATATTGGACCCTTTAATAATTATGCGACTTTTTGAGAATACTGACGGCAAACACAACCAATCGTATGGCGACGAGGTAATACAACTGCGATTTAAATGTTCCAAAAGAAAAAACGAACCCCCTAACGGAGAATTGGCCACTTTACTGTCAGCATTAAGTCTATCAGAAAACAACTTTTTATGGGATGTAAAACAAAGGCTATGGCAGGTTCTTAAGATTGATGAAAAGCCTATACAACTCGTTAAGGAACGGAGCCCTATCGTTGGGCGCAATATTAATAATGCTGCCGATATCCCGATTTTAAGGAACAAAGAAGGCAAACTCTTACTGTCAGCACTTCGGCTGCCCATTAGTTCAACAAAAAGAAATTTAGAGTTTGCTATTATCGAAAAGGTCCTAAATATTTCTTTAGAAGTAGGAAGAACTGAAATCCCAGTATTGAAAAAGAAAAAACGCAAAAAAACATCAAAACCTCAAAAAATCAGTGCTATTATTTCAGATTTTCAAAGCCTCATCAAAGATATTAAACTGTTAAAACAGGATAGTGAACACCAAGAAAGAGCTCACGAATCATTGGTTGAATCGTTTTTTATAGTCTTAGGGTATGAAAAAATTAAAGAGATAAAGCACAGGCAGGGAAGAATTGACATAAGCATTCATGTTCATGGTGAAATAAAAATCGTAGTGGAAGTTAAGCGTGATTGGAATTTAACAATTAATAACAGCAAAGCTGTTAATCAGGCATACAATTATGCCAATGAATGCGGTGCTAGGTATGTATTGCTTACAAATGGCGACTATTATGCCTTTTTTGATAGGAAAGATGGATACAGTTATCGTAAAAATTTTATCGGAGAGTTCTGGTTGTCCGCATTAGAAGAAGAAAATTTAAGTTTAATTGAAAAATTTAAAAAAAATTCTTTAACAAATTAAGAAAACAATGACTATCGTATAACGGATTGGTTAAAAAGTACTGCCAGCACAGACGCGCTGCCAGCACATTATGGCAGGTCGTTAAATGATCATTCCGGCTTTGGAAATACAGGATCCCGGCTGATTTGAACTTGTAATGGTATTGGCAAGCTATGTTGAATATAACTACATGAAACTATTGTAATAATGTAGCATTTAGTATATCATTCAGATTGTAGTGTTATACAGAATACTAACTGATTCTCGGCGGCTCCGCCGCCGAGAATCGCTGTGCTCACTGCGTCACCGCGATTATGCCTAATACTGAGTGATTAAATTATGGAACGAAGTCGCGAATT
>CAYWBC010000300.1:0-1605 GCA_964456285.1 uncultured Bacteroidales bacterium
TAATAATACAGGATACGCTAGAAGAACTTTAGATGACGATAATTGGGTTGCTCCTGGTAAGGCAGGACTAGGAAGTTATGCTATGCAATTTAATAATTATGAATATATAGCTTTAGACATGGCCTTTTTAGGCGCCGAAACAATTTCGACAATGACGGTTTCAGCTTGGGTAAAAGTTCCAGATAGAAGAGGAGATTGGGCTATTCTGGACTTTGATAGATCTGAATATTTTTCCGTTTCTGTGGGGTATGAAAGTTATGCAACTACAGATGACACTGTGGAATTCGATACGACCCGGTCGACTGGAGGTACCAATGACTTTTTAAGCCTAATTAGTGATGGTGATGTATGTGATGGTACTTGGCATCATATTGCTTGTGTATATGATAATTCTGTTGTAAATGATAAAATGATATATATCGATGGACAGCTAGTTAGAAGTACAGATGCATATACTATAGGACAAGTTATTGGGCGTAATGTTGATAGATATGGATTTATTGGAGATGGTTCTGAAGCAGATGTTTTTGATGGTTCTAGAAATAGTCGCTATTATATGGGAACTCTTGATGAAGTTAGATATTTTGATCAAGCCCTTTCAGATAAACGAATAGAGGAAATTTTTAATTATACTGATGATGTAACTACGGCTTTAGAAATAGAGCAAGGTAGAACAGCAATATTAAATGTTACTGCAATTGATGTAAATGGAAATTATATCCCATATGCTAATATTTCATTATACAATACTTCAATCTCAAGTAATCCCGTTGAGAGCAAGATTGCAAATTCAATGGGAAACGTAGTTTTTATAACTTCGGACTATACGCCTGTTCCGTATAATTTTACTGTTTCTATAGAATCAGATATTATTAATGGCTATATTGAAACTATTAATATTACTACAACCTCTATAATATTTACTAAGCTTTACACAGAAATTAATCTAACTTGCGATGTAGCCACACATATATTTAGAATAAAAGATGCTGATGCAGCTCCGATTGAATCTGGCTGGGTGATTGTTGGTAATGACACGGCAGGATTTGGGGAAATACAGAATTGTACAATTAATAGTAATGGAGAAGCAAGATTCTGGTGGCTAAACTTTTCGCCCTCCTATACATATAATTATACAATATACTATGTTAATCAGCTTTATAACCCGGGAAAAATAATATTGGATTCAGGACAAATTACTGATTTAGATCCTCTCTATTTAGACTTAGTAGTAAACTTAACAACAATTAACTTTACAGTTTTCGAGAGTGACTCTTACAATCCAATAGAAGGAGTCAGATTAATTCTAAAAGTAAATGATACTAGTGGTAGTAATATAGTAGATTTGACTACTGATGCAAATGGAAAAACCCAATTAAGATGGTGGAATTCTACTGGTATTAATGGAAATTATTCTCTTGAATCCTATTTCTGGGAGGATAGGCAATTTAATATGACAAAATATTGGAAAGATATAAACTACGTATGGGATCTTAATTTTACTGTAGGTACTAAAGAATCTTATGAATTGTGGGTTATTGCTACTCCCGGTAATTATCAGACGGAAATTCATTCATTAAATCCTACAGATAGCATAGCTGCGAA
>CAYWBC010000300.1:1615-1868 GCA_964456285.1 uncultured Bacteroidales bacterium
CCTTACTGAATGTATCATTATCAGAGTCGCCTACAGACCTAGGACCGACATATGCCGATACAATGACGTATACTTTAAAAAAAGGTCAAGCCGTCATTTTAAGTGGTACTATGTCTCGAGAAGTAGGAAATATTGGAAGACATCAAGGTATTATTGACACAACCCAGCTAGATAGTGGTTCAAGTTATTCCGTTGATATATCTGCAGTAAAATCAGGATTTACATCTCCAACTGACATAACACTCCAATTGAA
>CAYWBC010000301.1:0-1856 GCA_964456285.1 uncultured Bacteroidales bacterium
ACGAATACCGTGCCTTTGGTGAACAGCTGAAGCGGTTGAATGCGGCCGGGGACGATCCGGGGGATACGGCTAAGTACACCTACGGCGGGAAAGAGCTTGACCATGGGACGAATCTGTACTACTTTAATGCCAGGTATTATGATGCGACGATTGGGCGGTTTATTAATGTGGACCCGGTGCAGGATGGGAGTAATTGGTATGTGTATTGTGGGAATAATCCGTTGAAATTCATTGACCCAAATGGACTAAATGCTGCATTAGTTAATTTTAGAACTTGGGCGGGCGGTTACGGACATTCATCTGCGATGGTTCAAGATCCAGATGGGGTGTGGTGGCACTTTGATATTGGAGGTAGAGGCCAAACAACAGAAGAAAGAGCAGCAGGAGAAGGAGTAGATCATATAAAAGAATCAATTAAGGGAACTGATGATTTACGATATTGGTTCAAATCAACAAAAACAACAGATTTAACAAAGGCAATAGAAGTAGTATCTAAATTGGCAGCTAATGAACCTTCGATATATAAAGCCATTGAATTTAAAACAGGAGTTGGCTCTGATGCAGATGCAAAAATGTTAGAAAAGATGAATAAATTTAAAACTGAATTTGATAAAGGTGAAACGAAATATAATTTTATTGGAAATAGTTGTATAGATAATAGTTTTGACATTATACAAGCAGGACTTCCAAATATGCCTGAAAATGGAATTTGGCCTAATGTCAATTACGATATTCTATTAGGTCAAATTTCTGGATTATCTCATTTAGTCGGTGTAGATATAAACACTTATAAATATGATGAAACAAAAACTGAACAATAAAAAGGCGATAAATATGAAAATTGTTATTACCTCAAGCATCATAATAATTATATTAATTCTAATAGGTTTTTTTAACCCTATAAGTCAATATATAATGGCTTTCAATGGAGATAATAGAATTAAAGCTGAAAATCAAATAATAAATAATCCCATCATTGTCAAAAAAATTGTATGTAGTGGAATTGATTTATCTGTTGTTGATTTTGAAAACAATAAAATAAATGACTATTATCAAGATATTAGAAATTTAGGTACAAGTATTGAAGCAATTGGTTTTTTTGAAAATAAATTTTATTACATGAAAAACGAACCAAATGAATCTGAAATGGATATTAATTGTATTGCGATAGATTTTTCTAATCCTATCAACTTAAGAAAAGTACCTGTTGTTGGTTGGAATTGGATTAAAGTAGAGAATGGCATTATATATTTTTCAAACAAGAATTATTTGGATTTATTTTCAATTAATGATAATGGTGGGAATTTACAATGGCTTAAAAAAATATATTTTGCAGATGATTTAATCTGTAAGGATGCATTTTTTACTACTGATGAATGTTTAATTTATATATCACAAAACGAATTAAAAAATAGTTTAATTCATTTTTCCATATCTGAAAATATAAAAGAAATTATACATCAAAACACGAAAAGTTTTTGTGTTTATGAAGAAATAATCTATTTTACCGATAGTGATGGCAATTTATATGAATATGACATTTCAAATAAAAAATTGGTTGATTTAGGAAGCAGAGTTCAATATACCAATGAAAAATATAAAGTAAAACAATTAGGTGAATTAATTGCCTTCAAAGATAATAAAGTATTTTTTATTACACATCATTTAGATTGGGAAATGCCTTTTAATATAATAAGTTATTATGATTTAAAGGAACGCAAAATAATTGATATTGCTAATGTAATTGGAGCATTTACTCATTTTCAAATAATTTTTTATTGAAATTCAGAATTCATTTACTGCGTGGGGTGTCAAAATACATACACACCCCACATAACACATGTGAACGGCAGAAT
>CAYWBC010000302.1:0-1851 GCA_964456285.1 uncultured Bacteroidales bacterium
TTGTTCCACACCGTTTTCAGGTGAGAAATTTTATTCATTCACGTTTGGGGATCAACATATGGGAATACACGAAATGATTTTTCGTATTGTTGTCACGTATTGTTTTAATTAATTGATGTTAAGCTTTTTTTAAGCCTTGCACAATCTTATATTATTCATCCGTTATTGGATGAATAATATTACCCAACAACCTTGCTCCATGGTGGACAGCAAGAACATAAATAGTGTGGCCTTCAATGAGTTGATAGACTATTCTATAATTCCCTCGAATTAGTTCTCGAATAGATTCTATTTCAAATTCAGGAACAACTTTTCCTGCCTTTGGATGATCTTCAAGTATATCTGTAGAGGAGAAGAGTTGACTAACAGTTATTTCAGCATATTTTTCGGAATCTTTCGAAATATACTCCCCAATATCAGTGAGGTCCTGAAGAGCAGATCCGGTCCAAATTACTTGAGCCATTTTTTCAATTTATCTCTAGCCTCATCTTTTGTATAAATCTTACCATTAGCCACATCATCTAATCCGCTTTGAACCTTTTCTACAAAGATTAAATGATCGATTACCTGGTCGACAGTAAGGTTTTCAGGTAGTTTGCTTAAAGAATTTATGAGTTGTGTTTTCGTAATCATAATCAAACGATTTACTCAAAGATAAACAATAGACATAGAATTTATTTGATATCTAAAATATTTAACATCCTATTAGTTCAACCAATAAATCTTTTTAGGTGTGGAACGGGTGGAATTAAGGTACTGTAATAAAATCCAAACATTTTCATATAAATTTCATAAATTTCGCTAAACGAAGGAGAACTTCTGACTTTTCGTTGGAAGTTCATCCTGTGCAGGCAGGTTGGATAATCCCCTGCCTGCTTTTTTTTCATAGTCTTCTACATATTCTTCATCCTTCTTCCACAAAGTATAGATCAGTACCAGCATCTTTCTTTGGATAGCCGTGGCACCAACCATTTTGCTGGGCTTATTTTGATTAATCTTTTCATATATCGATTTCATTCTTGGAGAGTGCCGGGTTGATTGCAAAGCGGGAAAATGCAAGGCAGCCCTGATCCGACCATTTCCTTTTTTTGAGATCTTTGTTTTACCCATTACACTGGTCCCTGATTCCCTTTGCACTACATCATACCCTGCATAGCTGCATAACTGACGGATATTGCTTACAAACTCAAAACCTTGCGTTTCAGCAAGAACAGTTGCCACTGTCATAAGTCCCACACCTTTAGCGGTTATGATTTTATTGACTTTTGATGCTAGCCATTCCTCTGAGTAAATCAGCTTCTCTATTTCATCTTTTATCTTTTCAGCGTTCTCAGTAAGCTTTTTAATAATTGCTTTATTGGACCTGATGATAGCCGGATGTGGCTTATGACCAGAACTCATGGCATGCAAGCGGTTTTTAAAAACAGTCCTCTCCTTAATCAACTCTGCGTACTCCCTGGTCAGATCCTTGAGTAATTTAAATATCTCTGGAGGTGGTTCCCAGAGTGACAATTTCCTCTCAGCACCAAGCCTAGCAATAATGCGCGCATCCACCTGGTCTGTTTTGGTTTTTACATTCAAGCTTTTGGCAAAATGCTTGACCTTGTTGGGAAGCAGAACAGATACCTGAAGGTTCAACTTGTATAAATGATGGGCCAGATTTTCATAGTAAATCCCTGTAGCTTCCATTACAAACAGGGTCTCTATGGAAGGATCCGTAATCTTCCGGCTCCACTTGATAAGCTGGTTGAAGCCTGTTTTGAGGTTCTTAAAATCAACCGTTTCGCTCAGGTACTCTTTCCCCGAGAGATCACGCCTGCATACACACACGGTGAACGTGTCTTTTGAGAT
>CAYWBC010000303.1:0-1816 GCA_964456285.1 uncultured Bacteroidales bacterium
AGTATTCTGATATGGCATTCCAAAAAAATCCTCAAATACTACCCGAAAATATCACTCCGCATGTATTTCGACATACAAAAGCAATGCACTTATATCAAGCAGGTGTGAATATTATTTATATTCGTGATTTTCTTGGTCATGTTGATATTAAATCCACTGATATTTATGCACATGCAGATACTGAAATGAAGAGAAAATACTTGGAAAAAGTATATCCAAACATAACCAAACAAACCTTGCCTGATTGGAATGAAAAACAAAACTTGCTCACTTGGTTAAATAGCCTTTGATAAAAAGTATAGAAATTATGCGGAGAGTTCTCATATTAATTATTTATATTAACAGTAATTAGTTCTTTTTCTTCGCATAATTTCTTTCTCTGCATAATGGCTGTTATGTTAAGCTTTACATAACAGCCACAAACAAAAACCGGATTTATCCCAATACAGTATCTTTAGCCGGTTTCGGGTTTTATTGCAGAAAATATATAGGTTGCCGTTTAAGGGATTTAATTCCATTTCTTCCTGTACGATAATGCTGAGTCCATTAATTTGCTTTCTGAAATCCGTTGTGCCTGGTTTGACGAATATTTTTACTTTTGAAATATCTATTATCATCTTATTCGCTCCAGAGTTTTTATTGCCTGGATAAGTAAGTCAGGGTCGAATCCTTTTCTTATTTGCAGCTTCACAATATCTTTGATGATAATATCTATCGTAGAGACAGGTTCAAGTACCAATGGAATTTCAACAAATCCCTTTTCTTGGGATAACCGGGTTCGCCAATAGCTCAACGTACTTTTTTTAATTTTTTGGTGACGACAATATTCTGTTTGAGTTTGCCCGCTATTCTGCCATGATTCAATATGCTTTTGCCAGAACCGGGGTTTTTCTCCGGATGATAATTGTTTGTAATGTGTCATAATAACCTCCTGTTTAATTTGGATTTATTATGACATAATGATTACGGGCGTGAAAGTTGGGGTTAATAGAGCGCTTACAATTATTTCTTCACTGAGAAGGAATTACATTCATACTTTTATCATTTATGTCTTGAAAAAGATCTACAGTATGAAGGTTTGAATCTGATTCACACTGAATATCCCACACCATTTAAATGTGAGACTTTAAATAATGACCCATACATTATTTTTGCAAAGAACGATTCAAAAAATCAAAGAGCTCATATTGATCTTGTCGTCCTTAATCCAAATTATATTAACTACATCAGCACTTTAAAGATCCAGAAGTCTTATCGTTATCTTACAGGTATTGGCAATCAATTATTTAGCAAATACATTGAAGAGTTTTATTCTATTTTTAAAGATTTTGGAAGTAAATATAATGAAAGCATATTACTTTATGCTATTGAATTTAAGTATCATAGGCATTCATATTCTGGTGGAAAATATCCAGTAAGAAATCTCATTCAAGATATTTCAAAATTGAAGTTGCTGAAAGATATGTTAATAACTGATAAAATCTCTTATTGTCATAATATAAAATCGATTGTTTTTATTGGTGAAAGAATAAGTAAATCATCAAAGAGTTTATTAAATTCGATAGCTATCCCAAATAATACAATCTGTGAATTGGTGACAAAATAAATTTTACCTCAGTAATAACAAAGGAAAAGGGAGATTATTTGAAATGTGTTTAGCAATGTATCTTTTTACTGATAATGATTTATTAGAAGATATAATTGATGAAAAAAAAACAAAGTTTATATACAAAAAATCCAAGAAGGTAATGATAAGGGTGCTTTAAAGTGGAAAGCAAATCTAAAAAATATGTATTATGTTGGTAGCCGGATTGGT
>CAYWBC010000304.1:0-1772 GCA_964456285.1 uncultured Bacteroidales bacterium
AGGACTAAGACCCAAATCGCCAGTAACTGCTGAAGTTGAAATGTTGGAAATTGCAGTTTTAGCAAGTATCACATAGTTGCCTGCCGATCCAAGATTAACCACTGGCAACATTGCTGAGCTACCACCTGTTGTGAAACTCCATACAGTGTTGGCGGCTAGTGAATTACCGGTCAGGCTTTTTGCTCCTGTAGTAATTGTAGCCGTGAAAACGGTATTGGCAGCCAGTGTTGTGGTCGGCGAAAACGTTCCGGTTGTACCGGAATAAGTCACTATCCCTGGAACTGATGTTGCACCTTGTTTTAAAGTAAATGTCGTGGAATTTATTGTTAAGGGATCCATTGCCTCACTGAAGATAAATGAAATATCCATATTCCGGGCAACACCTGTAACATTGTCTGACGGGTCTGTTGTATTTACATTTGGTCCTGTGGTCAAATCATCCTTTGAACATTGCCACAAAAAAATGGTCAGAACTGACAACATCAACCATTTTACTTTTGATAAACCTGAATTCCACTTATGTTTGACCATATGAGTACTCTTCTCCTGTGTTAAGAACATTTTCGTTTTCATTTTGTGTTTTTAATTTTCCGCTACTGGCGGACAGATGTGAATTAATTTTCACATAGCAAAGGTGGGGAGATTATAACTGCAAGGTGTTACATATCTTGGGGAATAAGTTACATACTTCACTGATTGGGGAAATGAGTTGGAAGACAGAAGACTGAAGTCCGAAGACGGAAGGAATCAAATATCTTGCATCGTGTGTCGAGAGAGCCGTGAGTCGTATGTCGTTAGTTTACATCCGTTCCATGTACCAGTTTAACTCTTTTTCCATTTTTTTGTACCGGAAGATTGTTGATATGATTTTTTGAAGACGTACAAAAGCTGTTTCGCTCTTTACTACATAGTCAAATGCCCTGTGATGCATGCAATTAATAGCTACATCAATTTTATCCTGGGAGGATAGCATAACTACCGGGATATCAGGATTGAATGATTTGATTTTATCTAAAGTATCTATTCCATTCATTGCGTTTTTCTGAATGCCATCAAGTAAATAATCTAATATTATTACATCAGGGTTGTGAGTCAGACTCTCCAAACATAGTTCCCCTGTTGCATATGTTTCAATTCTAAAATCAGCATGTTGCAGAAATTCAATTTCAAGTAATTTAAGGAATACCGCATCGTCATCTACCAGGAAAAGTAGTATCTTGTTTTCATTCGTCATTAGTATGTGTTTTTAATAGAATAAACTCTGCCTCCAGCTCTTTACATGCCTTATTACAAACATTTTCCAGCTGTAAAACCAGGTGAGGGATTCCCTCTGATTGTTGTTGTGTACTTGCATATTCCTGTACTTTCCGGGCCATGTTTTCAAAGTCTGGGCTAATACCCATTATTGAAAAAGAAGGTATCATTTTATGTACCGCTGAGTATAATGATTCCCAATCTTCATTATGGTAACTCTGTTTCATTGCTCTGATTAAGAGTGGTGTCTGGACCAGATATAAGGAAATCATTTCCATCATTAAATCCGGATCTGATTTTGTACGGCGAGTTAAATAATCCATGTCTGTACATTTGTCTTGCCTGGCGATACCATCAGAATTATCGGTATCTTTGAAAGAAGATGTCTCCTTTTTAACCAGTCCGACTATTTTATTGTATAATAGTTTCTCATCAATAGGCTTGGCAACGTAGTCATTCATGCCTACAGCTTTGCATTTTGCAAGATCTTTAGAAATTTGCAAAATGCTTATCGACGC
>CAYWBC010000305.1:0-1768 GCA_964456285.1 uncultured Bacteroidales bacterium
TTCTGAAATTCAATCCCGATGCAATTATACTAAATTATATAATGCGTTATAAATAGAAGACGGCAAAACAAACATCTTTGTCAAGAGGGAAAAGTTCATACAATGCAAGTTTTTGTTGCTCAATATCCCCGTCGAGGAAGTGAGTAGCTTTGATGAGATACAATCTACTGAGGAAATCATGGTTGAAAATGTTCTTAAAGTATATGATCAAGCAAAAGAATACGAAAAGAATAAAAATAAATAAATAGATTACTTTACACATTTTATTTTTTAATTTTATTCTCCACCAGCTCTTTTTCATATTTTTCAAGGGCTATTCTTGCAAGTTCTGTTTCAGGTTTTAAATAGAGAGCATGAGTGGGGCAACGATTCACACAAGCCCTGCAATTGACGCAAGAATCAGTATTTCGGAGTGTTATTTTGTTGTTCTTATCATCTAAGACTGGAATCAGACGGGGACATACATCAACACAAACAGAACACCCGATACATTTATCAAGATCAATTGAGATCTTTCCATAAGGTGTCAGCGAGTAAGAACTACCCCATCGCTCTACCGCAACTAATTTTCCTTTATTCCATTGACGAGCTAATAAACTTGAGCGTAAAGTTGGTGTTGTGCCATCAGCATCATATATATCTAATCCCATTAATATAACGACTGTAATTTGCAACGGCCACCAATCGAAAGTTGCTAAATCTCCATGAAACTGTATATTTCCCAAATCAAATCCAAATAATGCTGATGAGACCCAAGAACATACGGAAATGAGGATTAAAACAACAATTGTTCCAAATATAACTTTCCGAGTTCCTGATCGAAACGGAAAAAGAGGCCATAGGAGGAAAATAAAATAATAGTAAATACCCATTGTTAAAAGGATTGGAATAACCCATTTTATACCGCCGATAAAATATAAAATCAAGAAAAGAGGAATAATTGTTAAAAAAATAATTGGTAATGCTGTAATCGTAGCCATTTCAAGTCGATTTATTGTAGGGAATCGAACTGTACACTGTTGATCTGATTTATGATGTATGGAATGAGGATATTTGTCAAGAAAATCCGGAATATCTGCCATATCTACGGGACCCAAAACACAATGCCATCCCGTATGCTTTTGGACTTCAATTGTATCTATTCCTGGAGCACCTAACTGAGGTAAAATGATTCGCCGGTGATTTACGTATTCTGCAAGACTTGAGACTTTAATAGCCGTTATGACTGATCCTGCATTAAAATTATTACCGCATGCTGCACACCAGACATTTATTCCCCCAGTAGGTGCGACTAAAAGCCATACATCTAGGTTTTTTTCTAAAAGCAAATTATAAAGTCTTCTAACGGTCAATTTAAAATTACATGTACATAAAACGGGACTATCTGGTGTCGGATTTCCGACAGAAATAAGACCAATTTCGGTACTATGACCCGCCAATCGCATTGCAGTCTGCCAGAATGTCGAAAGTGCACCCCCCTTTGGAGGGTTAATCGTATGAAATTTCAATGTGTTTCCTGCAGATTTTGATAAGGAATCTTCTTTATCAGGTTTGACTGCGTGAATTAATTCCAACGATCCTGATTGATATCGCTCTGTATTAATTACATCAAAGCCAGCTTCTTGAATTCTTTCTTTCCAATCTTTAACAGCGTGTGTTGTAGTTTGTGTAATTAAAAATGTAATTGCTTTCTGGATCCCTGCATAGATATCATGAATAAACTGTTTAGACTTTGAATCAGGAATTTCCTCATCTGCGAGGATTAAAT
>CAYWBC010000306.1:0-1750 GCA_964456285.1 uncultured Bacteroidales bacterium
AGTGTTAAAGCCTATAAAATTTACAGGGACATTTCCTCTCCTGCTTCAACTTTAATTGATAGTATAACAGGAAATCCTCCCGGCATTCCACCCGGCACCTCCTATACCGATGATAATCTTCTTAATAACCAAACCTACTATTACCGCATAACGGCAGTGGATGAAAACGGCAATGAAAGCAATTTTTCTCAAGAAGTTACCGGTATACCTGTTGGTATTATTGCCAGTTATTCGTTTAATGGAAATGCAATAGATGAAACTGGTAGTGGACATAATGGACTGGTAAACGGAGCTAAACAAATAACCGACCGCTTTGGAAACCCCAACAGCGCATACTCTTTCGATGGTAATAACGATTACATACGCATTGCAGACAGCGATCCCTGGTATTTTAAGGATGATTTTACCATATTAACATGGATTCTACCTGCTTTTAATGAAAACTTATCAATTCTTTCTCAAACTGATGGAGATGGAGATAATCCAAAATGGTTCTTTCTTACAAATAGCTATTATCGCCTTTCATTCAGAGCATATAATTATGATCTAAATAATGATATGCATGTAAACTCTGACCTTTTAGATTTATATGATGGTAACTGGCATCTTGCCGGATTAACTAAAGATGGCAATAACTATACATTCTGGTTCGATGGTCACAATGTAGGAAATTTCAATTGGGATCAGGAATTTTCTAATCCATCAAATCCTGTAACTATAGGTGATCCAGTTTTTGAAGGTTGGGCTCAGGATTTCAAAGGAATAATGGATGATATTAAAGTATATAACCGGGCACTTTCTGAAAATGAAATAAGGAATAATTTTACTGAAAATGGCTGGGACATTCCACCTGCTGAACCAGAAAATTTTTCCGCATTAACAGGAAATAAAAAAGTTACTCTTTCATGGGATAGAAATACTGAATTTGATATATCTAAATACCGGATTTATCGCGATACAAATCCAAATCCTGTTATTTTAATTGATAGTATGCTTGATGTAGGCAGGGATACATTTTATGTGGATACCGGGTTAACCAATTTTACAACCTATTATTATCGAATTACTGCTGTTGATGATGCCGGAAATGAAAGCGAATTTTCAAATGAAACTTATGCCATTGCTGGGGGTCTGGTAGCATATTATGCCTTTAACAGCAATGCGCTGGATGAGAGCGGTAATGGAAATAGTGGCTCAGTGTATGGGGCAAGCTTAACTACCGACAGGTATGGCAGTGCTGCCAGTGCCTACAATTTTGATGGAATTGATGATTATATTAAAATTCCTGACCAACCTATATTAAATCCGGATTCCCAGATAACTGTTGTGGCCTGGATTTATGCTAATGATATTCGCTCCAGTCAATATCATAATATATTTAGAAAATCTGGCGGAGATCAACTTCTCTTTTCTTTTCAGGATTTTGGTACAAATTTAACCTTAGGTTTAAATACAAGCGATGGATATGATGAGTTTGATCATGCTATTAATTATTCCGATTATGAGGGACAATGGGTTCAGGTTACTGCTGTTTATAATGGTGAAAATAAAATTCTATACCGGAACGGTGTCGAAATCGGAAGAGATACCACATCAGGATCAATTACTAATGGTACATCTTCTTTTATTTCCATAGGATCTTTAGATGGGAATAGCGAGTTTTTCAATGGAAATATTGATGATATCAGAATCTATAATTATGCACTTTCAACACAAGAAATTTTGAACCTATATTCTGATGTAACCAAAT
>CAYWBC010000307.1:0-1737 GCA_964456285.1 uncultured Bacteroidales bacterium
TGACAATAAGTCTTTTCCCAATATCAGGAATTTGAGATCCAAAGTGCATTTGCAACCAATTGTACTTATCGGCAGCATTAGTACTTGATGATAATAGAGGAGAGGAACAAAGATATACATTCCATCCATATCCTACTCCATCAGTATAATATACATTGCCACTTTCACTAAGTATAAAGATATAGTTCTCATAACTATCAAATCCAGCATCTATAGATGTATAATTATCTTCTGGTAGAGTGGGAACACCATATTGATCCCATCCATCTTCTGAATTTTCCGTGTAAAAGACTTTACCACTTTTACTAAGAACATAGACTCTTCCTGCCAGAGCTCCAGAACCCGTAGTGATACTTACATAATCATTACTCACTGGTAAAACAGGTGTGCCATATCCATATTGATACCATCCATCGTTATATCTATTCGCTGCGAAAACAGTTCCACTCTTATTAAGACAGAAAGAATAACCCGTATAATTATTATGCCCCGCAGCAATTGAAACATAATCTCCTATAGGTTTAGCTGGGGCTCCATACCCATATTGCCATGACCCTTCAGTTCCATTATCAAGATAATAAACAGTTCCGTTATTATGTAATATATAAGCACAAATTCTAAAAGGACTCATCTCGGTACTAATTGCTATATAACTATTGCTTTCTGGTAATCGGAAATCCCCTATTGTGTTACATACCCAATAATTATTCCAAAGGTCCGTATGAAAGACCATTCCATCACTTCTTAGAACATTAATAGCAGTAGCATCAAGAGAAATACCCGCCTCAAGGCTAATATAGGATTTCTCATCTGGCTTCTGAGGGAGATTTTGACCATATACAGACCATCCGCTCATTTCCGTTGTTGTATAAACTGTACCATTACTATTTAGAACAAAGATATTAGAAGGCATAATTTCTGTACTAAGTGCTGTTATACTAACATATCCATTACTTTGTGGTATTTCAGGATTTCCTGTACCATATAGACTCCAACCGCTTGAACCAATCTCATTGTAAAATACTGTACCATTATTCATTAAAACAAATATTTTTGTTCCCGTCCAAGTATTAAGGGTTGCAATACCCACATATGCATTACTCATTGGGAGTTCCGGAGTACCACCATTAAATTTCTTCCAATTATCCGTATTGTTTGCTGTATAATAGATTGATCCATTTCTATGGAGGATATATACATACCCCGAATAATTTTCAAATCCTGCAGTAATACTTACATACCCATTACCTCCAAGCAGGTTTGGTGTAATGATACCATATTGAGTCCAACCCCCCGAAATAGTATCTGTGAAAAAAACAATCCCATCACTTCTCAAAATATATTGATATTCTTTATAAAAATCGTGGCCTGTGGCAGTATCTACAAATCCACGGCCCTCACTAAGAGAACCGTTTAAATTCCAGTTAAGACCATCTCCTGAATTATATATTTGCCCATTATCACTCAAAGTTGCAATATATTCGCAATCTTTAACATTCAGGATCCATTCTTTGTCAGTCACCTCAGTTCCATCCGAAATATTTGCTTTAATTCGATAAGAGCCAAAGGTAAGTTTATCTGTAATGAAGGAATAATTATTTCCTATATTTTGAAAAGTATCGTTAAGATACCAAGAAATTGTCAAGGGATCTGATTCAATATCATTTCCAGATATAGAAAAGTCTTGAGATGCTCCATTACCAATTATTGGATCTGTTAGAGGAAAATAACTTTCAA
>CAYWBC010000308.1:0-1730 GCA_964456285.1 uncultured Bacteroidales bacterium
ATGTCCATCTGGATTGGTACCCTCATCCCCTTGATGTTTATAACGGATCTCATAGGAGGGATTATTGTCTTTTTCCTTATCGGGATGGGGTTAGCGGGATCCCTCTATATTATCGATTTAATTGTATCGGATATTGTTGATGAGGATGAGGTTATTACGGGAAGCCGTAGTGAAGCGAGATATTATGGTGTAAATGCTTTATTCCTAAGATTATCATCGGTATTTGTATTTCTGGCGATCGGTCCCATGTTTATTATTGCCGACTGGCAAGTGTTTGATCCCAGTAAAATTACCCCTCAGATCATTCTTACTCTAAGAATCTTGATGTGTGTATTACCAATAATAGCCCTTTCCATTGCAATTATTGCCATCAGTCAATATCCTCTTGATGGGGAACAATTAGCTCAAGTGAGGAGAGAATTGAGTCGGATCCATCAAGAGAAAAAAGCAAAAATCGATTAACATTTATTCTTTCCTATCTTTCTTTTATTGATACATGACCATCATTGACATGCACATGCATCTAAAATATCGGTCTCGCTGTTCTAATCTGTCAGCTGAAGATTTAAATGAGAATATCTCTTCAAAGCTAGATGGCATTTGTTTAACCGATCATTGGTTATTAAAAGAAAAGCAAATTAATCCGTTTCATGATCACATTAAAGTGTTCTATGGGGTGGAGATTGATTGTTTATTGGGCGATATTTTATGTTACGGAATTCCCTCTCTTCCCTTAAGAAAAAGAAATCTTACGGCAGATTATATTATTCAGTTTGTTCATGATCGGGGGGGTATCGCTGTATGTGCCCATCCTTTTTCTAATAGACATGCTGGATTTGAGAAATACGTATATGATTATGAATTTGATGCACTTGAAGTTAATGGGTCTTTAGATGCAGAGCATCAAAATAAAGCCCTAGAAGCAGCTGAAAAAATGGGGATTCCTGTAATCGGGGGGAGTGATGCGCATTCTGTAAGGCAAATGAATACGGTAGCCACCAAATTTGATATTCCTATTGATTGTATTGAGGACATTGTAAAAGCCGTCAAAAATAATGAATGCAGTGTGGTATATTTATAAAACTTAATTTTTATTTAAGAATACATTTCAAGGTACAGTAGATGTCTATAATTGATATGCATATGCATCTGAAATATCGTTCTCGCTGTTCCAACTTAGCTGCAGAGGATATCAACGAGCATTTATCTCAAAAGATTGATGGGATTTGCCTAACCGATCATTGGAAGTTAGACCCGAAAAAAGTCAATCCATTTCGCGAATGTATTAAACTATTTTATGGTATTGAGGTAAGTTGTGCCTATGGCGATATTCTTTGTTATGGTGCCCGGCTTTTACCCTCAAAACGAACCAACCCGAGTGCTGAATTTTTAATAAGAGTGACTCATAGCCAAGGTGGAGTAGCGGTATGCGCCCATCCTTTTACCAACAGGCACCAAGGCTTTGATCATCATGTATTTGAATTCGAATTTGACGCTTTAGAAATCAATGGCGCTTTAGACGAAGAATATCATGCATTAGCCCGAGAAGCAGCTGAGAAAATAGGTATTCCCGTCATTGGCGGTAGTGATGCGCATTCGGTCAAACAAATGAATACTATTGCTACAAAATTTGATAACCCAGTTGAAAGTATTGTAGATATAGCAAAAGCAATTAAAAATAATGAATGTAGGGTAATAAAAATATAGTTTTATTTAACGAGTTTCTTAAT
>CAYWBC010000309.1:0-619 GCA_964456285.1 uncultured Bacteroidales bacterium
AAACCACTGCCTTCATATCCTCGGTTATGTGATTCACTACCCTGCCTGAATCTCTCAAAAATCA
Organism: uncultured Bacteroidales bacterium; assembly: GCA_964456285.1. GTDB lineage: Bacteria > Bacteroidota > Bacteroidia > Bacteroidales > UBA10428 > UBA10428. The sequence continues at coordinate 65 of CAYWBC010000309.1, forward strand.
TCTGGTATTGTTTTTGGGGGATGCCTACTCCTGTATCTTTTACATAAAATTCAAGGTATTCCCCTTTTTTCTCGTAGCCGAATTCAATTGAACCGTCAAAAGTAAACTTAATGGCATTTTTAACAAGGTTTGTAAGGATTACATAGACTTTTTCATTGTCTGTTTTAATGATGGCTTCATTTGATGATAAACCATTTCTAAATAAAAACTTCAACCCTTTAATTTCAACTTCTGGTTTGAAGAACTTATAAACGAATTCCATTTTTTCGTTAATATTCGTTACCTCAATATCAACGGTTACAAGTCCCGATTCAATTTTCGAAATATCAACAATACTGTTGATGGTATTGAGCAAACGTGCACCGCTTATCTGCATAGTTTGAAGATAATCCTGTTGTTCATTACTTGTCAAGTTCGGCTCTTTCAATAGTTCCGCAAAGCCAAGAATGCCATTCATGGGAGTACGTATCTCATGGCTCATATTGGTTAGGAAGGTGGATTTCAAGCGATCGCTTTCTTCGGCTTGTTCTTTGGCTTTAAAAAGTTCTAATTCAG
>CAYWBC010000309.1:629-1719 GCA_964456285.1 uncultured Bacteroidales bacterium
TTTTCTTTGGCTTTTATTAATTTCTTTTCGTAATTCTTGCGTTCTGTAATATCCCTGCAACTTCCATATATCAGACCATTTGGTAATAGTGTCGTATTTAAGTCGGTTGAAATACAATTGCCATCTTTTTTTAGAAGTTCAATTTCAGTAAATCCTCTGCCTTCACTAAGTATCTGCTTAAAAAACTTCAAATCTTCCTCTTTTCTTTTGGGGGATGAAATATCTGTGATTGTCTTACTTTTCATCTCTTCCGTTGTATAACCAAGCATTTCTGATACTGCCTTATTGGTATACACGTACTCTCCCTGTTGATTAGTTACGAAAATGGCATCTGCAGAATTTTCCATTATTATTCTAAATTCTTCTTCACTTTCGTGTAAATCCTTCTCAGCCTTTTTACGTTCAGTGATATTTGCAGTAAGAATTATACATTTAATATCTGATAAAGATAATGGTACTGCACTAACTTCTACCCATACCTTTTCCCCGTCTTCTTTCAAAATAACCAATTCCTTATTTAGAATCGGTTTATTCTTTTTCATGGCGATATTGCTTGGAAATTCTTCTACATCCACTTGCCTGTTATCCAGATGATAGTATTTTCTCCTATTGTAAATCCCTTTTTCCAAATCTTCTTTTGAGATATCTAAAATATCTAATAAAGCCTGGTTATAATCTAAAAGGTTATGGTTCTCGCCAAGAAGAGAAACACCAATCGGCAACAGGTCAATAATTGTGCGCCACTTTATTGCACTCTCTTTCAATTCTTGCTCTTCCTGTTTGCGCTTGGTGATGTTATCATAGATGGCAACAATTTCTCCAGAGGGAAGTCGATAGATATAATTATCATACCAAGCCTGCAAATGTTCATCTATGTAGAATCTATCTAAGTAACGTTCGGGAATACCTGTAGCAAAAACCCGCTTGAATACTTCCAATAGTCCAAATTTTTTGATATTCGGACGGACTTCATAGATGCTCTTTCCGATGATATCTTCTTTTCTGTCGCCATCCATCTGCTCACCAGCACGATTGAAATCCTTGAAGATAAAATCGTTGCCGTTGTCTTTAACTTCATAAATTGCAACAC
>CAYWBC010000310.1:0-1715 GCA_964456285.1 uncultured Bacteroidales bacterium
TACTCTTTCGGTTAACTTATTATCTCTACTAAATTAACAATGTGAATCTAAAGGTATTTTGTGGGACTATTTTGCAATTCTATTTTCCACAAAATTAAAATTTTATCGATTGATAATTTTTTTTGTAAATAACTGATTGCCATCAGAAATCACAATTATATACAATCCTTTTTGAGTAAGTTGCAGGGTAGTGATTGAGCCAGATATATTCTGTGTTATAATACATTTGCCTGCACTATTATAAATATGTAATTGAAAATTTTGAATAGGCAAATTGTTTAAATGAACATTAACTAAACCACTTGAAGGATTAGGGTATATTTCAATATCGTTGATCGATGTGTTTTCTTCTAATCCGACGAATGGATCTTTATAACAATTGCCTGTTACATTTGCCGCTGTTGAATATATGAGTTCATCATTATCATACATACATAAAAGCGTGTACCAGTCCCAAAAATTAGCTTCGCTAATACAAAAGCCAATATTAGGGCCAACTCCTTCAATAAATTTCAATTTCATGAAATTCAATGAATATGAAAATTCTACAATTTTTCTGTCATTTTCATAATATACACTATCAACAATTATCGAGTCGCCCTGAGGACCTTTATAATCCCAAATGAAATAAAATTTATCTCCTTTTTCCAATCCCAAATCCATAAATAATGATTCGTCATATGCTTCCTCCTGGTCAAGCCACCAGTATTTGCCATTAACAGTATCCTCGCGGATAAAACCCCAATCATAATTGTATCCAGATGGTTGACCAGGGCCTTCTAATTCATCTCGCTGCAGCTTAAAATACTTTTCTTCATTGATAGTTGTATCAGAATTGACCATATATAAAATATTCCTGCCATAATCAGGAATGAATTCATACACGTTCCAATGGCATGAGTCAGCTGTAAAAATGGATTGATAGGGTTGGCTAAAAACCGGTATTAATAATCCGATGAATAATCCAAAAAAGAGGATTTTTATTTTTATTGCTCTCATATTATTAGAATATTATTTTTTCCTAATCTGTCAAAACCATTTTCTCCATTCCAATAATTTGGCCATCTGCTATAATGGAGTATTGGTAAATTCTTGCGTTTTGTGGGACTTTATTTATTAAAAATGTTTTTCCTTGGAAGAATATTACAAACAGTAAATTATTATTTCTTCAAAACTTTCAAGAATTCATTTCTATCTGAATATATTATATGAATTAAATACATGCCAGAAGTTAAATTAGAAAGGTCTATTGGTATAAGATCATTATTTGTTAGAGGTTCCACAATATCCATTACATATCCGGCAATACTTATTAGTTCAATTGACTTAATATCTTGAGTCAAATTATATGGTTGAATGTATAAAATTCCAGTTGTCGGATTAGGGTAGATTTTTACTTGAGAATTAAGAAGATCAGTTTCATCAATATAAACACCTCCAACTAAGTGCCATGGATAGTTCTCAGGTAATCCATTTATCTTTCCACTTGATTTCATGATCAGACTATATGAACCAGAAACAAATCCAATGCTGTCATTAATAAAATATATCGAATTTAAGGGTATTCCAATCGTATCATAACTTTCCCATGTATTACCACCGTCAATAGTTTTTGATAAAAAAAAAGATGTTGCCCCTTCTGGAATAAAATAGGAAGGAGCACCTGCTGCATATCCAATCATATTAGAAATGAAATGTATAGAGTTTACAGAATT
>CAYWBC010000311.1:0-601 GCA_964456285.1 uncultured Bacteroidales bacterium
AAGAAAAAACCTTAAAAGAATACAAACCGCTTTTTGATAAATATGGTGTTAAAACAGAAGATGATCTGTATAGGGCGACAATTCAATGGGTATTGCAAAACCCCGATATGCACACAGTTTGCATGTCTTTTAGCGATTTTGATTTGATTGATAAGGTTATCCCGCTGTCGGGTACTAAAATGTCTAATAATACCATTGATCTGCTTAATCGTTATGGACAGATGATTAATAATCAATACTGTCGGCACAGTTGTACCGAATGTAAGCAGTCATGCCCGAAAAATCTTCCGGTAAGTACAATTATGCGTTATGCCTACTACTATTTACAGGGTCAGGAAAAAACAGCCATGCAAAAATACACCAAATTAGGTTCTTTAAATGCCATGCCATGTTATGGATGTGAAGCGCCTTGCCTCAAGGCTTGTCCCTATAAATTAAATGTCCAGGCAAATTTGGTTCAGGCTCATTCCATATTAACTTTAGCTTAATGATGATAGGATATAAGATATATGTCTCGTATTAATTTTTTAATGATTGTATTTATTGCAGCCGTTATTTCTGTTCAAGCTCAGGATTTTCCGGATATTGAAGGCTGGAAACA
>CAYWBC010000311.1:611-1706 GCA_964456285.1 uncultured Bacteroidales bacterium
CGGATAATTTATGGGAATACATCAATGGTGCTGCCGATCAATTTATTGACTATGGATTTGAAATGCTTCAGGCGGCCGAGCTTGAGAATGGTTCAATCATGGTCACGGCGGATATCTACAATATGGGATTGCCTCTGAATGCCTTTGGTATTTATAAGACAGAACGACCGCAGGAAGCCCTAATATTGAATATCGGTACGGAAGCATTGATTAGCTTACCGGCACAGTGTCTTTTATTGAAAGATCGTTATTACGTTAAAATCCATTTGCTCAAGGGTGAATTAACTGAAGAAAAGGGTAAAGAATTACTCGTCGCTTTAGAAAAGGCCTTACCAGGAAAAGCTGATTTGCCGGATGAATTTTCGTTATTACCCAATATGGGTCGGATTAAAGGATCTAATGGCCATGTGCGTAGAAATTTCCTCAGTTTAAGCGAATTGAATAATTGTATTTATGCCGAATATATAAGTGATGAAAAGAATGAATTTCAATATTTTATGATTCTTCCGGAAGCTAATAATACTAGTGAAATCATCTGGGATACAATTAAGAATAAATGGGAATCAAGCGAAATGGACGGAAAACAAATTTGTTTCCGGAAAGTTCCCTATAAGGGATATATTGGGATAGTTAATATAGATTCGCATCTGCTAGGTGCGACTAATGCTGCTGATGAAAATATTTTAATGGAGCGTTTAAAAATTCTTTATAAATAAACAAATTATGAGAATGCTATCCCTGAATATCCAGGTTTGTCAAACCCAGCTCTTTGGCGTAAGTAACAACATCATTATATTCCTTACGGGTAATTGGCCGGTTGATATCCGGGTATTCAAACGCCTTGTACATAGGCTGGTATTGGGACATGATATTAATATAAGTATCTTTGGGCAGATTTTCGGCAATCCATTTTAGAACTTCTTTTGATCCACCAACATTATTGGGCATAACCAGATGCCTGATCATTAATCCGCTTTGCATTATGCCATTTTTATCCATTTTGGCCATACCTACCTGATGATGCATTTCCAGAATAGCCTGTTTAGCAATTTCGGGATAGGTACTTGCATTGGCTGAATATTTAGCAGCCATTTT
>CAYWBC010000312.1:0-1704 GCA_964456285.1 uncultured Bacteroidales bacterium
TGACCGTAACCGATTGTAAAAAATGCAATCAGCAGAAACAGCACTTTCTTCATTTCTTTCTCCTAATAAATAAATATGGGTTTTTTAATTTTCTTTTTATTTTTCGCATGAGGTGCAAATTTTTCTAATTCCTCATCGTTCATTTTATCCATTAAATATGTTTGATCTTCTTCTGGTAATGCCTTAAATGCCCGCACATCCGAAGGTAATATAAATGTAGATTTAAATGTTTTCCATTTCGTTGTTTTCGGTATTGTACCATCATTCTGATATTTTCTAAACAGAGAATATGCTTCCATTAGTTTTTCTTGATGGATTAATTGTTTAACCTCTGATCTCTTTTTAGATTTCTCAAATTCGGCTTTCGTTCTTCCCTTTGGTTGTCTTTTGTCGTAAAGGTCATATATTTCTTTTTGTATAACACTTCTTGTTACATAAGCCGGGGCGGGTGTGAATCCCGCAAACGGTCTTAATGAAACTTCGCCCGTCTCGTTATAATGTTTAATCATACCATTTATTGATATTGGTTCAACTCCCTGTTTGTAAAAAAACTTCGCAAGGTCTCTAACCTGTTCATTAAACGGTGCTCTTGAATCACGTATATCCGTACCGAAATAATCTTTATTTGTTATTAACACATCCCACGCCATTGAATATATTGGATTTAATTTATGTGTTGCGTATAATAACGTCCCCCCTATGGGGCCTTCTTTTCGCAACGCCTCCCGACTTGCCATAACTTCTTTTAACATGGTTGGCATTTGTAGTCTTTCATCTGATCCATCACTGTTTTTAAATCCCGTTCTCGGATAATAATAATCCCTTAATTCTTTTGGCTTTTCTCCGGTATAAACGTAAGTCATCATACCGCCAATAGTACCAAATATACTTGCGTAAGCAAGACTATACAACATTCTATCCGTAATTATCTTTGCTTCCTTCCCGGTGGCTTTCCCCGCAATTAATTTGCTTACATCTACAAGACCCCCACCAAATTCTCTATATGTTCCTATATTCCATCCCATGCTTATCTGTGAGAATACACCCAAGTCCTTTGCGGTTTTGTTCCAGAACAAATTGTCATATACTAATTGCCCAAATCTATTATCTACACTATCCCACATTTTAGCCAAATGACTGTCTAATTCTTTCCCCACAATATCGGGATGGTGTTCCACGAAATCCTTAACCATTCTCATATAAGCGTCTGCTTTTAAGTGCGGAACCCATTTCTGTAATATCGGCGTACTGATCTTTTCCAATAATGCGGGAACAATTTTCAACGTTCCCTTAACGGGATGTTTTAACCGGAAATCACGAACCATTTCTTTCCACTTATTCTCTACTCCAATCATCCACTGTTTACTTATATCCAATCTACCACCGCCACGATCAACTATTTCTATAAAAGTCTTTTCCAGTTCGTTTTTGGGTATTCCGGTTTTCCAGGCTTTAACAAAATTATATCCCTTATATTGCCCTATAAAAGGTGTCGCTGGTGCTTTTGCAAAATCAGTTATCGCTTTCCCGACATTTCCTCTACCAAGATTTTTCATCCCAATGGTCATCTGTGTAGCCATAGAAGAAACGCCAGTTTCTACCATGTGGAAAGCAGATAAACCAAGTTTAGTAGCAATAAACCAGTTTTTTACTGCACTCAATCCTCTAAATGTTTTTCCAACCATTCCGGGACGTGACCACAAT
>CAYWBC010000313.1:0-1689 GCA_964456285.1 uncultured Bacteroidales bacterium
TCAGTGCAGTCTTTTTTTCGTTCCTGAAAAAAGCAGTTAGGCTTGTAACAGTTTTTTTAGTCATGGTTTACTTGAGTATTGATACCATTTGCCTATAAACCTTTGAATGACCCTTTATTTTCACTAGGCAAATATAATCCCCGTAAGAGAGATATTTACCATCTACCTGGGTATCCCATGTATTATCATAATTCGTGGCTGAGAAAATTTCAGTGCCAGCTCTGTTAAGCAGCAGTACCTCATTTTCGAGATATAATTCCAGATTATTTATATATAATACATCATTTAACCCATCGCCGTTTGGAGTTATAATATTCATTATCTGAATAGGGTTTTCGTTATTTTCAGCAATTGAAAAGACATGTTTTGTCAGTGGTACTTCGCTTAATAACTGACTATTATCCATGTTTTCATTTCCAATACTGGTAAAAAGTGCACCCAGACTGTCTGCTTGTGCAAGTACATAGGCTCCGCTCAAGTCATTGATCTCGTAGTTAACATGCAATTCAAGTACTGATCCTTCAAATGAGCCGGCAAATTGGATTAATTGCCAGTACATATTGCTGGTTACTCTATTAAGATTAGGTTCACAAATAGGGGATGGATTTGAATTGAATGTTTCAATACCTGTTATCGGGTTGGTGCCCATGATATCTTGAAGTACAACAGGCCTGTAATGCCCGTCTTTTCCAATCGGATATAGTTTTTGTCCGGTTCCTTCATGGTAAAGTGCACCATTTATGTATGAATTTCCGGAAGCATTTTCTATGCCTGCATTTTGTTTTACAAGCAGAATAGCGTTTGGAGCCGGGCTAACTATCCCATTGTTTAATATTAGCTTATCCTCTATATCAAGGTTGTTTTCAACACGTATATCGTTCCCATCTATTTCGAGAGTATGGAAATTCTGATGATTATGATCGATCCGCTGAGTTCCTGTTCCATTTAGGACAAGCCTGCCCTCACTTGTAGTATATTCAGCATTATTTTCCCAATTGCCAGAAACATACATTGTCCCATTATTATCAATAATGCCATTGTTTATCAGACTACAATCAAAACTCATTTCTGTATTTCCGGTAATAACAAGCGGGGTGTTACTTCCAATTGTATATTGCCCGAACAACGATAAAAATGACAAATGGATTAAGAACAAAGTACTAAAATAAATAGATTTTTGTCTCATAAGTGATAATACATAATAAGTTTTTCAGTTTGCTAGTTTAATCTCTATCTGTTTTTTAATGCATGGAATTATTAAGTCATTATTAATGTCAATTCTAATCCCACTCCCTTCAATATATTTTTTCACTTGTATCAATTCATTTTTAATCTTGGTTGAAATATCACTCTCAAGAATCATGTCAGTAGCTTTTTAACCAAAAACAAAAGCAACTTTAAAATATTTGTCTCTCGGCAATAAATAAATAATTGCTCTTTTATTGTCTTTAATCCGAAAACTCCATACACACTTTTTGCCATGGTAATTCCATTATGCTATTTCGTTGGGATATTTGTCCATCACAAAAACATGTATCTGTCTTCATAAGATATAAGTTAAATCCTGCTTTTTAGCTAAATCATTTTCTTTTGGTTTACGCTCTCATTGTAGTGCCATTTCTTTTAGACCGGGAGTGCAAAGCACGAAGGGGTAAAAGTCCGCTTTAGCGGAATGGCACTACAACGGTC
>CAYWBC010000314.1:0-1627 GCA_964456285.1 uncultured Bacteroidales bacterium
AATTTTCTTACCCGACAGAATTGAAAGATGAATTGTAAGTGATTCCCAGACCGGATGTCCGTGTATGTGAATAATGCTGTAGTTTTTTCTGATACCATACCTCAGAAACCATAAGAGGCTCTGTAATATCCCATATCTTACTCTGGGGTAATAGGCACTCTTAACGACAAATCTTGGCTCTATGTAGCCCCCGGGATTAGTAATTGAATAGACACAATCCAGCAAACCATCCTTAAAAAGAGCCTCTGCAAGCCGGGAAACGTGTATTGAAATACCCCCAATATCAGGCAAATAAGAACCCTTAATTGCAATTTTGCGACTTTTCAACTGAAATTTCGATTTTTATTTTCTTTGAGTATTATTAAGAACCAGAATGGTGGGTACATTAGAGGGGATAAAGTTAAACTGGAAACTGTAAGAATCAGTAGTAATGAAATAACAAGTACATTTTTAATATTGGTTTTAAACCAGTAAACCAATAATGAAATGAAAATAATCAAACCCATGATCCCGTAATCATAGAGGATCTCAAGATAATTATTATGAGGAGAGGTAATTGTCATTGAGCCTATTGACTTACCTGTAATCTGATAAGCAAAGGTACCGCCTCCTCCAAAGATCAGAGTCAGTAAATCAGAATTAAAAAACGATTCAATTGATCCTTTCCACATTGCTAATCTGCCCGAACCGGTTACAATAGTCTCGTCACTGAATCTGCCTAACAATGGCTGGAATATTGAAAGTGTCATAAAGCCCACTACAAAAATAAGAAGGATGATCAGAGCAAATAACACATTCTTAAATGAATTAGTTTTTTTATAAAGGATATACAGTATCGGCAGAGATACTGTAAGAAATGCACCTCTGGAAGCAAACATTCCGAGATTGATCAGGCCGAGAATAATGGTCGCCAGAAAAAATATCTTAAAGATCCGTATTTGATCAGATACAGTTATAAGATTATAAAAAGAGATCACAATTCCAATGGCTATTACACAACCCAGGTAGTTGGGATCACTCCAGTATATCCTTTCACTATCCTGGGGTCCGATTGCATTTAATGTAAAATCTTTATAAAATATCAAACCATATATTGAAAGACAGAATGAAATTATTATGAAACTCCACTCCATTAATCTGACGTCATCCCTGCTCTTAAACAACTTGCCTAAAAAGATCGTAATTAACAGGTATCTTATAAAATTATACTCATAGGGGCCATAAGGTTCAGATACCCTGTTTATAAGGTTAGAAAATGTGGCAAGAGTAAGAAAAATGATAAAAGCTATGTTTGTTTTAGAACTCTTTAAATCGTAAAACAGATGAAACAGGTATATAACGAGAGCCAGTTTGAAATAGAGATCTATTTTTGATGGTAAGTACCCAAAAGGTGAAACTGAAAAAAACCTGATTGTGAGAAACAGTGTGATCATGGCAGGTGCCAGATTGGGATACTTGATAAAAGGTATAATAAAACTGATCAGGAAAATATACCTCAGTATCCTGTTGGGTTCTACGAGATCTCTGTTCGTCCACGACAAAGCAATAATTAGCAAAATAAAATAATAAAGACCAATAGCCCAGTTATTTTGCTTATTTTCTATGTAACTATTATCCTGCTCCATCA
>CAYWBC010000315.1:0-1623 GCA_964456285.1 uncultured Bacteroidales bacterium
CTTTTTTGTTTCATGGTTCACTGGTTAAAATTAATCCTTAATTTTCAACTTAACCAGTGGTCCTAAATTTGGGTAGTATTATCCTGTCATTGCCTATAGCTAATGTTGGCCGTAGTTTATTATTCAAAAAGATTAAGTTGTTTTGCAGATTCTGTATCATCTTTTTTAGGTTTTCTCCAAGTCGATGCACTTCCTTTTTTACCAGGAGTTCTCTCTAAAAGACCAGAAGCCTGAAGTTTCTGAAATACCCTTTTCATTTCATTTTCAGAATCTATTCCACAAAGATCTCTTCCGGTAGAATTGGATATTTCATTATTGGTTTCTAAATATTTCATTATAATTTCTTCAGGTGAAGCTAAAGGTTCATGAAATATTTTTACGATAACAGAATTTTCCTTTTCAATTATCTGAGGTTCTTTTAGCCTTAATTTTTTCATCGCAAGAAAGGCTGTGTTTAAACCTTCGCCAACATCCTTATTTGGTGGATTTGGGAACTTATTTATAAATCGTACTATAGCTCCATTTCTTGCTAGTTGCTCTTCAAGAATATTTTTTATAGTAATATGTCCAGGGAGTTTACCTGGGCTAATTACTTCAACTCTATTATCGAAAATGATAATCTTCACATCAGCTGTAATACTATAATCTCTATGTAATACGGCATTTGTAATTATCTCATGCAATGTCTCATGTGGATATTTAATTTTCTCAAAACCCTTATCTCCTAAATATCGGATACCTTGAACCAGTTTTACTGTCTCTTTTACAGCCTTTTGTATCTGATCATATGCAGAACCTTCAATTGTTATAGGATCTGAAGCTAATGTTTGTCTTGAACCTTCAGCATCCTTAGTTTTATATCTAAAAATTTTAATTGCACATTGTTTTGGTAATGCAGATTGAGGTTCATCACTAAATAATATAATTCCTGCAACTGTAGGCTTTTTACCTTGAATTAACAATTGTTTTGTAAGCCATGATTCCGGTTGAGATGATGGGACAACGTTATTAATAAAGTAATCTGTAATTTCCGATTTAGTTAGAATCTCGATGGGAACACTTAAAGTTTGTTGCTCATATGTAGATATTCCTTTATCGTACTCAAGTCTCTTTAAATCTTCATGTGATTTAATTGGTATATTTTGAGCACCTCTACGGACATAAGGGATACCCTCTGAAGATTTAACTATTTCTTTGGTCTTATGAATTTGAACATGTAATACAAATCCAGGTTGTTTGTCGTTTTTAAAGAATCCGATAGAGAAATACTGTTGGAAAGGGAAAATATCATGAATTAATTGAAGATGCCCATTTGCGGCTTCAATATCAATAAAGCCATTCCAAAATCTCTCTTTTGAGCCATCTTTTTTTTCTTTCTCACCGATTCCAATGTATACATCCCCTCCGTCAGCATTTGCAAAGGCAGAAATTGTTTGAGATAATTTGCCAGGTTTTACTTCTTTGCGTTTAAGATCGTAAAAATGGCCTTCATGTAGATGTAGGAGACTTGAAACTTGTTCTTCTGATATATTGAAAGTTTCTATTTTCATCATATTAAATTACGGCGAACTCTTTTGTATGTAGTGTTCGGTGGCTCTAATAATTTAGAAGTATAACGGTGGA
>CAYWBC010000316.1:0-1612 GCA_964456285.1 uncultured Bacteroidales bacterium
GCACCCAACCAGTCCATGTGGTGTTGTGTGGGTACCGGAATGTAAAACCATGGAAAGTATGGTGAGTTTATCTATACACATAAAAACGATTCATTATTCCTGAACCTCTTTATAGCATCAGAATTAACCTGGACGGAAAAGGGGATTAAACTAAGACAGGAAACAAATATCCCTTTTGAAGAAAAAACCAAACTAAAAATAACTGAAGGTTCTACTTCCTTCAAATTATTGATTCGCTACCCGGAATGGGTTTCATCCGGCATGATGGAAGTTACAGTAAACGGTGAAACACAAACTATAACAACAGATCCATCATCCTATTTATGTATCGATCGAACATGGTCCACCGGCGATTCTGTGGAAATAATTCTCCCCATGCACAATACTGTTGAGCAATTGTCAAATGTTCCTTCATACAAAGCTTTTTTGCATGGGCCAATATTGCTTGGTGCAAAGACAGGAACAGAGGATTTAGCTGGTTTAATAGCAAATGATGACAGATGGGCACATATCGCAAGCGGTAGTTTGCTCCCTGTCCATGAGGCTCCTATTATTGTCGAAGATAATCTTTCCTCAATTGCCGATAAATTGGTACCCGTTGAAGGTAAACCACTTACCTTTATCGCTCCTGAACTCAACATAGTCAATTCTCAGGATACTCTTGAGTTTGAACCTTTTTTTAATATCCACGATGCCAGGTATATGATGTACTGGATGGCTTTAACTGAAGATCAGTATGAGCAGGTACATGATTCTATTGCAGCTGCTGAAGCGGAAAGGATTGCCCTGGAAAACCGTACCCTCGATTTTGTACAACCCGGACAACAGCAGCCCGAATCTGATCATTTCATGCAAACTTCCAACTCAAATTCCGGAACTCATATGAATGAATTCTGGCGTGATGCGAGCAATGGAGGCTACTTTAGCTATCAGTTATCAACAAATGAGGAAACCAATTTGTCTTTAATGGTGCGCTATTGGGGCAATGAATCTGGTTACAGAACATTCGATATTTTGATAGATGGAGAAAAGCTTGTTACAGAAAGTCTTACAGGAAAGTGGAATGTATCTGAATTTCGTAATGTAGAATATCCAATACCAAACTCAATGATTGAAGGCAAAAGTAATATCCGGGTGAAATTTCAGGCGCCTGCCAGTGGTACTGCAGGAGGAGTTTTTTATATCCGTTTGCTTCGACAGGAACCTGCAAATAGCTTAAAAAAAAACTCAAATAAGCCGGATGGAGTTATAATCCAGGGGTCAAAAAATAAAATTCGGATTTTAGGATTAAAGAACAATTCAAGGTTGAATATTTTCGATCTGAGTGGGAGGTTAATTGAGTCTGGAAATTTATATTCGCAGGATATAAATATTGCAATCAATTCAGGAATGTATTTGGTAAGCATTGTATCTGATACAGATGAATTCCTTATCCAAAAAGTGTTTGTAAACTAATTGTTTGTAAACAGATCCCTGCACTAATTCTGAGCCTAGAGATTTTAGATCGCAAGGAGAAACCATCAGCAATTTTATTGCATTCAATTGGAATGGGTTCTTTAACGCTACCTTCAAAATGCAAACCCTCCCGACTAAAATAATTCCCTAAGTAGTT
>CAYWBC010000317.1:0-1587 GCA_964456285.1 uncultured Bacteroidales bacterium
GCAGCCTGTATCTCGAAGATGGACTCCCTATTGTTTTCAGTTGCAATCCTGTAATTGTCGTGATAGCTGTCTACCAACTGAAACATTTGGCTATTGATGATGGCATCCAGTTGTATTTTTGCAGCAGGATAATCGTGCATGAAAAGATATACTCTTGCCAATACAGCCATGGCGGCGTATTTTGTGCACCTTCCAACGTCTGTCTGTGTTGGAGGTAAATTATCGATGGCATATAGCAGGTCAGCCACAATATTAGGATATACATCAACGTTGTTAGGTACTTTTGTGGGATCTTCTAAATCCTCAGTAATGTAAGGGATGTTTTTAAAAACTCTAATTAGTTCAAAATGAAAATATGCCCTTAGAAACGTTGCCTGAGCTTTGAAATTTGTGAGCTTGTCTTCAGATACTCCTTTTGTTAGCTTAACCATTCTTAAAACATCATTGGCACGCTCAATCGATTCGTAATCAAGTTGCCACCGGTTGTTTATGTAGCGACTGTCCGTCATAAGATTGTATTGACCGATTTGATCCACATAAGGATTATTAGCATAAGATCCAGGATGACAATCATCGGATGCAGCTGAACCAAAAAGCCAGTTTGTGGGACCAGAACCAAACGCGTAACCACTATGTGTAGGCCAACCGTTAAGCCCTCTGTATGCAGCGGTAAGCAATGCATCGATCCCATTTTCATTTAAAAATGAACTTTGAAATGCTACTCCTTGAGGATCCTTTGTCAAAAAATCTTCACAGCACGTTAAGGCTATAAATATTACTAAACTTATAGCAATTAATATTCCTTTTTTCATAATATTTACGTTTAATTGTTTAAATAATTAATTTGATACTATTAAAGTGTCAGACTTAAGCCGAACATCAATTGTTTTGCATGTGGCCAATCGTCAGTATCAATACCCTTCCTAGTGCCAGTATTATTATTCTCAGGATCAAGGCCCGGGTACTTGGTAATGGTAAATAAATTTACTGCCTGCACATAAATATTCAAATTGCTTAATTTAAGCCTGGAAAGTACTTTTTGCGGCAGGGTGTACCCAAGTTGAAGATTTTGAAGCCTTAGAAAAGAAGCATCATAGATGTACTGTGATGAACTTTCCATAGATCCAGTCTCAAGATCAGCCATCGGCAATTTGGCATCCGCATTGTCTTCAAGGTAGGGGCTTCCCCATGAATTGTAAAGACGGTCTTTGCTCCTATTACCCGAAGTGTAGGAGAAGTTAGTAAATTTGCTACTTGCCCAGCATAATTTATTACCATACCATCCATATAAGAATATATTAAGATTAAAATTTTTGTAACCCAGATCAAAATTTACACCACCAGTTAAATCCGGATGCGGACTACCAATCCATGTCATATCATCTGTGTTAATAACGCCATCTCCATTGACATCACGGTATTTGTAATGTCCGGCCTTATTATAAGTTCCGGTTGCTCCAAAAGCTTTTGGATAGGCATCGGCTTCTTCCTGGGTCTGGAAAATACCATCAACGATGTAACCCCAAAACTCAGGAAATGCGTGTCCAACAGCTGCACGGGTCCATGTATTCCCCTCCCAACTGCTTC
>CAYWBC010000318.1:0-1583 GCA_964456285.1 uncultured Bacteroidales bacterium
TCAATTTATGAGAATTTAACCAAACTGCTTGATTAAGAATGTATATCAAGATAGAAATGTAGTAATATTATTTGGAAGTGCTGTACTATCAATACATGGAAGTGGATTATCGCCTCCTCTGACTGTAAGTTCAATTGTAAGTATACTATCGCATCCTGATGAATTTTGTAATGTATCGGTATAAGTTCCACTCAATTCCCATGTATAAAGGCCACTAGGGGAGGTGTAGCTATAACATGCCGTGTCGTAAATGGTACTAAGTGTTTCAATGCAAAGTGTCTTGGGCATTGAAATGAATTCAACGATACCTGGCCCATGATTCATGGGGGGACTTTGTAATGAAGTGCCATACGATTTACAAGTATAGATTCCCATATCTATAGCACTAATATTTGAAATTATTAATGAAGTGTCAAAAGCATTCTCAATTGCAATACCGTTTCGAAACCATTGATAACCAGTTGCAGAATCCTGACTAGCTATGCTGAAAATTATTGGATCACCTATATTTAATATTGTATCTGAAGGTTCACCAAAAGGATTCTGAGGTTCATAATAAAAACCTCCCAAACTATCTAAAGTATCAAGTATTTGTAAAGCCTTTGCATCTGAAAAGTCTAATTTATTATTTCTCAAATCCACGTACTTTAAAGAGGATAAGTTTGAGAGATAAGGAAGTCTGGATAATTGATTATTGGAACAATAAAGAGCAGTTAAAGCTGTGTTTGCAGAAAGGTCAGGTAAGCTCTTAAATAAATTATTGTTACAAAAAAGTTGGGCTAATTCAGTATTAGATGAAAGATCGGGTAGCACTGCTAATTGATTATTGGAACATTTAACAGTAGTTAAAAGAGTATTTGCAGATAGGTCAGGTAGACTGGATAAATTATTATTGGTACAATATAAAATGGTAAGCAGTATATTGGATGACAAATCAGGTAAACTTTCTAATTGATTACCTTGACAACTGAGATTGGTTAAAGCAGTGAGATCTGACAGATCGGGCAGAGTTGTTAAATTGTTATAGTGACATTTAAGTTCTGATATATTTGTAAAATGTTCAACTCCGGTTAAGTTGCTTATTTCTTGATGATAGCAATCGAAAACTCCTGTTTGCATAGCAGCTGAATCAGTAAATAAACTATCACCCGAGACATCCATACAATCAGGATAAGCCGCATTAATAAAGTCACGGAAATTAGGATCTGGTATGAATACTTTATCTTGAGACTTGATCTGTTGAACAACCATCAATAGAATTGCAACAGTTATATAATTTAATAATTTTAGTTTACTCATATCCGTTATTTGTTATTAAAACATAAGTATGCATATGTATTCCTTAATCTATCAATATCATTGATGTACTTTTCAGCATATTTTTTCTTTTGTTTTCGTTGTCAGGTTCTTTAAGAATTTCGCTAGAAATCCTGATTTCTTTGGCACTATTGCAAAATAACCTACTTACAGTATAAATTTTTAAATACGAAGAATTTTAACAAAATGTTTCATGTTCCAGTTCATAAGAAAATTGACTTTTTGAATTGTAGCTTTGGCAATATGCTTTGCATCTTAATAAAACT
>CAYWBC010000319.1:0-1574 GCA_964456285.1 uncultured Bacteroidales bacterium
CGGTTTCCGGTGTCCGGTCAAGTACCTTGTTCTGGCGCGTAGCGACGGGACAAGGGGCTTGACGTAGTCAGCACCGCGATTCACGGCGGCGAAGCCGCCGTGAACGCTACGCATAAGCGGTTGCAATGTAGCGCAGCGTAATTGCAATCCGACTTAATGCGTTTGTTATATGATCTCTACTCATTCGCTACTTTCGTTCCATCCAAAAAACAAAATTCATATTCATGATATTTTTCCCAAAACTCCAGATTTATTTTCGCTACCAATTCTAGGCGATTCGCTTTGCCAGGAACTATAACAAAGCGTGACGAACACCCAAGAAAAAGAATGCTCCAACCTGTGTTAACTCCCTTGTAGTACTCCGGTTCACTCCCTGAATAATTCTCCAGTTCGCGTTTCTCTTCTTGGGACATTGCTATGGGATCAATAAAACAGAAGAGAAAAAAATCCTTTTTTGTGTTTTGAGGCATCGACTCCCATGAGTGACCAAATAACTCGGGAAACCAAATATTGTCCTTGAATTTACCAAACCGCCTAACTCTGCTCCTTTCTTTTTTATTAAAGCCACTTTCTTCAATATCAGAGATGCCAAGCCTAGGGTCTACTCGTAACGGGTCGACTGAAGTTAGGCCAGTGAGTGTATTTCCGAATGTATGAAACAGCAATGATCTCGAAGTAAGTTGTTTGGACTCCGAATTAGTTTTCAGTATCTCAAAAAGGTGCTCCGGAACAAATGGGAAAAGACCCGTGGTAAAATCGTACATTCCTAGAGATTCCGGCCATTTGTCGGTTTTGATGAAGATTGTATTATGCTTGATATTTATATGGTCCATAGCGAGAGCTATATCAAACAAACCTGGCTTTGTTCTCATCCTGATTTCTTGATCTTCAATTTGTATTTCCTCTGAGTCTACAGCTTTGGCCCAAAGAGCATATTTCTGAAATGGACTAAAATCCCTGAACTGAAAACTTGCGATAGAAAATGACAATGTCTGTGTATCAATAAAGCCAGCAATTGTCACATCCGAACCATACTTGAAACCAATAGTATCGAAACGAAATACTGAAAGAAGATCCTTATCTTTTGTCTTGAAAAGGCACGGGAGAATGAAAGGGTAGGTTTTAACGATGTGCCTTAGAATCACATTCTTGATCTCCTCATCATCAAGAAGACCAAAATCATTTAGATGCTTGTTGACCTCCTCCAAGATATCCTCTGTAATAACCTCTGGGAGCATCTTATAGGACCGCATAAGGTTATCTGATATTTTTACAATGTTCTGGCGATCAATTGACAGCTCCGGCTTCATACCTAGTATGTTAACCTGAACGTTATAAAATTGACTAAATGTGTCGAACTTGTTTGTTCTATCGTTGGTCGTTATCCCATCAACCAAAATAATACCGTTAAAGGCGCCATTGTTGATTTCTAATAGTTCCTCTGTAAGTTCTGGGAATCTTTGCTTAGGTAGGGTGAGAACCCAGGTAATTTCAAATCCTTCAAATCTGACCTTCTTATTGATTGTAGTTAAGTAGTCCGATAACTCAAAGTAATTCACAACCTTTTCATCACG
>CAYWBC010000320.1:0-1574 GCA_964456285.1 uncultured Bacteroidales bacterium
AAAGATTATTTGTATCACGGAAAGGATACAGAGAAATCGCTTTAACATAAAATCTTTGCCGTACTCAGAGCAACGCTGGCGCGGTGTCTTAGTACTGATTTTATGTTAACCACACGTGGCCGCGATTTCTCTGCGTTTGTCCTATAATGTATGTGCATTATGTTAAAGCAGCTTTGATTGTCTATATAGACATTCCGTTATAAAACTCTCAGGTATAATTTTCCAATGAGGAGAAGGAGAGGGGCTGTCTGTAATAATTCCGCGGGCTACACTCTTTTTGCGACTGAAAGAAGCGAAATGGGTGTGATATTGTTGCTACATATCCTTTTCTATTGTTTATTGTGTAAGCTTTTACCTAGGTGACGATCTGATATAAATCAATATCGGGTATTATTATTATCAATCGTATCAACTTATTTGATACAAGAATAGTTTTAGTTAAATTAGTATGAAATTAATTTAGATGAAAGCAATGGAACATATTATTCAATCAGTCGTATTGAATGATATAATTATTAAGGCCCTGAAATCAAGTAAAAATAACTTTAATTAAAATAGATGCGATTAATCTTTTTATTTCTCGTACTTCAGTTTTCTTTTTCTATAGTAAGAGGAAATGATCCAGATAAAAGGATATATGTTTTTCGTGTATTGAGTGCTGAATATTTTTTTGGACCCACAGCTCTTCTGCCTCAATATGATGTAAGTTATATTGGCGATGATATCAATAATGATTACAATGAAATGGTGTTGACGCCAAACGGACAATACGAAAAAAGGTCTCTTGCTGGTATTGGTGGATCAGTTGCCTATCAGATAAGACTTAATTTAATTGAATTCAATAAGAATTCCTCCTTTTCAATTAGTATGTTTCCTAACCTGGGAATCACCATTGCCTATGGTAGAAACAATGAAGATATAGGAATTGGGAATGTTGCTTTGCCCTTATTCCTGGAGTATAACTTCGGCCCAATGTCAAGCCTTTCCTTTACAAAGAATCAAGGATTTTCACTGGGTCTGGGAATGGAGTACATTTTATTTCCGCTATATCTAAATTATCAACGTACTCAAAATTACACCTACAATCTAACTGAAGATTATACTTATAAACGAAGCTGGGTGCAGCCTGCTGTTTATTTTACTTACAAGTATATAAACCATTCAGGGATATATAATGCCATTATACTAAAAGTCGGAGTAAGTATCAAGGAAAAGTTTGTTAATGAAATGGGAATCAGGGATTCATACCAAAATTTGTTAATAACAATAGGACTCATCCAAAATCTTGGGAAAAATAAAGTGTACGATTCAGCCAAATCCATAAAAAAGCATCGAGATGAAGATATACAATTCTAAAAAGTCCGGTAAGTATGCAATTTCAAAGATAATTCTTACATTCACTCTTACCTTATTGCCTATAAAGTTCTATTCTCAGGATCTTACTAAATGCGAGTTTGATTTCAATAATAAATATGGGTATTTTCCACGCTATTTAACTAGTACAGAAAAAAAGAGTTATTTTCTGGAAAATTTTAAGCACGGAGGTGTTACAAACGCTGCTTCTCCATATTACC
>CAYWBC010000321.1:0-1573 GCA_964456285.1 uncultured Bacteroidales bacterium
CCACATCAAAATTGGCCTTTACACATTCCCAGGTAAAATAAAGTATATATACAATCAGCCAAAAGTATCTAATGGGATTCAGAAGCTTTCTGGTATCAATCTTAAAATATTTCGAAAAAATCAAGGTGGTTATTAAAGAGACAACAGCTCCGGCTATCAAATTCTGCCAGTAAAACCTTCCAGTCAGAAGCATCCATGTTACAAAGCACATTATGAAATATATAACAGTATTCATTTGTAAATATTTATATAATGATTGACATAAGCGAGTTAACAGCGGGGGAGAGGAACATATCCCTTATACCTGGTATTACCATCAAACTCATGACCAGACAAAGCAGTGCAAGGATAATCATTGAGAAACACATTAGAAAGGGTACTTCTTTGATATTCAGGATTTTGGTCTTTTTGAATTTATCAAGAAATGCATACCTCTGTACTTTCATAAAGGTTGAGAGGGTGAAAATACTTACTATAACTGCGAGCAGGGCAAGCAGATAGAAACGGCCCTGTACAGCAGCAATTATTATTATCAGTTTGCTGAAGAAGCCATTAAAAGGAGGGATTCCGGCAATTGACATTGATGCTCCGAAGGAGGTAGCTGAAGTGACAGGCAGATACTCAGACAAACCTCCTAATTCCTTCAGGTTGCGGGTTCCTGTAGCATATTCAACAGAGCCGGCAGTAAGGAATAGAAGTCCTTTAAAAACGGAGTGATTAAACATATGAAATAGACCACCTGAAAGAGCAAGTATCGCTATCCCCTTGTCTCCTCCTTTAACCAGAATATTCATTGCCATACCTGCAGCCATAACAACATAACCTACCTGGCTGATACTTGAATAAGCAAGGAGCCGTTTCATATCCCACTGCCCGATTGCCAGTATAACACCAATTACCATTGATAATACGCCTATTGTTATTAGAACCAGACTAATTTCCAATGACAACTGGAACATATTAAAGAATAGTCTCAGGAGTGCATAAATACCAATTGCTTTAATAAGCACCCCGGAAAGCATCGCTGAAATTGGTGAAGGTGCCGATGAGTGAGCATCTGGTAACCATGCATGGAATGGGATCAAAGCTGCTTTCAGGCCAAATCCGGCAATAAAAAATAATTCTATAAAAATGGTGAGCTTTCCTGCTGGAGCTTTGCTTAAAAGTTGAGAAATGTCTGCTATGTTCAAAGTGCTTGTGTACCAGAATGTAATAGCAAGAGCAAATAGTATCATAAGCGAAGCAATTCCACCAAGCACCTGGTATTTGAAAGACGCTTACAGTTCGTCTCTGGAACTGCCAAAATCAACCAGAGCGTAGGATGAAATAACTGATATTTCAAGAAACACAAAGAGATTAAAGAGATCGCCTGTTATTACAACTCCATTCATTCCTGCTACCATCAAAGAGAATAAAGCGAAGAAATAGTTTTCGCCGGTATATTTCTTCATATATGGTATGGAATATAATCCTGCAAGGAATCCAATTAGGTTTATGATAATTAACATGCTCATACTTAATCCATCAACAACAAGATGTATCCCGATAGGTATGTTCTTAACCGGTTCCCATC
>CAYWBC010000322.1:0-1568 GCA_964456285.1 uncultured Bacteroidales bacterium
TCATTCATTGTTCAAAATTGCAAGTATTAGTAAGCTTTATGAAGCGGCGGCCGTGGCAAAACTAGTTGCTGATCAACGCCTTTCATTAAGCAGTACACTCGTAGAGCTCATCCCCGAGGTTGAAGGCAGAATTGAATATGCTGATGAAATTACCCTTAAAATGATGGTACAACACCAAAGCGGCATCCCTGACTTCATATACCTTCCTGACTTCGAAAAAAGTGATCCAAATGTGCCATATTTATCTACTGCAGCGCTGATTTTTGATCAGCCAGCTGAATTTAAACCTAATAAACGATACCAATATTCTAACACAAACTACCTTTTAATTGGAGAGGTTTTAAATAGAAATTTGGGCTATTCATACCATGAATATATCAAAAATGAGATTCTGATTCCACTCGGTTTATTGAACACATATAGTCTTTATAACGAAGTTGATTCAAATGATGTAATGAGTGGATATTATAAAGGATATGATCCAGATTTAAAATCCAATGAATATACCAGACCTGGAGGTGCTATGGTAGCAACGGCTGAAGATGTAGGGTTATTTTTGCGCTTCTTAATTGATGGTACATTGTTTAATGAAAAAGAACAAGATATTTATTCCTCCATTTACGAATATGAGCATACCGGTTGGTCACCTGGATATACCAGTATAGCAAGATATAACAGTGATATAGATGCTATAATAGTTCAATTTGTAAACACTGGTTACAATGGTTTATTCTGGGCAGAACTGGAGGGATTGTATGACAGAATAAATAAAATCCTTGAAGAAGAGAACTAAAGAATGAAACATTATTTATTTACATTAATTTTTGGATTGACATCATTAATCGGCACAGCTCAAATCGATTCTACCCAAGGTAAGTTTGGTTTTGCATTAAATTCTAGTCTTAACGGAGAAGTTTATCCAATAAGATTAGTACCAAGTATAACTTATTTGAAAGAAAATAGCCAATTGGAACTGGGGTTTGGAGTTCATCCGTTTATTCGTATAGATCAAAACATTTATAGCGGGGAGTTCAATTATAAGTACTTCCCGAATGGAACAGATAAGAAATTCAACATGTACCTGATTGCGAGTCTGTCTTATATTCATAATCCACGAAAAACCTATTACCCTGCAACATACAACTATCTTTTCTTAAACGGAGGATATGGCTTCCAACTAGTTCCTTTTAAAAATACCTATATGGGTACTAATATGAGCGTTGGTACATTTAGCTATAGCAAGAGGTCTGAAATCCCTTATGATAGTTTTGCCAAAAAAGATCTCTTTGATGAGTTGGGTTTTAACCTCGCTTTCCAATTTAATATTGGGTATCGATTTTAAGTAAACTAATTCATGAAGCCCAGGCGATTGTTGGTTGCCAGACGCCTTCAGCACTTGAACAGACTAGCAATAATTAGAGTGCAAAAATATCCACTAAAAGAGAGTCCCAAAATAATCTTAATGAATACCTATGAGGGCAATTATATGGACTAAATACGGATCGCACGACGGGTTTCAACTACAAGATGTACTCAAACCAATCCCCGGGAACGATGAAATTCTGATC
>CAYWBC010000323.1:0-1561 GCA_964456285.1 uncultured Bacteroidales bacterium
GTTACTGGTTACTGGTTACTGGTTACTGGTTACTGGTTACTGGTTACTGGTTTGTTGATGCCTAAATAACGTTGACCTTTTTTGTGTTTAATTTTACTTTCTTTTATAATAATAAAAATTCCCTGACAGAAAGATGCTTTATTCCTTCGTAGGTGTTTTCAAAATGAGGGTCCATTGTAACAACCATCTTGGTATAATTATCTTTTATTTTTAATAAGTTACCAAATTCCCTCTCAATGGTTTTCTCGCTCTCTAACCGAAGTGCTGCCTGAACATACATGGTTTCACCACTTTTTTTGGCAATAAAATCAATTTCTCTTGTATCAAGCCATCCTGTATTAACTTCAAAGCCTTTATACAATAGTTGATTATAAACTATATTTTCCAGCAATTTTGCCTGATCATTAGGCCGGTAACCGATTATACCATTACGAATTCCTGTGTTTTCAAAATAATATTTTTCTCCTGTTTCAAAGATGCGCTTTCCTGTTAAATCATAGCGCGCTACTTTGTGAATTAAAAATGCACTTGTCAGGTAATCGGTAAAAATCTGTACCTGATTGTGCGCGATATTCACGTTCTGTGATTTCAGAAAATCACTTATGCGCTTTGCAGAAAAAACACTTCCAATATTGTCTGCTAAAAACTGAATCAAACGTTCCAGAAAATTCGTGCTTCTGATGTTGAACCTGGAAACAACATCGCGATAAACAATAGTGGTGTATATATTTTTCAGGTATTCAAATACTATATCGTCTGTAAGTTTCAAATTTATCAGATAAGGTAGCCCTCCATACTTGAAGTATTGTGCCAAGCTTTGATCAGAATCAGTAAAATTGTGAAAAGAAAGAAATTCAACATAAGATAAGCTGTATACCTTAAATTCAACAGTCCGTCCTCCTAATAAACTTGCTAATTCACCTGAGAGCATCTTTGCATTACTACCGGTAATGTAAATGTCATTTTGCTCATTCAATAATAAAGACCGGATTGCCTTCTCAAAATCAATGATCTCCTGAATCTCATCAATAAATATATAGTTCACTTTTTTTGTGTCTGAATGGCTTATTACATAGCCATTAAGATCTACAGCAGTTTTTATACTGTCAAAAGCAAGATCTTCCTTATTAATATATATGATATTGGCTTTTGGGTCATCTCTGAGTATAATTTGCATCAATTGAAAAAGTATATAGCTTTTCCCTACTCTCCGCTGGCCTGTAAGCACTTTTGCAACCTGCTTTCTCATAAATGGTTCTATACGTGAAATATAACTTTCACGTTGAATAAGAGAATCGGGGATATTGAATGCCTTCATGTTTTAATTATAATTACAACTATTGTTAAAGTTACGTAAAGTTGTAAACATAATTACAATAATAATTAATTCTCATACCGAGGGCTTTGTTCTATGTTTGTAAAATATCCAATATCGAAGTGAAGACTAGTTGGCAATTGGACATTCATTTTCAATCTTTCTATCTGTTCTTTTAATGCTTATGCTTCGGTGGATATGTTAATTTCTTATTTTCTTACAAAGGGGCATTAAAATTTCCAATGT
>CAYWBC010000324.1:0-1559 GCA_964456285.1 uncultured Bacteroidales bacterium
ACCATGCAATGCCATCATATTTATCTTTTGGTGTACCAGTCCACCAGTATCCGATCTCTCCCATTCCCCGAAAATTGCCTTTATAATGATACCTGTATCCTCCGGGGAGAGCAAGAAAATCATAGTTATTTGCGAAACATGGATTGGGCTCTTTCCATAAAGGTGAATTGTAATCTTTTAACTTCCCGCCTGCAGTTTTTTTGCCACCGATAAAAGACTCGAGGATGTTCCAGTCGGAATTGGACGGCACATGCCACCCAACAGGACAGAGCAATCCGGTTTCGACAGCATAGAAATTATATAAAGCCCCGTAATACCTTTTATTAAAAATGGAGTCATTCTTATACCAGCAGTATCCCGGCGAATGCAAATAATCCCATACTGAATCCCTTAATACCTGCGGTATTTGTGAGCCATCATTATACAAAGTGGTCTTAAGATTCTCAGCCATCCATATCTGTGTACCAATACCTATTGTCTTATATTCATTTCCCTCAATATCATAAACAATTCCTTTTTGACCGGTATAGTTTGGGAATACAGGTGATACTGAATCTTCACAACGTGTAGTAAAAACAAGTGATGCCAGTAGCAGGGAATAGATTTGATATTTTAATCTTATGGCCATTATGTAACCATATAATAAAACTATTAAACGCTGAAAGTGAGGGATTTATTATAGCCTGTATGAAATATGAACAAAATCCGTGATGCTCTTTGAAAAAATCTGAGTTACTCTGTGGTTAGTAAGTGTTGCAGGTTGCAGGTTGCATTTTGCAGGTTATTCTGCCATGGTAGATACCAGGGCAGTTGTGAAAGGGAATCAGGTTTATGAATTTACGATCTTATTATTTCTGACAAATTGGACAAAAATATACTGCACCACCGAGATATGCCTCTTTGACAATTTTATTACCACAATTTTGGCAGGGATTTTTAAAAGTATTTTTTGATAGTATTGTCTTGTATTGTCCTGCATGTCCATAAAAGTCTTTTTCTGTATCACGTCCTCGTTTATCGGTCATATTTTGCAGCGTTATCTTTAGACTATGAAACAGTTCAGCTTTGTGAAAATCAGATAAAGTAGATTTTTTGCGTTTAGGATGAAGACTGGCGTTGAACAAAATATCTTGCAAAACACCATTACCAATACCCGGGATACGCTGTTCTGTGGCAAGTAGAGCCTTGAGAGAGATGTCTTTTGTTGTACTCTTAATAATGTTGTCAAAAAACAGTTCATCAAAATTGTCATCAAGAGGAGAAATACTGTTTATACTACGCTGATAATATGCATTATCAAATATGTTTTTGATTCGGGAATTTCTAACATAGTCTGTTTAATTATTGATTAAAATAATGTCAATCTTTAGTCAGTAAATAATCAAAACTGAAAGGATATCTATTTCGATCACGTTTTGTTTAATGCCCCCTAACAGCCCTGCAAAAAAGCATTTACCGTGTTAGGTGGTGGCGTAGTCATTTAGAAATCTATGTATTAAATAATCTATAAATTATTTATTATCCCGGATTCTATTTGTCCAATTAATTTCATCTAACTG
>CAYWBC010000325.1:0-1537 GCA_964456285.1 uncultured Bacteroidales bacterium
ATAGATTCCATCAATTAAATTACTCGAAATGTTATTATAAGATATAGTGGCATTATCCCCTCGAATGTCTATTCCATCGCCCCCATTACCGCTAATAGAGTTTTCAGATATCGTATTATTGGGAGAATCTGTTGAGACTTCAATTCCATTCCCAGAATTATTTATAAAAACATTGTATGAAAAATTATTAAATCCCCCTCTAAGAACATAAATTCCTGTCACACCATTATTATTTATTGAACTACTCTTAATTGTTGTATTTATACTTTCCCATAGATAAATACCTTGACGATAATTACTACTAATATTAGTATTTTCTATAATATTATTATAGGAGCTAAAAGTTATTATACCTTGTGTTCCATTGGATAACTCTTGGTCTGAGATAATTGAATCATTGCAATCAACTAAGATTATTTGCCCTGCATTAATAAAATCAGAGCTTCCGAGATTGTTTACGTGTTTATAATAATATAAGGTCTTTCCATTTATTTTATTTGATGTATCTATATCATGCGAGTCAATTTCTTCTATATGACTAGTACTACTAGCTTTCAATAAGTCAAGTCCACTATTGTTCATAGTATTATTCTTTAAAGTGAGATATTCGCAATATTCGATCCAAATCCCTCTACCTCCAATATTAAGGAGAGTATTCTGTGAAATATTATTGTAATCACTTGAATCACTATCAATTCCTGTGCCTTCAATGTTAATTAATTGATTCCCAACGATCTGGTACCTTCCATGATGCGTTACGAAGATTCCAGTCCCACTACTTCCAATAAGATCTGTGATATTGTTATTTTTTATTATATTATCATATCCATAGGTGAAACTAATCCCTGTTGAACCACCAGTTATTAGATTCCCATCAATTGTGTTATTATCAGAATAATCACTTCCGGTATAATAACCTGTAATCGCATTGGTACCTTGATCTTTAAAATAATTATTCGAGATAGTATTATTATCGGTAGCATAAAGTCGAATCCCGTTTTTATTATCCCTTATAGTATTATTAGTTATTGTATTATTTGAGCCATGATCAATATATAATCCATAATTATCTGAACTTCCGGCAATTGTATTATTATAAAGTGTAGCATTGCTAACATTTTCAAATTTAATAACATTGCTCATTCCGACATTATATAAAGTACAATTTCTCATAATAAAGGGAACATTAGAATTTCTAATTTCAATTCGAGTGCCGGGAGTAGTAGTATTTATCACTACATCTTCAATAACATAAGGATCACTCCAAGTTCCCGAACCAGAACACCAAGCTTGGCTTACAGCCCAAGTCCAATTTTGAGCACCTACCCCAGTTTCCGAATCATCGATATAGAAGGGATCAGGATTATAATAGCCCGCACTTTTTAAATTATCAAAATTATCATTTAAATTTCTTAGATCATCATTATAGTCTAAATTAATAGTGGAAATGAATGCGAGTATAAATAAAACTACCAATACAGAAATCCTCTTTTTTCTAATCATATAACCCCTTCCCTTTAATTAATAAGCAAGTTTA
>CAYWBC010000326.1:0-1533 GCA_964456285.1 uncultured Bacteroidales bacterium
GCTCAATAAAAAAAATTGAAATAGAATTTAAAAAACTTTTTGGATTGGTAGGTGCAAATAGTGCAGGTAAAAGTAATATACTACGTGCATTAAATTTGGTTCTTGGTGAAAATTACCCCATGCCTCATTCATTGACTAAAAAAGATTTTTATAATGAAAACATTTCAAACAATATTAAGATAGAAGTATATTTCGATGAAGAGTTTCAAGCGTATAACCAAGATTGCAAAGGTATAAGTTTTAAAACAAATTTTAAGAGGGAAACTAATTCATTTGAAACAATTGATATCAAGGAATTCACAAATGATTTCATGAAGATAAGTAATGAACTAACTCTTGCTGAACTTCAAATACTTTATTTACATATTACGGACTTGAGTGTGATAAAATTATCACAGCAACAGATTGCGGATAAATTAGAAATTAATAGAAGAACAGTAAATATTGGGATCACTAAATTGAAGCAATTAGGGTATTTGAGTGATATTAATATCACACCAAGCCATAATAAAGACAATGATCAGAATATCTCAAATATAGAAGATGATAATAAAAATCTACTTGGCTCAAAATATCAGAAATCCCCAAATAAGGAAAAAGCATATGATGAATTAGTTGATGAACTTATATCGTATAAAAACACTAAACGTAGTGAAACTTTAATTCGACTTCAGAAAGAATTTCCGGAAAGAATCAAAGAAACAATTTGGTACATTGCTGATAATCTTCCAGATGACATCGATTCAATAGCAGAAGAGTTCAATTTCAAGGAAGAACTACGTATAATAAGGATTTCGCTTAAACATCGGAAGGAATACAATAAGGGTGAAACTATTCATTTTAAAGATATTGTAAACCTTGAACATGACTATATCATGTACTTCAATCGGGAAAGAAAGAATGCTGCATTAAAAGTTATAAGAGAGGTCCTCGTATATCATCCTTTCTCAATTGCTAAGTTCTTGTACGACATTAGAGCATATAAATATGATGATCTCGAAGAAAGGATTAGTGAAATGCTCATTGAATTATATGAAACAGATGACCATTTTATAACAGAGAATACAAATGATACCACTTAACGGGGAAAAATGATACCACCTTAAATCTTCTTTTTTTTAGGCAATTTCCCTTCCAATAGCAGCGGGGAGTTGAAAAAAGGAAATCTAATCCAAAATACATGTGGTATCAAAAATGCCTTTGAAGTGGTATCACTCTACTCCCTCATTTAAAATCAGATGTGGATTTAATTTAGGATCAATATTTAAACCATCCAACTATGAACAGGATGTGTACTACTTATCAAATCTGGATTTTGTTTCTGCATTGACAAAAGAGTTCCCGGAATTTTCGAAGCGGATAAATGTACCTACAATTGGCAAAAAGATGGGGGAACGTGGATACAAAACCAAACGAAAGGGATATAAGAAAATTAGTTGCTATGAAGTTAGTTCCGCAAGTTTGATTAGAACAATTTTACCAGTGCAGACACAGACATCGGAGTTTAACCGTGATGTAGGATATCCATCTATT
>CAYWBC010000327.1:0-1526 GCA_964456285.1 uncultured Bacteroidales bacterium
GGGCGATAGCGTCTGACCACCAAATTTAGTGGTCAGATCGCGTAAGCCGGCCGGGGGGGAGCGGGCGGCTATTTATTCAGCGGAAACACTTTTTGGCTGAATACCGTTTACCAGGTTTACGTAACACAATTGCTGCTGCCTGGTGTTCCCGGAAATATCCGTTTTCATTTAAGGTGAGGATTGGGCAGTGCGGGTATTTACTCATTAAGGCTTACCTTTCTGGGCAATGCAGCTCTCCGGGCAAAAAAAAGGACACGTCTATAACGTGTCGTGTTCCATCCTGTTATAAGAATGCTATCTTAATAATAAATTTATGTCAATTAATTTCAAAAATTTTTTCAATATATTATTTATTTCGACAACGCATTGAATTTCTCTGGTTCCATTTCCTTACAAATAGTTAAATCAGTATCCTTTTTCATTATTGGTAGAATTGCGTTTTTATTCATCATCAATGACAAATTCAGCCATTTAAAGGCTTTATCAATTGTATATTGATAATTATATTTGACATTTGTTTCCTTCATTTTATTCATTTCTTCAACAGCAATAAGCGCATAACAGCATGCAATATTATATGCAGCAAAATACCCAGGATAATCATTTGCTGATACATCTATCCAGCCGCTATTTGTGTATTGATCAAGCAAATGATCAAATCTTGAATCCGGCAAAAGATCTGCTTCATAACTGGAGTCATAATTTTTCTTGATTATATATCCAAGAGCTGCTGAATAATAACTAAGCGCATTCCAGTAATTTCCATTAAAATAACTATAATTTGCTGTAATATATAATGCTCTGCGCATAGAGTCATATAGCAATGGATTATCTGGAATGCCATATATGTATTGGATAGCAAATAAAGATAACCATTTGGATTCTTTTGCTTCAATCCATGGATTTATCAAAGAAAGTATTTCAGCAGTTTTTGCATTATTATATTTCTTTAATTCAAAAACCAGTTTTATATCATTTTCTGGTTTATAGTTTTTGAATTTGAAACTAATAACAGAATTATCTTTATTTTCAAGGATATATTCAGAAGGTTCAATTTTTAAAATATTGATCAAGGATGTAGGAAAATCGAATACAACTTTAACAATACCTTCATTTATAACAGATGCCCATGTCATACCGGAATTTAAAATATAGCCGACATTAAAAGGCCCAAAAGTCCAGAATCCGGCATTTCCAGAACCAATATCATTCATAGAGAAAGTACATTGAACACTTTTGGTTTCACCCGGAAGGAATACTGCATCATAAATCATTACTCCATCATATTGGACCTCAGGCATTTCGGTATTAGTACCATGTTTATATTCTTTTGTTGCTACAATATTATCATTGACACTCATTTCCCAATTATTCAAAGGATTTTCAGAAACAAAATCATCAGCTATCCTGGCATAATTAAATGGAAAACCCATTGTTGCTGACTGTTCCTCATTTGTAATATTTTTAAAAACGAAGTTACAGGTATAAAAATATTCAAACTCGGCACCGGAATCACCTGAATTTAA
>CAYWBC010000328.1:0-1512 GCA_964456285.1 uncultured Bacteroidales bacterium
AGAATCTGACGACGATCAGGTTCGATTGGATCTTAGAAAGAAGCAAAAAGATAAGGTGACAGACAGGTCCTCTCGCATTCAACTGTGGAGGCAGGAAAATGCAGAACCTTTTTCTGCACCTGACCGGAGTTCCGCTACGCTCCACACCGTCAGGTGAGAAAGACGTTCACGGCGGCTTCGCCGCCGTGAATCGCGGTGCTGATGTAGTCAGTACCGCGATTAGACACGATATTGTAAGCACAAATAAGGCTATCGATTATGAATGGGCAGCAAACAAATTTTGAGCTCCCCAAAAATATTGATCGTTATTTAGCAACGCTCTCGAAATATTATGCTAAAGAAGGCAAAAGACTATTACAGGAAATCATTGTTAATTCAAAAACTAGAGTCCGCGCTGAATGGAGTTACGACGGTTGGAATGGTGGCACTTATGGGCATGCACTCTATCTGGCCATTCCTGAATCAATCTATCTAAACACAGTAAATGAAAAAGCGGAATTACAATCCCAAATCAGGGAAGGGCTTAATCAGGTTCATGATATACAAAATGAATACATTGAAGAAGTTTTTTTTGAAATGGAAGTTCCTGATGACCATGATTGGCGTAAAGATTCTGGTCTATTAGTAACTCATAGTAGAGTCATTCCAGACCCCGTAGCGGACCGGATATGGGATAAGAATTGCTTCCGTGTTTTTCTTAGTCATAAAGCTGAAGTTAAAAAGGAAACTTCTGAGTTGAAAGTCAACTTAAAACTTTTTGGTGTATCTTGCTTTGTGGCCCATGAAGATATTCACCCTACAAAAGAGTGGCAAAATGAGATTGAAAATGCACTCCATACCATGGATTCATTTGTTGCGCTATTGACAGATGAATTTCATGATAGCCTCTGGACTGACCAAGAAGTAGGGTTTGCTTTTGGTCGCGGTGTTCCAATAATTTCAGTAAAGCTTGGTAAAGACCCATACGGTTTTATAGGAAAATTTCAAGCTCTATCATGTACATGGGAATCAGCGCCTACTGAAATAGTGAAAATCCTGATAAAGAAAGAACCAATGCTTAACGCGTACATAAATGCAGTTAAAAGCTGTCAAAGTTATGATGGCGCTAACAAGCTGGCTGAATTATTACCTTATATAGACAGGCTTTCAGATAACCAAATTGAGAAATTATTAGATGCGTTCAATGAGAATAGTCAAGTACACGATAGTTATGGGTTCAATGGAAAAAACCAGAGGTTTTATGGTAATGGTTTGGCGCACAACTTGCGACGAATAACGAACATTGATTATAAGCTCTCTTCTAGGGGGAAAATCACAAGAGTATAAAGTTTATAAATCACTTTGTTACGTTTACAGGTTAGTGAATTGAAAACTGCAATTATTTTGCCCAATCGGGAGGCGGGACGCTCTTTTAAAATTCAATTGAAATAGTATTCTGGCATTTAAAAAACTTGGTTCCTCTCATAAATGATAAAGGGATCTCCGGTTGACTTTTGATTGAAGGTGTAATAA